>CAZZYY010000256.1:0-1591 GCA_964658475.1 uncultured Candidatus Methylacidiphilales bacterium | reverse complement strand
GATCCGATTTCCCGTCGAAACGGAAGCATTCAATGGTATGCTCGCCCGCGACGGCCAAAGCCGCGAGGGCGCGCACCGATTGCAATCGTTGAATAAACTCAACGTTTGAAGCCACGTCCTGTTTTATCTCCTTCCTGCTGCCTGTTCACGCGTTTCCGTGTCCAGTACTTCAGGCACGACTAGAAGCGGCCGTGCTTTTCATCCATCTCCGATTCGCGATCCAGGTACGTCTCGATCCCCAATTTAAAAAACGAGCGATACGGCGGGGATGAACTTAAATCAGCCCGGCGTTCTCGTCGGCTTCGAGGAAGCCGTGGAGATGGCGGATGCGGGTGGGGTGGCGCATCTTGCGAAGCGCCTTGGCCTCGATCTGGCGGATGCGCTCGCGGGTGACGCGGAACTGGCGGCCGACTTCCTCCAGCGTGCGGGAGTAGCCGTCGACCAGGCCGAAGCGCTGCTCGAGCACCGCGCGCTCGCGTTCCGTGAGCGTGTCGAGAACGTCGCGGATCTTTTCCTTGAGCAGCGCGTACGCCGTCATCTCGGACGGGTTTTCCGCGCTCTTGTCCTCGATGAAATCGCCGAAGGTGGTGTCGTCGCTATCGCCGACCTGGGCCTGGAGCGAGATGGGCTGCTGGGCCATGCGCAGCACGGCGCGAACACGCTCGACGGGCAGGCAGATTTCCTCCGCCACTTCCTCGGGCGTGGGCTCGCGGCCGAACTCTTGGACGAGCTGCTTCTGCACGCGCATGAGCTTGTTGATCGTCTCGATCATGTGCACCGGGATGCGGATGGTTCGCGCCTGGTCGGCGATGGAGCGGGTGATGGCCTGGCGGATCCACCACGTGGCGTAGGTGGAAAACTTGTAGCCGCGGCGGTACTCGAATTTCTCGACCGCCTTCATCAGGCCCATGTTGCCCTCCTGGATCAGGTCGAGGAAGGAGAGGCCGCGGTTGGTGTACTTCTTGGCGATGGAAATGACGAGGCGCAGATTGGCCTCGACCATCTCGGTCTTGGCCTTGTGCGCCTTGCGCAGCCAGTCCATGAGCTGGTGATGGTCCTCATGGAAGCGGGGCAGCGGCATGCGCACCTGCAACTCGATGTCGTCAAGCTTGCCTTCGAGCTCCTTGACGTGGGAGTGGTGCTCCTTGCTCTTGCTGCGCGACTTGTGCAGGCGGTCGAGCTGATGCTCGGCCTCGACGAGCTCGTGATGATGGTGCTCGCAGACGGCGACGAATTCCTCGGTCACCTTCTGCTTGTAATAGAATCGGATGAAGAGCTTCTGCAGCGCGGCGTCGGCCTTGGCGAATTCCTTGTCCGCCTTGGACTCGTTGCGGCCGCCGCGGGCCTTGGTCACCTTGCCGTAAGCCTGCTCGGCCTTGGTGTTGGCGCTCTCGACGCTGCGGACGAGCGCCTTGAGCGTGGCGAGATACTTGTCGCGGCTGTCGATCTTCTTGTCTTGGATGACGCGGTCGAAGCGCTCGCGGCCCTGCTCGAGCTTGCGGGCGAGGTTGAGATATTCCCGCGCGGTAAAGCCGAAACGGTTGAGGTGCTTCTGCACCATGGCCTCGGCGTCCTCGATGCGCTTGGAAAT
>CAZZYY010000255.1:0-1636 GCA_964658475.1 uncultured Candidatus Methylacidiphilales bacterium | reverse complement strand
GAAGTCGAGCCGGTGGAAGACATCCGCCGTCGTTTCACCACGGCCGGCATGTCGCTCGGTGCGCTGTCGCCCGAGGCGCACGAGACGCTGGCTATCGCGATGAACCGCATCGGCGGCAAGAGCAATTCCGGCGAGGGCGGCGAGGACCGCGCGCGCTTCACGCCGATGGAGAACGGCGACTCGAAGAACAGCCGCATCAAGCAGGTGGCCTCGGGCCGGTTTGGGGTCACCGCCGAGTACCTGGCCAGCGCGACCGAGATCGAGATCAAGATGGCGCAGGGTTCCAAGCCGGGCGAGGGCGGCCAGATTCCGGGCCACAAGGTCAGCGGCGTCATCGCCAAGCTGCGCCGGAGCACGCCGGGCGTGACGCTCATCTCCCCGCCGCCGCACCACGACATTTATTCCATCGAGGATCTCGCGCAGCTCATCCATGACCTGAAGCAGGTCAATCCGCGCGCGAAGGTCTGCGTCAAGCTCGTCGCCGAGGCGGGCGTCGGCACCATCGCCGCGGGCGTGGCCAAGGCCTACGCCGACATCGTGTTGATTTCCGGCCACGATGGCGGCACCGGCGCGTCGCCACTTTCCTCGGTCAAGAACGCGGGCGGCCCGTGGGAGCTCGGCCTGGCGGAAGCGCACCAGGTGCTTCTCCTCAACGGCCTGCGCAACCGCGTCACGCTCCGCACCGACGGCGGGATGAAGACCGGCCTCGACATCCTTATTGCCGCCATGCTCGGCGCGGAGGAATTCAACTTCGGCACCGCGGCGCTCATCGCCACCGGCTGCGTCTACGTGCGCAAGTGCCACCTCAACACCTGCCCGGTCGGCGTCACCAGCCAGGACGAAAAATTCCGCGCCAAGTACAAGGGCACGCCCGAGAACGTCGTGCTCTTCTTCAACGCCGTGGCCGAGGAGGTGCGGCGTTACCTCGCGCAAGTCGGGGCCCGGTCGCTCAACGACATCATCGGCCGCGCCGATTTTTTGGTTCAGCGCCAGATTCCCGATCATCCCAAGGCCAACCTGCTCGACCTTTCCCGCCTGCTCGCCATGCCGAAGCTCGACGACGTCACGCCCCGTTTCCACACCTGGGAGCGCAACGACAAGCTCGAGGACCGGCCGCTCGACGAGGTGATCCTGCAGGACGCCAAGAGCTGCCTGCAAACCAAGCGCGCGCTCAGCCTCAAGTACAAGGTCAAGAACACCAACCGCAGCATCGGCACCATGCTCTCGGGCGAGATCGCCTACCGTTTCGGCGACGACGGGCTGCCGGACGGGACGCTGGAGCTGAACCTCAGCGGCAGCGCGGGCCAGAGCCTCGGCGCGTTCCTGGTCAAGGGCGTGCGGATCAAGCTGACGGGCGAGAGCAACGACTACGTCGGCAAGGGCATGTCGGGCGGCGAGATCATTCTCGTACCGCCGCCGAACTCGAAGTTCGATCCTGCGGCCAATTCCATTTGCGGCAACACCGTGCTCTACGGCGCGACCGGCGGCTCGCTCTTTGCCCGGGGTTGCGTGGGCGAGCGTTTCGCGGTCCGCAACAGCGGCGCCACCGCCGTGGTGGAAGGAGTGGGCGATCACGGTTGCGAGTACATGACCAACGGCTGCATCGTCGTCTTGGGAATGACCGGGAAGAACTTTG
>CAZZYY010000254.1:0-2004 GCA_964658475.1 uncultured Candidatus Methylacidiphilales bacterium | reverse complement strand
CGCAGGAGCGATTGGTGGGGTTTATTGGCGCTGTTTTTCGAGGGCAAGGCGCTATAGTTTATCATAGCTGGCGGAAAGGTGTTATCACTGCGGGGCTTGTTTGGCTTATTGGAGCTAAAATTTTCGGGGTTATGGGATACGCCGTGCAGAATAAGGTAGCCGGCGTCGGCCCGACGCTGGGCGCGAGGAGGAGATGCGGAATGGTGGGGGTCGAGTTCCATTCCGCGCTCGTCGAGGGAGGGGGTGTTACGCGACGCTTCTCTTTTGGATCGCGCGCGGATGATTGGCGCTGTCCGAGGTTTTTCGGCCGCGACCGCCATCGGGCCAATGGCGGCTACCTGCGGAGGGTTGGGGTGGTGGTGATCCAACTCGATAAGGGTGAAAAGGCAGGCCTTTACGCCGTTCGAATGCCTGTTAAGAAAGTTCCAGATGAACTACTGGCGGTGGGTCGCACTCCCTATCTTGGTTGCGACGGGAGTCGGAGCGCGGGCGGGTGATTACGATTATAGGTCCTCGTTTAGGTACCCGGACGTCCAAATTACCGTGGATTTCGGGACAGATGTCGGCCACGCGGAGACGATCCCTTTCAAAAATCATGGTCTGGTAAAGTCCGCCAAAAAAATTGTGTCGCCTGAATTTCAGGGAGGCTGGGAGATGTCGGGAAACCGTCCCGACGACCCACGGGTAAATTGGAGGTTTGTCAAAAAGACGAAAACGGGCGATTTATACCTGCTCGACGTTTATCGGAACGAGCGGCTGAGCAAGGAATTTTCCGTTCTCTACCAAGGTTCGCCTTTGGTGGCCTATAATCAGGATGAGATTGTTGTTACGTTCGAGCATCCCGAGACCGCCAAGTGGAAGGCTCTTTAGGATCGAGCGAATAATAGAAGGCCGGACGCCCTGTCTTTTCCGGGCTGATTCCGCCGCTGCTGCGGCTCCGGCATCGGGCCGATGCCGGCTACCTTCGGAGGTTTTCTCGTCCCAAGTTGGATGTGGGACGAGGACTAAAACAGCGCGGGTTGCTGGAGGCGGACGTTGTCGATGCTGGGGAGACCGCCGATGAGCTTCTGGTGCTGGACGTAGACTTGGCGGTCGGTGAGGCAGGCGAGGTAGTCGCAGGTGGCGCGGTGGATGCCGTCCTTTTTCACGCGGGTCTCGAACTGCGGGCTGAGGAGGTGGGGATGGCCGATGAGGAGGTCGAAGAGCTGGGTGAGGCCCTCGGCGGAGCGGCGGTTGATGGCGGCGATGGCGGGGTGATGATAGAGCCGGCTGTAAAGGAAGGTGAGCAGCTCGCGCGCGACCTTGTCGATCTCCGGCGAGAAGGCGATGAGCGCGGGCTGGCGGCGGACTTCGTCGCTGTTCTGCGGCGCGGCCTTCTTGATGGCGGCGTCGGACCAGGCGATGACGTCGTCGGCGAGGGTGCCGAGGAGGCAGCGCAGCACGTAGTTGCGACCGCGTTCGGGCTCGAGATGCGGGTAATCGCGCAGGGCGCGCTCCTGGGTGGTGCGCCAGAGATCGAGTCCGCGGAGTTCCGGCTCGTGGATGAGGCCGGAGTCGAGGCCGTCGTCGAGATCGTGGCAGATGTAGGCGAGCTCGTCGGCGACGTCGACGACCTGCGCCTCGAGCGAGGGCTGGGTGAAGCCTTCCTCGAGTTCGCCGGGGCGGAAGGGCTTGTGCAGTCCTTCGCGGACCTCCCACGTGAGGTTGAGGCCGTTGAACTCGGGATATTTCAGCTCGAGCTCCTCGACCACGCGTAGGCTTTGCGCGTTGTGCTTGAAGCCGCCGTGATCGGCCATGAGCTTGTTGAGCGTGGCCTCGCCGAGGTGGCCGAAGGGCGGATGGCCGAGGTCGTGCGCGAGGGCGATGGCCTCGGTCAGGTCCTCATTGAGGCCGAGCGAGCGGGCGATGGTGCGCGCGATGCAGGAGACCTCCATGGTGTGGGTCATGCGCGTGCGGTAGTGGTCGCCTGCGCCGTTGAGGAAGACCTGCGTCTTGTATTCGAGG
>CAZZYY010000253.1:0-2061 GCA_964658475.1 uncultured Candidatus Methylacidiphilales bacterium | reverse complement strand
AAGTGCACTCGGGGAGACTCGAACTCCCATGGGTTACCCCACACGCACCTCAAGCGTGCGCGTCTGCCATTTCGCCACGAGTGCAGGGAGGGTCAGCATACGGGGCGTGCGAGGTTTGTCACGAGCTTTTGCGGCCGCCTCGCCGTTGCGAAAAAGGAGATGCGGACCCGCGCTCAGCGGTTAAGTTCGCCTATGAGCGGTGCTCTTTCCCTACGCGACCGGTACGCGGGCTTGCTGGAGGCAACGCTGGTTGCCGACTCGCTGGCGCTCGCGTCACACTGGATCTACGAGCAGGACGAACTCGCGCAACAATTCGGGCGCGTGACCGGGCTGCTCGAGCCGCCGCCGGGCAGCTACCACGCCGGCAAGGCGCGCGGCGCGCAAACGCATTATGGCGATCAGGTGCTGGTGCTGATGGAATCGCTGGAGGCGACGGGTGGCAACTTCGTCATGGAGGATTTCGCGCGGCGCTGGCGCGAGTTCTGGCGCAACTCGAAGGCGTATTGCGATCACGCGACGAAGGAGACGCTGGCCCATCTCGCGAGTCACGAAAGGCTGACGCACGCGGGCTCGGGTTCCACGGAACTGGGCGGCCCGGGTCGGATCGCGCCGTTGCTCATCGCCCTTCGCGGCGAGGAGACGCCGACCCTCATCGGCGCCGTCCGCGCACAGACGGCGCTGACGCATGCCTCGCCCGTCGCGCTGGATGCGGCAGAGCTGATCGCGCGCACGGTGCTGCTGGTCAATCGCGGCGTGTCGATCGCGACTTCCCTGCGGGTGACGACGGCGGACGTGCCGTATCGTGCCCTGCCGGCCGCCGACTATTTCAAGCGCGCGGAAGACGCGGCCAAGCTGCCGGTGTGCGAGGCGGTGGAGCAACTCGGCCAATCCTGCCCGCTGGAGAAGGCGCTGCCCGCCGTCTTTGCCATCCTGCTGCGGCATGGGGACGATCTGGAGACGGCGCTGATCGAAAACGTGATGGCGGGCGGCGACTCCGCCGCGCGCGGGCTGGTGCTCGGCACGATTCTCGGCGCGGCACACGGTCGGCGGGCGATACCCGCGCGGTGGACGGACCCGTTGCAAGCGCGCGGCCAGATCACGACATTTTTGACGGAGATGGAACTTGGATAAATCCCTTTGGGTCGTAGCGGCGGTCTATGACCAGCGCATTTCACCGGCGCAACGCACCGCGCGGACGATCTCTCTCTACGCGATGGCTCCCGAATATCCGTGGGGACGCGCAGGATGCGACAGTCATAGACCGCCGCTCCAGGAACGCGTGCCTCCGTGGTTGCCGGGATCGGCCCGATCCCGGAGCCAGCCACGCGAGCGGAACGCTTGCTGTTTTTACACAACCGATTCCGCCACTGCTACGGCTCTGGCATGGAGCCGATGCTGGCTACCATCCGAGGGGTTCGCTCAAGCCTTTATTCCTGAACGTGAAAGATGGTGAAAACGGAGGTTTCTGCCGAGCCACCAGCGGAACACTCTACTCCGACGCTCCGTTGATGCGTAGGTAGGTCGAGGTTTTCAGCCCCTGCTCGTACGACTCCAGCAGGCGCATGCCTTCGTTCGGCTTGAGCACGTCGGCCTTGATGGCGCGGTCGATCTGCTCCTTCATCCCGCGCTCGAGCAGCGCGGTGTCGAACTGCACGTCGGCCAGCACCTTGTCGATCGTCGTGCCAGGGATCGTCTCCTCGATGTAGAAGCCGCTTTCCTCGTCGGGATCGAGGAAGATGTGCGCCTCGTTCACGCGGCCGAAAAGATTGTGCAGATCGCCCATGATGTCCTGGTAGGCGCCAATGAGGAAGATGCCGAGGTAATAGGGCTTGCCGTTGAGGCTGTGCAGCGGAAGCGTTAGCCGTACCTTGTCCTCGCTGTCGATGAACTTGCTGATCTTGCCGTCGGAATCGCAGGTGATGTCGACCAGCGTGCCGTTGTGGCCGGGCGGCTCGTCCAGGCGATGGATCGGCACGATGGGAAAGAGCTGGCCCAGCGCCCAGTGATCGAGCAGCGACTGGAAGACGGAGAAGTTGCAGAGGAACTGGTCGCCGAGCGAAT
>CAZZYY010000252.1:1316-2103 GCA_964658475.1 uncultured Candidatus Methylacidiphilales bacterium | reverse complement strand
GGGGCCTGGGATGTTCCGTTATGATGTGGTATGAAGTGTTATAGGGCGGGAGAAAATGGAGACGCGGACGTGGCGCGCAACCGCGGATTGGGGCTCGCGAAGGCGGCACACGGAGTCACACGCTGGAAACAGAGGCTGGAAGTTGGGGAAGGCATCGGCGGCGATTGTAACGCGGTTTGGGCGAAGGGCGTTATGCCTAAAAATACTAGGCACCCTGCCTGGCTTAAAAAGTGTAGTTCCTCCGATTTTCTCGGGGTTTTCGACCGCCTGACGCCGTCGTGACCGCATAGGCGTTGCGCGGCTTGGCGCGTGATCGCTAGCGTTGGGCGGTGTACCGAGAGGTTGTTCGTCCGCTGCTTTTCCGGCTTGATCCGGAATGGGTGCATCATGCGTCGCTGACGGCGTTGACGAGGACGCCGGTGGCGGCGCTGCTGGCGCCGTTCGCGCGGCGGGAGTTTCCTGCCCTGCGGCGCTCCTTTTTTGGGCTGACTTTTCCCAATCCAATCGGGCTGGCGGCGGGATTCGACAAGAACGCGGAGGGCGTGTTGTGCTGGCCGCAGCTCGGGTTCGGGTTCATGGAACTCGGCACGGTGACGCCGCGGCCGCAGCCGGGGAATCCGCGGCCGCGCATCTTCCGCCTGCCGGCGGAGCAGGGGCTGATCAACCGGTTGGGGTTCCCGAACGTGGGCATGGAGGAGGTGGCGCGGCGGTTGGAGCAAATCAAGGCGGCGGGCCGCTGGCCCGCGACGCCGGGCGGGCCCCGGACCCCGACGACCAGGCCGACAAG
>CAZZYY010000252.1:0-1306 GCA_964658475.1 uncultured Candidatus Methylacidiphilales bacterium | reverse complement strand
CGACGCCGGTGGGGCTGAACCTGGGCAAGAACAAGGACACGCCGCTGGCGGAGGCGGGGCGTGATTATCTCGCGTGCTTTCGCCGCACGCGCGGGCTGGCCGATTATTTTGTGGTCAACGTGAGCTCGCCGAACACGCCGGGCCTGCGCGAGTTGCAGCAGGGCGCACTGCTCGACTCGATCCTGGCGCCGCTGCGGGAGGAGGACCCGGCGGGCGCGCGGCCGCTGCTGCTGAAGATCGCGCCCGATCTTGAGCCGGCGCATCTGGAGGCGATCGTGGCGGCGGTGGAAAAATACAAGCTGGCGGGCCTGGTGGCGACGAACACGACGATCGAGAAGCGTGGTCTTTCCGTGCAGGAGGAAGGCGGCGCGAGCGGGCGGCCGCTCACGGCGCGGAGCACGGAAATCATTCGCGCGCTGCGTCGGCTGACGGCGGTGCCGATCATCGGCGTGGGCGGGATATTCAATGCGGACGATGCGCGGGAGAAGCTGGAGGCGGGCGCGGACTTGCTGCAGCTCTACACGGGCTTTGTTTACGAGGGGCCGCTGGTGGTGCGGCGGATTTGCGAGGGGTTGGCCGGCGCACCCTAGGGACACCTCGGGTGGATTCGCGCGAAGGGAAACGTTACTCTTCGGAATGAAATCTCTGCCTCAACTCACGGTCGTTACCCTGGCTCTTTGTCTTTTGTCCCGCGCTTACGCTGTCGATTCCGGCATGGTGACGTCGGCCGATCGCACGTTTGCGCACAAGGTCGGCCTGGGCGGGATGTTTGAGGTCGATTCGAGCCAACTGGCGCTGCAGAAGGCCCAAGCCCAGGCGGTCAAGGATTTTGCCGCGAACGAGGTGAAGGAACACACCGCGGTGGGCGACCGCCTGAAGTCGATCTGCGCCGAGAAGGGCATCGACGTACCCGCGCGACGCGATGCAAAATTCCAGAAGATGTACGACGCGCTTCAAGCCAAGTCGGGAAGCAATTTCGACAAGCTTTACCTCGAGGACATGAAGGCGGTCCACCACACCGACGGCGGCCTCTTTGCCAAGGAAGCCGATACGACGAAGGACCCGGATCTGAAGTCGTTCGCGGCCAACACCACGCAGATCGTTAAGCGGCACATCAAGGTGCTGAATGAGATGGCGCCGCTGAAATAGCGCAGGCGACCTTGAGCGCGCGGCGCCAGTTCAAGCCGTGGCGAGTTTGCGCGGGCGGATCTTCTTCGCCTTCGCATGCGCGCCCTTGAGCATCTTCGCCAAGAACGGCGCGGTGGCGGAACCTTTCACTTTCGCGACTTCCTCCGGCGTCCCTGCG
>CAZZYY010000251.1:0-2104 GCA_964658475.1 uncultured Candidatus Methylacidiphilales bacterium | reverse complement strand
GGGAAAAGCTCCGGGTGTCCCTTTTTGGCGGAGTAGGCGGCGACCTGGGCCAGGGCGTAGGGACGGATGAAGTAGGTCGCAAAGCCCTCGTGGCGCGCGAGCTGTCGGGCCAGCTGCGCGTTATCCATCGACTGCATGTCGTTGAAGCCCTTGTCGATCTTGAAATCGTAGGCGCCGATGATCCCCACCACGGCGATGAGCAGCGGGATCAGGCGGACGAGCGGACGGCTTTTTCCGACCTCGATACTGTAAAACGCGGACGAGAGCAGCTTGTTCATGAATTACGCCGAGAGCCGGAGAGCCTTCAGTTTACGATGCAGGGTGCGGCGGCTGATGCCCAGCAATTTGGCCGCCTCGGTGACATTACCGTCGGTCAGGCGCAGCGCGCGCTCGATGAAGTGCTTCTCCATCGCCTCGAGGTTAAGGCCGGCCGGCGCGGCGGAAACGCCCTCGCCGCCGGGGGTGGCGGACTGGCCCAGCACGCGGGGAGGGAGGTCGCGCAGGCCGATGCGTTCGCCGCGGCAGAGCGCCACGCCGTGCTCGAGAGCGGCGCGCAGCTCGCGCACGTTGCCGGGCCAGTCGTAGCGTTGGAGGGCCTCCTGCGCGTCGGCGGAAACGCCCATGACCCTCTTGCCGTTCTGCCGCGCGAACTCCGCGACGAACGCGTTGACCAGCAGCGGAATGTCCTCGCGGCGCTCGCGCAGCGGCGGCAGGTGGATGCGCACCACGTCGAGGCGGTAGAAGAGATCGTCGCGGAACTTCCCTTCGCGCACGAGCACGTCGAGGTTCTTGTTCGTCGCCGCCACGACCCGGACGTCGACCTTGATGACCTGGTTGCTGCCGACGCGCTGGATGGTCTGCTCGCCGAGCACCCGCAGGAGCTTCACCTGCGTGGCCGCGTCGATCTCGCCGATCTCGTCGAGGAAGATGGTGCCGTGGTTCGCCTCCTCGAAGCGCCCGGCGCGGCGCTCGATTGCGCCGGTGAAGGCGCCCTTCTCATGGCCGAAAAGCTCGCTCTCCAGCAGTTGCGGCGAAAGGGCGGCGCAATGGACCGGGACGAAGCGCGCCTCTCGCCGCGGGCTGAGCACGTGGAGCGACTGGGCGATGAGTTCCTTGCCCGTGCCGCTCTCGCCCTCGATCAGGATGGCGGCGCGGGTGGGCGCGACCTGGCGCACGCGGTCGTAGATCTCGATCATCGCCGGCGAGTTGCCGATGAGCTTTTCCAGGCCGAACTTCTTGTCGAGCTCCTGGCGCAGCTGGCGGTTTTCCGACTCCACCTTGCGCGAGCGCAGCGCGCGGCCGAGCACGACCTCGAGCTTCTCCAGGTCGAGCGGCTTGGTGATGTAGTCGTAAGCGCCGCGCTTCATCGCCTCGACCGCGATCTTCTCCGAGCCGTAGGCCGTCATGAGCACGCAGACGGGCGCGTGCGGCAGCGCCTGCGCGCGCCGGATCAGGTCGAGGCCCTCCTCGCCGCCGGTCAGGCGCAGGTCGGTCAGGAGCAAATCGACCGGCTCGGTCTCCAGCATCTTGGTCGCGGTCGCGCCGTCCGGGGCCAGGTAAATGTCGTACTTGCCGTCGAGGTAGCGGCGCAGGCCGTCGCGGGTGTTCTTCTCGTCCTCCACCACGAGGAGGACGGGCAGGTTGCCGGAAACGGCGCTCACGGGCTTTTCTCGTCCTCGGAGGCTTCGGGACCGTCGCCGCCCCCGCCCAGGAGCCGCACGCGGCGCTCGGCCAGCGGGAGCAGGATGCGCGCGGTGGTGCCGCGGCCGGGCTGGCTGAGCAGCTCCAGGTGTCCGCCGTGTTCGTGGAGAATGCGCTGCACGATGAAGAGCCCCAGGCCGGAGCCGGTCTTCTTGCGCGTGAAGTAGGGCTCGGTGATGTGCGCCATGTCCTCGATGGAAATTCCGGTGCCGTTGTCCTCGAACGAAATTTTCAGATGCGTATCCGAACGCGAGGTCGTGACCCGCAGGATGCCCCCGTGGCTGAGCGCTTGCACGGCATTTTTGATCAGGTTGTAAAAGGCCTGTTTGAGCTGGTCCGCATTGGCCGGAATCAGCGGCAACGCCTCGCCCAGTTCCTCCTGCACGATGATGTCCCGGTCCTG
>CAZZYY010000250.1:0-2176 GCA_964658475.1 uncultured Candidatus Methylacidiphilales bacterium | reverse complement strand
CGAGCGCCGGTCCGAGAAGAACACGCGTCCGCGACAGACCGGCGCTCGGAGCGCGCCGGCTACCTGTGATCTCTCGGTTCTCCCCGGACGGCGACCAGCCCATGCCCAGCCCGCCGACACAATGCATTAAGCCGTCCAATGCGAGTGGCGTTCTGTAGCAGCGGTCTATGACCGCCCAGGCCTCGCGAAGATTTCACGCATCACCGCCGCGCTCCCAAGCCCCCGCCCGCCGCGCCTAGTCCCGCGCCAGCGTGATGTACGGCGAAGGCGCTTCCCCCGGGGCCATCTCGCCCTGTGCCGAATCCGCCCGTGGTCGAGCGCCGATCGCGGCCAGCACATCCTGCGACAAACGCCGCACCGCGTCCGGCCGACGCTCGATCCGTGCCAGCGTGAGAATGCCCTCGTAAACCCCCAGCATCGTGCGGGCCAGCGTCAGCGGATCGCCCGCCGGCAATTCCCCCGTCGCCTGCGCCTCCCCGATCGTTTTGCTGAACGTCCCCAGGCCCGCCGCAACAAATTCCAGGATGCGCGCGTGGATGCGTTCATCCTGCAGGCAAATCTCCGCCCCCAGCGTGAAAAGCGGGCATCCCAGCACCTGCCCGCTCTGCTCGTAGGACTTCATCTGCACGTCGGCGACAAAGTCGAGATACTGGCGCAATCGCTCCACCGGCGGCAGCTCGCTGCCGAAAATCTTCGCGATCACCTTCTCCCGCCCAAACCACCAGGCGTCGATCGCCGCCACCGCCAGGTCCGACTTCGACTCAAAGAAGTAGTAAAAGCTTCCCTTCTTCACCGCCGCGCGCTCGCAGATCGCGTCGATCGTCACCGCGCCATAGCTGTACTCGCAAATGAGATGGTACGCGGCATCCATCAGCCGTTGCCGCGCGTCGCTCGTCCGGCCCATCGGCCCAGCCTATCCGCCTAATAATAATTAACAATACGTTCGAGCATGCCGTCCCCACGGAGGCGCCTCGGATCAGCGGGGCCCGAAAACTTGGTCGAGGGTCGGCTGAATCGCGTCGGCCCAGATCTCATACCCCTTCACGTTTGGATGCAGCAGGTCGGGAAAGAGATCCTTCCCCAGCGTGCCATCCGGACTCAGGAACTTGTCGCCGAAATCGAGATAGATGACCTTCTTGCCATCGCCCAGCTTCGCCAGAAGCTCATTGGTGGCCTTGACCTTCAGCCGGTACGGGTCTGTCGGCGACGCCGCCCGCGGAAAGATCGCCTGGAGGAGAATCACCGCGTCCGGGCACCGCTGTTGATACTGCCGGATGATCTCCGCCACCCCATCCGCGATCTCTTGAGGCGTGCTGGTAAACCTCATGTTGTTCGTGCCGATCAAGAGGGCGATGAGCTTGGGATGCAGGCCTTCAGCCTGGCCGTGGGCCAGCCGCCAAAGAACGCTTTGGGTGAAGTCGCCGCTCATGCCGAAATCGACTGGGTGGTACTTGGACAACCGCGCCTTCCACACCGGCGTCCCCCGCTTATCCCAGCCGTCGGTGATCGAATCGCCGTCGAAAATCAACTCCGTCGTTGCGGCGTTCGCCTGAGCCTTGGCGATCATGGAGAGCGCCGATTTTTCCCAGCCCGCCCCGCGTGACTCCGCCACATTGGGTGGAGTCTTTGCCGGCGTTGAACTGACCGCAGGGGGTGGACGCTTGACGGGGGCGGGAGCAGCCAATGGCGCCGCGTTGGTGGAGACGGGGGAATTCGTCTGGGCGCCCGCCAGGGAAGCCGACAGGAGAAGTAATGGGAGGCAGAAAATCTTCATCCCACCTCTTTAGCAATCCAGCGACGGGAATCGAGATAAACAGGAATCCCATGGGACGTTACGCAGGCGCTCCCAGTTGGAATCGAACCAACACTCTGCGGTTTAGAAGACCGCTGCTTTATCCGTTAAGCTATGGGAGCCCGGAGCGGTATTGAACCAGCATTGGTGCTTCGCCTCAAGGGCCGGCCTGCTATTGCCTGGGAAACTCAATCGACTCTCGATTTTTCGCGCGGGCCGCCGTACGGTAAACCGGCCCATCGCCGGTTTAGCTCAGTGGTAGAGCAGCGGTTTTGTAAACCGTTGGTCGCGAGTTCGAATCTCGCAACCGGCTCCCTGCTGTCTCCAGACCACCTCAGTCGGTAGCCGGGATCGGCCCGATCCCGGAGCGAGCAACGCGAGCGG
>CAZZYY010000249.1:0-2212 GCA_964658475.1 uncultured Candidatus Methylacidiphilales bacterium | reverse complement strand
ATGGAGGACCTGCGCCTGAAGGAAATCGCGCTGATCCTGGAAGTCTCCGAGTCGCGCGTGTCGCAGATCCACACGGAAGCGATGCGCAAGATCACGGCGGCGATGAAGAAGGCCCACGCCTCCTAAACCCTCCCTTCCCCCGCGCCCCCATGCTCATCTTTGTCGGCTGGATCATCGTGTCCGTGGCCATGCTCGGCGGGTTCGTCTACTCGGGCGGCCATCCGGCGTCGCTCTTCGTGGTGGGGGAATACGCGATCATCCTGGGCATCTTCATCGGCTACATCGTGGCCTCGTCCAGCCTGCCGGTGCTCAAGCGGATGATGTCGTCCATCCTGCAGGTGCTCAAAGGTTCGCCCTACACGCAGAAGCGCTACATCGAGCTGATCCAGGCCATCTACCAGGTGCTGGTGCTGGCGCGCGAGAATGGCGTCATCGGGCTGGAAGAACACCTGCTCAACCCCAAGCAGAGCTCGATCTTCACCCGCTACCCGAGCTTCCTCAACGACTATCACGCCGTCCACTTTTTGCAGGACACCTTTCGCCCACTGCTCGACGGCAAGGCCAAGCCGGAGGAGCTCTCGCGTTCGGTCGAGATGCAGCTGGACAACTTTTTCGCCATGCACTCGCAGCCCACGGCGGTGTTGACCAAGGCGAGCGACGCGCTGCCGGCCATCGGCATTGTCGCGGCCGTGCTCGGCATCGTCATCACCATGGGCTCGATCGCCGGGGACAAGATGGAGATCGGCGAGCATGTGGCCCACGCGCTGGTCGGCACGTTTCTCGGCTTGCTCCTGAGCTATGGCTTCACCCAGCCGCTTATCAACCGCATCGAAACCATGCATGAGGAGGAGATCAGCTACCTCGCCGTCATCGGTCGCATGGTTGTGAGCTACGCGCTCGGTTCCCCGCCCATGGCCGCCGCGGAGACCGGCCGCCTGACCATCCCCGTCCAACACCAGCCGAGCTGCGAGTCGATGGAAGCGCAGCTCAAGTCCACCACCTCGTCATGAGCCGGAGCAAGCGCGGCCACGGCGGCGGCGGTCACCACGGCGGCTCGTGGAAGGTGGCCTACGCCGACTTCGTGACGTCGATGATGGCGCTGTTTCTGGTGCTTTGGCTCGTGGGCAGCGACCAGGAAACGCGGCTGGCCGTGCAGCGCTACTTCCGCGGCGAGATCACCAAGCAGGGCAAGGACGGCACGCAGAATTATTCCAAGCAGCAGCCCTTTGCCAATCAGGCCAAGGACCGCGCCAGCCGCAACCTGGTCGAACAACAGGACATGAAGCGCGAGCTCGAGCGCCTGCGCGAGCAGCTCAACACCTCCAGCGAGAATGGCGACGACCTGATCCGCTACCAGTTCCTGGCCGACGGCGTGCGCATCACCGTGATCGACAGCAACGCCAAGCCGTTCTTCGATCCCGGCACGGCGCACCTCACGAACTACGGCACCTGGGTGCTGAAGACGACAGCCTGGTACCTGGACCGCTTTCCCTTCCAGCTCGAAGTCGAGGGTCACACGCAAAAAGGCGCCGAGATTGCCGGCACGCCTTCAACCACTGGCGGCGACCAGCCCAACCAGAACTGGGACATTTCCACCACGCGCGCCATCGCCGCGCGCGACACGCTGCAGGATTCCGGCCTGCAGCCAGACCGCTTCTGGCGCGTCATCGGCTACTCCGACCGCGTGCCGCTCGAGGGCTTGAAGCCCGAGGCGGAGGAAAATCGGCGCATCACGATTGTCGCGCGGTTGAAGCCCGATGAAGTCAGCGACGTGACGCGCGACGCGCCCGAGTAAATCAACCCCCCCCGACATTTCCATGGCCACTTTCGATCGAGGTTCCAAGATTCCCGCCGCGTGCTTCGCGCCCGAGCCGACGGCGCATACCGTCCGCGTAATCAAGTCCGCGGACGCCGGCGCGCACCTTTCGCCGGATCAGCAGGGGCACAAGCATCATCCCAAGGAGCCGCGCAAGCCCTCCGAAGTGCGACTGGTCGCCACGGGCCCAGACTACTGCGACCTCGAGTTGGTCTGCGGCTGTGGCGAAGTGACGCGCTTCCGCGCTTGGAACGCAGCGGTGGCGTAGGCGCGGTTTCGTTTCCGCGAAGGGCGCGCGCTGCGAATCCACTTTCTGACGGAATCCCATTGAGACAGGTAGCGGGCGCTCTCCGAGCGCCGGTCGGTTGCGGATGTGTTCTACTCGGACCGGCCTCG
>CAZZYY010000248.1:0-2306 GCA_964658475.1 uncultured Candidatus Methylacidiphilales bacterium | reverse complement strand
GGTCGGTCGCGGACGCGTGTTCGACTCGGGCCGGCGCTCGGAGAGCGCCGGCTACCTGACCCGAGCGCGGACCCAGCATCCGCAGGTCGCTGGCGTGCCCCGAGGCCGGAGGCCGCAGCGGCGGAATCCGTGCGGAAAAGAAAAGTATTTCCGCAACGCGCCGCCACCTTGTGCTTACGGGCTGCGCTTTGAGGCGCCAACCCGCGCTTCGCGCCTCTGGCGCGGTGAATGCGACGGTCATAACCGCCGCTACAGGGGGTGGGTGCTCGCGGCGCGGCTTCCCTTCCATCGCTGGAGCGCGCCGAGCAGCGGCTCGTCGACCAGGCGGGTGAGCAGCCACGCCAAGGCGATGGAAAGCCCCGTGAACCCGGCGAGGCCCAGCGCGAACTTGGTCCCGTTCGGGCCGCCGGCGTGCAACTGGTACCACGCCATGACCGTGACCAGCAGCGGCGCGTGAACCAGATAGAGGCTGAACGAAAGGCGCCCGAGAAACTGGGCGGCGGCCGATTCGAGCGCGGTCTGCAGGCGACCAACCAACAGGATCGCCAGCACGATCAACGCGGCGCTCAGGGTGAGTAGCGCGAAGCCGGCCGGCGTTCGCCCGAGGGGGTAACACGCCAGCGTAATCGCTGCAATCAGGATCGGGCAGCCCATGCGCGCGCGGCCGAGAAGGCCCTTCGCCTGCCCTTCGCGCAGGGCTCCGCCGAGCGCGAAACCGAAGTAGAACGGATTGCGGAACGAGATCGCGCCGATGCCGATGAGGCCAAGCCAGCGCGCATTGGCGGGAACAAACCGGTAAATCGAATAGATGAGCACCGAGCCGAAAAACTCGATCTTCATCGTCCAGACGACGCTGTCATAGAGCGAACTGCCGGTCAGATAGACGCCAGCGAAGGCATCGCGCAGCGCGTGCTGGATGCTCACCGGTTGATGCGAGAGGAACGCCGTCGAAAGCCACGGATTGATCCCGCTCGCCTGGATCGCGTCGCGCGATTGCGGAAAGGCGCGCAGCCACGCCCACCCGAGGACCAAGCTTGCCGCCATGGGAACCGTGAGGCGCAGGTAACGCGCAAGAATTGTCGCCGCCCAACGCGGCTGCCCGCGCCCCGCCGACTCGGCCAGCACGAAGCCGCTCAGGACGAAAAAGACGCACACGGGCAGATCGCCCCATACCGTCAGTCGGCCGATGGTAAATCCGCGCCACGCGAACGGCCCGTAGGCGAGCAGGTAATGATACGCCACCACCGTCAGCGCGGCCAAGCCGCGCAGCCCGTCCAGCGAGCGGACGCGGCCGCGCCCTCCTTCAGCGCGTGAGCCGGTCGAGGGCTTCCTGGTACCTGGCGCGCGTGTTGGCCAGCACGTCGCGGGGAAGCTCCGGGCCGGGCGCGGTGCGGTTCCACGAGGTGAGGGTCTTGAGGTAGTCGCGCAGGTACTGCTTGTCGAAGCTGGGCTGGGCGCCGCCGGGGCGGTAGGCATCCGCAGGCCAAAAACGGGAACTGTCGGGGGTGAAGATTTCATCGGCGAGCAACAGGCGCCCGCTTTCTTTCTCCCGCCCGAACTCCAGCTTGGTGTCCGCGAGAAGAATGCCGCGCTTGGCGGAGTAATCGGCCGCCCAGCCGTAGAGATTCAGCGTCAAATCACGCAACTGCTCGTAAAGTGAGTCACCGACGAAGGCGCGGGCCTGCGCCTCGGTCAGGTTCTCGTCATGACCCTCGTCGTTTTTGCGCGCAGGAGTGAAGAGCGGCGCGGGCAGGCGGTCCGACTCGCTCAGGCCGGCGGGCAGGGGATGGCCGCCCACCGTGCCGCTCGCCTTGTACTCCTCCCAACCGGAACCGGCCAGGTAGCCGCGCGCCACGCATTCCAGCGGGACGATCTCCACCCGACGCGCCCGGGTCAGGCGCCCGGCGAACCCGGGTTCGTCAACCTCGGGCGGCAGGTCGTAGCCGAGGACGTGATTCGGGCAGAGATGTGCTGTCAGCCCGAACCAGTGCCGCGAGAGAGCGGTGAGGATCCTGCCCTTGTCCGGGATAAGCGTCGGCATGATCACGTCGTAGGCCGAGATGCGGTCCGAAGCGACGAGCCAGATTTCGTTCTGCCAGGCGTAGAGGTCGCGGACTTTTCCGCGGCGGAGAAGTTGAGGCATGGCGGGACGATTTTGGCGGACGGCACGGGGTTGTCGAGGCACGAAGGGGTGGGTTTTCGCAGGGACTTTTCAGGGCGATTGTCGGGAGGATTGTCAGCGCCGCTTTGTCGCTTGCCCGATTCCGGTCGCTTCGCTCCCTCCGGCGTCGGGCCGACGCCGGCTA
>CAZZYY010000247.1:0-2362 GCA_964658475.1 uncultured Candidatus Methylacidiphilales bacterium | reverse complement strand
TCAAGAACCACGATTCGCCCGGCTTCATCGACCAGATGTGGACCGGCACGATGACAGGACATTGAGGGCGCCCTCCGCCATGACCGTCACCACCCCGGAGCATCCGCACGCCCTCTTTTTCGACGGCGAGTGCTGCTTTTGCAATCGCTGGGTGGCCCGCCTCATGCGCGCGGACCGCGGCCGCCGCACGCGCTTCGGCGCCAAGCAGGGCGCCATCTTCCAGCGCTTCGCCGCCGAGCACCCCGAAGCCGCGAACGTCGATTCAATCATCCTCGTCCAGCGCGACCCCGCCGGCCACGAGCACGTCCTGACCAAAAGCACCGCGATCCACGAAGCCATCCGCGGCCTGCCCCGCTACGCCCTCGCCTCAGCCCTCCTGCAACTCACCCCCCGCCCCCTCGCCGACCTCGGCTACACGATCTTCTCCAAAAACCGCAAACGCATCTTCGGCTCCCAAAATATCTGCCACGTCGTCAAACCCGCCGACCGCGAGCTGTTTTTGGAATAGTTGCTGCAAGCATCAAAGCTGTACTGCAGAAACCTCAATGACTCCGAAGCCGCAGAAGAGAGTCGCCCGGACGAACAGCTCCGAAGGTAGCCGGCATCGGCTCGATGCCGGAGCCGCAGCAGCGGCGGAATCGGCCGAGGGAAAAGGCAGGGCGGTCTTCCGGGATCGAGCCAATCCGGCTACCGACTGAGGGCTGGCCAGAGCCATCCGCGATCTTTTCCAGATCACCGACATTAGTAATTCTCCGTCTCCTCACCAAGAAACCGCTCCGCCTCAATCGCCGCCGCGCAGCCTGTCCCCGCCGCCGTGATGGCCTGGCGATAGACCGAATCGGCCACATCGCCCGCGGCAAAAACCCCGCGCACATTCGTCCGCGTCCCCTCGCGCAACTGGATATAGCCGGCCGCGTCCGTCTCGAGCTGGCCATTAAAGACCGCCGTGTTCGGCACATGCCCGATGGCCACGAAAACGCCCGCGCAAGCCAGCGTGCTCGTCATGCCCGTCTCGACATTCTTCAGCCGCACGCCGGAAACCTTCTTCTCCGCCACCCCCAGCACCTCCGTCACCACGCTGTTCCAGACCGGCTTGATCTTCGGATTCTTCAACGCCCGCTCCTGCATGATCACGCTGGCGCGAAACGAATCGCGGCGATGCACCAAGTGCACCTCCGACGCAAAGCGCGTCAGGTAAGTCGCCTCCTCCAGCGCGGAATCGCCGCCGCCCACTACCACCAGCGGTTGGTTGCGGAACTGCGGCAACGCCCCGTCGCAGGTCGCGCAATAGGTCACGCCATATTTCTCCAGCGCCTCCTCCGACGGCAGCCCCAGCGCCCGCGGCTTTGAGCCCGTGGCCACGATCACCGTCTTCGTGATGATCGTCTCGCCATCCACCACCAGCTTGAGCGGGTGCCCGGAAAAATCGACGCTGTCGAGGTGTCCGAACCGCACGCGGGCGCCGAAGCGCTCCGCCTGCTTCTGCAGGTTCTGCATCAGCTGAAAGCCGTCGATGCCCTCCGGAAAGCCCGGAAAATTCTCCACGATACTCGTCGTGGTCAGCAGCCCCCCCGGCATCGCGCCGGTCAGCACCAGCGGGGAAAGATTGGCGCGCGCCGTGTAGATGGCCGCGGTCAGTCCCGCGCAGCCGGTTCCGATGATGACGACCTGTTCCATGGGATCGATAACATGCCATCGGATTCCCGCTTGTCGAACCCGGGCCGCGCGCCAATATTCGCCGCATGGACGCCCCCGCCCGAGACAAATTCGAGGAACTTTTCCGCATGCAGCAGGCGCTCAACGAGCGCATCGGCGTCCGCACCACGGGCATGAGCGAGGAGGAGCAGACCAAGTGGCTGCTCAACTACAGCCGCGCCGTCTCGCAGGAAATGGCCGAGCTGATCGACAGCGTGCCGTGGAAATGGTGGGCCAAGTACCAGAAGTTCGATGCGCAAAACGCCCGCGTCGAGGTGGTCGATCTCTTCCATTTTCTCATCAGCATGGCGCAGGTCCTCGGCATGTCCGCCGACGACGTCTTCAACGCCTACGTCAAAAAGAACGAGGTCAACTTCCAGCGGCAGGACGCCGGTTACGCGATAAAGGACCACGACGACTCGAAGCACATCTAGCGACTTGGGCCCAAAAACAGGTAGCCGGCGCTCTCCGAGCGCCGGTCCGAGTAGAACACGTCTCCGCAACCGACCGGCGCTCGGAGAGCACCGGCTACCTGACCGAGCGCGGGACAAAACCTGCGCAGGTGGCCAGCCCGCATGAGTCCATGATCCTTTTTTAGAGAGAAGAAAGGGACTAGGCAGCCTGAGGCGAGCCGCCTTTTTCCAGCGACGTAATCAGCATGATGTTG
>CAZZYY010000246.1:0-2454 GCA_964658475.1 uncultured Candidatus Methylacidiphilales bacterium | reverse complement strand
TGTCAAAGCGATCACGGCTACCTGCACGCCCACCGTGGACATCCACCGCGGTTTGCACTAGACTGGCACCTTCATGGACACCCTCGCGCCCTCGCCTGCCGAGGGCCTTCCGCTCAACGCCCGCAAGCCCGCCTGGCTGCGCGCCAAGATTCCCGGCGGACCCGTTTACCAGGAAACCAGCGGCATCGTCCGCACGCACAAGCTCCACACCGTCTGCGAGAGCGCGCAGTGCCCGAACTTGGGCGAATGCTGGTCGCGCAAGACGGCCACCATCATGATCCTCGGCAACATCTGCACGCGCAGCTGCGGCTTTTGCGCCGTGCAGACCGGCCGCCCGACCGAGCTCGACCGCGACGAGCCGCGCCGCGTGGCCGAGGCCATCCGGCTCATGGGCCTCAAGCACGCCGTCATCACCTCCGTGGCGCGCGACGAGCTCACCGACGGCGGCGCGGGCATCTGGGCCGAAACCATTCGCGCCGTGCGGGCGGAAAATCCGCAGACCGCCATCGAGGTCCTCATCCCCGACTTCAAGGGCCGCTGGCAGGACCTCGACACCGTCCTGGCCGCCAAGCCGGACATCCTCAACCACAACGTCGAGACCGTCCCGCGCCTGCATAAGCTCGTGCGCCCGCAGGCGAAGTACGCCCGCTCCCTGGAGATGCTGCGGCGCGCCAAGCAGGCCGGGTTCGTGACCAAGTCGGGCCTGATGCTCGGCATCGGCGAGTCGGACGAGGAAATCGCCGCCACCCTGCTTGACATGGCGGCCGACTCGCTCGACATCCTCACCATCGGCCAATACCTGCGGCCCTCCGCCCAGCACCTGCCGATGCACCGCTGGGTGACGCCGGAGGAATTCGCGCATTGGAAGGCCTTTTCGCTCGAGCACGGCTTCAAGGTGGTGGAATCGGGTCCGCTCGTGCGGAGCTCCTACCACGCCGACGAGCAGTCCGACGCCCTCGTGCCGCTCGCGTTGCGGCCCGGGCCGGCATGACCATGACGCGCCGCTGGGGTACCGCTCTCGCCGCGCTGCTGCTGCCCGCCTGTCTCCTCCCCGCCCGCACGGAACCGCCGCGCCTGCATGCGGAGATCCTCGTCTTCATCCCCGCCTACGAGGGCTCGAAGCTCTACGATCCCACGCTGTGCGAGGCGGGCGAACCGGCGCCCTGCGTCTGGGGCGGCATCGACGCCATCCGCATGTCGAAATTCTACTTCGCGCTGCGGATGCCCAACCCGCTCCTCGCGCGTCCGATGCTCTCCGCCGGGCCGATCGACGTCTACGAGACCTTTGTCTCCTCCCTGCAGGAGGGCCAGGCCGGCACGCCACCGTTCGCGCCCTACACACCCAACGCCGATTTCTTCACCTTCGCCTACGACTGGCGCCAGGAAATTGCCACCGTCACCGCGCCGGAGCTGGCTGGCGCGCTGGACGAATACGCCAAAATCCACGAGCAGAAAACCGGCATCCCCGCCGCGGAGACGAAATTCATCATTGTCGCCCACAGCATGGGCGGGCTGGTCGCGCGCACGCTAGTGAGCGAGCGGCCCGACCTCGCGCAACGCATCTCCATGCTTTACCTGGTCGGCTGCCCCAACCTCGGCTCGGTCAAGGCGATCAAGACCATCGTCGTTGGCCCCGGCGGCCTGCGCGAAAATGCGCTCAATTTCCCCGCCTCGCTGCTCAACCTGCTGCCGAACAGCGTCAATCTGGACGTGACGAAACTCGTCGCCATTACGCGCCCCAGCATCTATGAGCTGCTGCCGATGGACGATCCGCGCTGGGAAAGCGTCGACGCCGACGGCAGCAGCCATTTCGTCGCGCCCGGCGACCTCCTCACCGTCGGGCCGTGGGAGCCCTACTGGCCCAGCGCCGAGCTGGAGAAGAAGCTCTTCCTCGACGACTGGCTGAAGAAGCGCGAGGCCGAGGGCCGCAAGTCCATCGTGCCGGCAGACTGGGCCTACTGCCAGGACCCACAGATGGGTCCGCTGCAAAAGATCCTCGCCGAGGTGCGCGAATGGCGCCTGAAGATGGGCAGCCTCAGTTACACCGCCACGCTCCTGACCAGCCCGGGTGGATCGCCCCGGCTCAAGAACGTCATCGGCACGGGCCTGCAGACACCCACCGGCATCATCACCGAAGGCGCGCACGATGCCTCCACCGCGCGTTACACCTATGCCCCCGACAACGACGGCGACGAGACCGTCACCGGCGCCAGCGCGCTCGACGATTTCCACGGCGCGGCCGACAACGTGAAGCTCCTGCCCGGCGTCACTCACGGCAAGCTCATGAACGACCCGCAGTTTCTCATCTGGTTCCGCGAGGAACTCGCCGGCCAGCCCCTCGTCCCCGACCGCACGCAAACCGCCGCGCACCCGGAACCCCCCGACCACCGCCGCCGCATCGCCGAAGCCTCATTCACCAGCACGGTGCCGTAAGCGACAACCTCCCTGGTAGCC
>CAZZYY010000245.1:0-2482 GCA_964658475.1 uncultured Candidatus Methylacidiphilales bacterium | reverse complement strand
TCATTCCCGATTTCGACACCCCGCGCTTCCGCCTCACCCCCGCGCACACCGCCTATCTCAAGATCGCCGAGGGCTGCAACCATCCCTGCAGCTTCTGCATCATCCCGCAGATGCGCGGCCGCCATCGCAGCCGCACCATCGACTCCATCGTGCGCGAGGCGCGCAACCTCGTGGCCGAAGGCGTGCGCGAGATCAACCTCATTTCGCAGGACACCACCTACTTCGGCATGGATCGCTGGGAGGGCAAGGCCGGCCCCCGCGCCCTGGTCGATTCCACCCGGGGCGATTCCCTCGCCCTGCTCCTGCGCGAGCTCAACGCCATCGAGGGCGATTTTTGGATCCGGCTGCTCTACACCCACCCGGCTCATTGGAGCGACGAACTCATCGCCACCATCGCGGCCAGCCCCAAGGTCGCCCGCTACGTCGACATGCCGCTGCAGCACATCGCCGACCCCATGCTCGACGCCATGCGGCGCGAAACCTCCGCTCAGCACATCCGCGATCTCATCGCCCGCATCCGCGCCGGCGTTCCCGGCATCGCGCTGCGCACCACGTTCATCGTCGGCTTTCCCGGCGAGACGGAGGAGGATTTCGAGACGCTGCTCCGCTTCATCGAGGAGACCGGGTTCGAGCGGCTTGGCGTCTTCAAGTACTCGCAGGAGGAAGGCACCCGGGCCGCCAAGCGCGACGGCCATCTGCCCGCGCGGGTCAAGCAGGCGCGCTGGAAACGGGCCATGGCCGCCCAGCAGCGCATCGTGCTCGCGCAGACCGCCGCCGCGGTCGGCCGCGACATCCGCGTGCTGGTCGAGCAACCCGGCGTCGGCCGCAGCGAATCGGACGCGCCCGATGTCGACGCCCGTGTCTACGTTCCGGCCCATCTGCCGGTCGGCCAGTTTGCCGCGCTCAAGGTCACCGGCGCGCGCGATTACGATCTGGTCGCGGGCTGAGTGGCATTGACATAAAAGTCCGTCACAATCTATCCTACTCTATGCGCCTCAGGGTCTTTCTCGCCCTCGTCGCCCTTCCTGTCTACGCCGCCGAAACCGACGACGAGACCAAGTCGATTCCGGCCAACGAAATCGCCGCTCCCGTGGCCGAACCGATCGACGGCGGGTACTACGCCCCGGCCGCGGACAACGTCGATGAGGGTCCCTCGCCCCAGGACGTTGGACCGGTGCAAAAACACTTCGTCCTCGCGGCGGGGCTGGACACCGACGCAAGCCTGGCCAATCCCCGCACGGCCAACAACGAGCCCGTCGATCCCGTGGCGCTCGACCGGCGCATTCGCGTGCCGCTCGTCCACGACGTGCAGAACGACTCCAGCTTCCGCAGCGGCAGCAACGACTCGCTCCTCTACGAGCTCAAGTACCTCAACTGGGGCGCCGTCACCCAGGAACAATTGCGCGCGCGGCAGGGCCACTACTTCACCATCACGGTGAAGAACTCCGGCCCGCCCGAAGACCTGACCATGCGCTTCGAGTACCGGCAGGCGAAGAGCAAGCAGGTGGTGCGCAGCCTGGTGCAGGAGCAGCCGCACGTCCACGGCGCGGTCCGCGCCTACTTCGCCGTCGTCAACCACGCCTACCTCGCCTATGGGCCGGTCTCCGCCTGGCGCTTCTGCGTCCTGCGCGGCGGCACCGTGGTCGCGGAGGCCAAGTCGTTTCTTTGGTAATCCCGAATGCAGCCCCTCTTCGCCCAGATCATCACGCCGGTCGACAACCATGTCAGCCCCTTCCGGCTCATCCAGGGCGGCGGCTGGCTCATGGCCCTGCTCTTCGTGCTGAGCATCGTGGCCGTGGGCGTTTTCTGGGAGCGCATGGTCTACTACAAGCGCTGCCGCATGAACGTGAACGAGTTCCTCGCCGGCGTGCTCGCGCTTGTGCGGCGGCAAAGCTACGCCGAGGCCATCGCCCGCTGCGAGGAGGGCCACGGACCCGTCGTCGGCGTGGTGCGCACCGCCATCTATAAGCGCCACCTGCCCGCGGCCGAGCTGCGCGAGATCGTGCGCGAGATCGCCCAGCTGGAAATCCCGCCGCTCGAATCCAACGTCTCGCTCCTCGGCACCATCGGTTACATTGCGCCCTTGCTCGGACTTTTCGGCACCGTCAGCGGCATGATCGAGGCGTTCATCAAGATCAACCGTACCAGCGGCACCG
The DNA here is from genome assembly GCA_964658475.1 of uncultured Candidatus Methylacidiphilales bacterium. Classification (GTDB taxonomy): domain Bacteria; phylum Verrucomicrobiota; class Verrucomicrobiia; order Methylacidiphilales; family UBA1321; genus JABDGH01. The sequence goes on along the minus strand of CAZZYY010000245.1, from coordinate 326 downwards.
CCTCGGTCGGCGATCTCTCGCAGGGCATCTACATGGCGCTCATCACCACCGCCGCCGGCCTCGTCGTCGCCATCCCCTGCTACCTCGCCCACAACTTCCTCGTCGCGCAGGTGCATAGCATCATCGCCGACATGGAACGGGCCGGGATCGAAACCATTCACACGCTCACCGACCTCCCGCGCAAGGAAACCATCGCCTTTACCCCCGCGGTTGCAGGGAAGAAGGCCTAGCCTCGTGCTGTAGCGGCGGTCTATGACCGCCGGCGCGCATCCTGCCATCACTCACCGGCGCGTCCGTGCCTCTGTTCGCACGTAATCCTCATTTCG
>CAZZYY010000244.1:0-2534 GCA_964658475.1 uncultured Candidatus Methylacidiphilales bacterium | reverse complement strand
CGAACTTGTGGTTGAAATCGGTGATGGCGTGGTCGCTCGGCCAGGCCGGACCGAGCTTTTCCTTCAACGCGTTGAGCACGCCTTCGTCGGTCGGATTCTTCGCCACGATCTGCTCGAAGATCGCGCCCTCCAGGCAGAGGAAATCCAGCAGCGTCTTGTCGAAACCGGTGGTCAGGTAATTGTAACCCGGCAGCTTGCCCGCCGGAAAAAGGCGCGCCTTGTCGATCATGCGCGGCAGGTGATAGAGGCCGCCCAATTTGTCGTGCGGGCTGCGCGGCGGCGTCTCCGGCGCGGTCGAAATCGGCAGCCCCAACTCCTTCCAGCCGCGGAATCCGCCCGCCACCGACACCACATTCGTGTACCCCATCTTCTGCAAATTATCGACCGCCAGCGCCGAGCGATATCCGCCGCCGCAGTAACAGACGATGCGCGCCGCCGTGTTGGGAATCCGCGTCTCGATGTCCCGCTCGATCACGCCCTTGCCGAGGTGGATCGCCATCGGCGCATGCCCCGCGTGGAACTCGCTTTCCTCCCGCACGTCGACCAGGAACGTGCCCGGCTTCTTCGCTTCCACAAAGGCGTCGTGGACGCTGATCTCCTTGACCCGGTGCAGGGCGTCGTTGACCAGTTTCAAAAAGGCGGGGCTGTGATCCATGGGAGGCTTAGGTTGGCGCAAAAACGGGAAAAGTAAAAAGTGGAAAGGAAAAAGTTCCGCCCGGTCCGGCGCTTCGCGTCGACTCTTTTTCCCGCCGGCACCTAGCCAACCGCCGCCTGTGGTGGCAGGTTTTCCCCATGCGCCCGCACGCCTGGAAGATCAAGTCGCGCACGCTCGAGTGGGCCGAACGCCCGCTGATCATGGGCATCCTCAACGTCACGCCCGATTCCTTTTCCGACGCGGGCACCTATCTCGATCCCGACGCCGCGCTCGACCGCGCCCTGGAACTCGAGGCGGAAGGCGCCGACATCCTCGATCTCGGCGGCGAATCAACCCGCCCCGGCGCGGAGCCGATCACGGCCGAGACCGAGCTCGCGCGCATCCTGCCCGTCCTGCGCCGGCTCAACGGCCGCCTCGCCATTCCCCTTTCCGTCGACACCTGGAAGGCCCCGGTGGCCGAGGTCGCGCTTCAGGAAGGCGCTGCCATCATCAACGACGTCAGCGCTGGACGCTGGGACGTGCGCCTCTGGCCGACCGTGGCCGGGCACGGGGCCGGCTACGTGCTCATGCACGCGCTGGACAAGCCCGCCACCATGCAGGACGCCCCGCAATACGTGGACCCCGCCGCCGAGATCGCCGATTTCCTCGCCAAGTTCCTCGCCCGGGCGGAGGAAAACGGCCTGCCGCTCGAATCGATCGTGTGCGACCCCGGCTTCGGCTTCGGCAAGACGCCCACGCAGAATCTTTCCCTCCTGCGCGATTTCCCGCAGTTCCAAAAAGTCGGCCGCCCGCTCCTCATCGGCCTCTCGCGAAAATCTTTCCTGAATTTGGTTGGAGGCCGCGAACGTTCGGAGTACACCAGCCAGGGGGCTCACCTGTGGGCGACGGCGCTGGGCGCGGCCATCTGGCGGGTGCACGACGTGCCTGCCGCGGTCCATGCCGCGCGCCTGGCAGGCGCCTTCGGGCGCGGAAGCCCAGCGGCATGAATCTCACGCTTCACCTTATCGCGGACATTGGACGGGATCTCATCGAGATCCTCATCCTCACCGTGGGCATCTACTGGCTCTGGAAACTCTTTCGCGGCACGCGCGGCGCCCGGGTTCTCGCGGGATTCGGCTTCCTGCTCGCCGTGCTCTCGCTCGTCTCCTACGCGCTCAACCTGACCGTCATTGCCAAGCTGCTCAGCTTCTCGCCGCTCTTCCTCCTCGCCTTTCTCGTCATCATCTTCCAGCCCGAGATCCGCCGCATCTTCGCCGAGGTGGGCAGCCGCCCGCTCTTCAGCCCGCATCGCCAGCAGGCCGAGGTGATCGAGGCGGTGATCAACGGCCTCGAGCAGCTGCAGCTCGCCGGCCATGGGGCGCTCATCGCCTTCGAGCGCGAGATCACCTACGACCCCGCCCGCGAGACCGGCACCATGCTCGACGCCCAGGTCAGCGACGACCTGCTCGCCACCATCTTTTTCCCCAAGACGCCGCTGCACGACGGCGGCGTGATCATCGTCCAGGACCGCATCGCCCTCGCCGCCGGCATCTTCCCCCTCACGCAAAGCGAGGGCCTGCAGCGCACGCTCGGCCTGCGCCACCGCGCCGCCCTCGGCCTGAGCGAGGAGACCGATGCCGCCATCGTCGTGCTCTCGGAGGAAACCGGCATCATCTCCCTCGCTTACAACGGCGAGCTCCGCCGACCCCTCACCACCGACGAACTGCGCACGCAGCTCATCGGCATTTTGCTGAACCGGACGACCCCCGATGAAAAATCGTTTGCTGAACAACTGGCAGGCTAAGATCGTCTGCTTCCTCATCGCCCTGACGATCTGGGTTTACCTCAAGAACCACGATTCGCCCGGCTTCATCGACCAGATGTGGACCGGCACGATGAC
>CAZZYY010000243.1:0-2543 GCA_964658475.1 uncultured Candidatus Methylacidiphilales bacterium | reverse complement strand
CCCTGGTCCTTGGCCAGCTTGACGAGATCGCGCAGGCGTTCCTGGCGCTCCGGCTGGCCGGTCCACACGGCGCCGGCGGTCTGCTCCTTGCCGTCCTCGGGAGGCTTGGTCGGCTTGGCCACGGCCGGGGCGAGCGGCTTGGCATGGCCGTTCTGCGCACCCTTGACGGGCTTGTGGGCGTGGCCGTTTTTCTCCGCCTTCTTCGCGGGGGAAGCGGGCGCCTTGCGCGCGCTCGGCGAGGTCTGGCGGTGGGACTTGGCGGAGGACTTGGGCGTAACGGAGCGGGAAGATTTAGGCATGGCAGGCAAAAAGGCGCGGAACTGAATAGTCTCCTCCTGTGAAGGGAGGTGGTCAAGAGGTTTTGTGGGCAGGGGAAGCCAATCTCCCTTCCCGCCGCACCACTGACAAAGTAGCCTCGTCCATGTATTTTCGATGCGGAGCGCTTTGTCTTCTTTTCGGCTATCTAGTGAGCGGTCTTCCAAGTAGTGCCGCCCCGGTCCCTCCTCCCACTCTTGATGACCTAAAGCAGAGCCTCAAAAACAGCGATCCCTCCGTGCGTGCAGACGTCATCGAACACTTCGTGATTAGCATGGGAACGGTCAACGGCGAAGCCTCAATGCTTCCGTCTGTACCGATTTTGATCGAGGCCCTAGCTGATCCAGATGCCAAAGTCAGAGAGTTTGCGATTAGCGGATTACGCGGAGTCCTTTTCTTCCATTCTCCGCTGCTGCGTCCGTCGCTGCCAAAGGCTTCCGATCCTACCACTAATCCGGCATTACAACCTGCCTTGGAAAAGGCCATGGACGATGCAGATACTCAGGTTCGAGAGCTTGGATTGGAATCGTATGCGATCACCTACATACTAACTCCTGACATCGAGGATAAAATTATCGCGGAGTTTCACTCTTCGCTATCGGAGGTTCCTCATCAACCTTCCGAAAGGCCTGCGCTGGCGGAAAGCCTGATGCTAAGTCGATCCCCCTCCCCAAAAGCGACAGAGTTTCTCACCGGCCTTCTTGATGATCCAAAATGGGCGCCGCAAATAGCAAACTGCATGGGGTCAGACAAATGCCCCTTGGAAGGCGCCGCGCTATCGAAGCTGGTTACTTTGCTTTCAACCGATCCAAGCCCGGCAAGTCGTCAGGCATATGCCGGGGCGATTGCGAGCTATGGAAAAAAAGCGGAAAGCTATCGATCCCGTCTGCAAGCGGCACTCGAAAACGAAAAAGATGACATCACTCGTCAAAACATTCAGCGTGCGCTCGACAGAATTTAAACTGGCGTAGGTTATCCTCACGCCCACCGCAAACGTTTCATGAGCTCCCCCACCAAACGTCACCGCGCCTTGGCGGAGGAGATTCGGCGGCATGATCGCGCCTACTATGAGGAGGCGGCGCCGACAATCTCGGACCAGGAGTATGACGCGCTTTATCGCGAGCTGATCGACCTGGAGACGGCGCATCCGGAGTTGCGGACGGCCGATTCGCCCAGCCAGCGGGTGGGCGGGGCGCCGCTGGCGCATTTCACGACGGTGGCGCATGCGCAGCCGATGCAGTCGTTGGACAACACTTACTCCGCAACGGAGCTGGAGGAATTTGTCGACCGGATGCAGCGCACGCTGGAGGGCCAGGAGCTGACGTTTGTGGTGGAGCCGAAGGTGGATGGCGTGGCGGTGAGTCTGCGCTACGAGCACGGCAAGCTAGTGCAGGGCCTGACCCGCGGCGACGGGCAGCGCGGGGACGATATCACAGCCAACCTGCGGACGATCCGCACGCTGCCGCTGGAGATCAAAAGCGATGCGCCAGTTTTTGAGGTGCGGGGCGAGGTCTATTACCCGCGCGCGGCCTTCGACAAGTTGAACAAGCAACGCGAGGCGGCGGGCGAGGCCGTCTTCGCCAACCCGCGCAACGCGGCGGCGGGCACGTTGAAGCAGCTCGATTCCCGGCTGGTGGCGAAGCGGCCGCTGGCCATCGTGCTCTACGGACCGGGCGAGCTGCGCGGGGTGGAGTGTGGCACGCAAAGCGATTTCCTCAAGCTGGTGCGCAAGTTGGGTCTGCCGGGGCCGGAGAAAACCTGGTTCTGCCGCGACAAGGCGGAGTTGCTGCTCGCCGTGGAGGAGCTCGACACGGAACGGCGCGGCTTTGCCTACGCGACCGACGGCGCGGTGGTGAAGCTCGATTCGTGGCGCCTGCGCGCGGCACTGGGCTCGACCTCGAAGGCACCGCGCTGGGCCATTGCCTATAAATACTCGGCGGAAAAGGCGGTGACGACGCTGGAGGGCGTGACCTTCCAGGTGGGGCGCACAGGGGCGATCACGCCGGTGGCGGAACTGAAGCCGGTGCTGCTGGCGGGCACGGTGGTGAAGCGGGCGACGCTGCACAATTTCGAGGAGATCAAGCGCAAGGACATCCGGCTGGGCGACCACGTGACGATCGAGAAGGCGGGCGAGATCATCCCCGCCGTGCTCGGCGTGGTGGTGGAGGCGCGGACAAAAGCGGTGCTGGAGATCGAGCCGCCGGCGACGTGCCCCGCCTGCGGGCATG
>CAZZYY010000242.1:0-2750 GCA_964658475.1 uncultured Candidatus Methylacidiphilales bacterium | reverse complement strand
CCGAAGGTAGCCGGCATCGGCCCGATGCCGGAGCCGCAGCAGCGGCGGAATCGGTGCACGCTCTGCGATGCGCCATCGCATCTTCCTCTTGTCCCCTCGCCGCTTCGCGGTCAAACTCACCGGCTCCCCTGTTCTTGGTTTTTCATCGTCATGGCCCGCGCATCCCAACTCCGTTTCGCCATCGTGGCCAGCAACTTCAACGGCGAGTACGTCGACGGCCTGCTCGAGGCCGCCGAGGCGGTCCTGGCCGGTCATGAGCTCACCATCGTGCGCGTGCCCGGCGCGTTCGAGATTCCACTGCAGGTCCAGGGTCTGGCGCGCACCAAGCGTTTTGCCGCCGTCATCGCGCTCGGCGTGGTCTGGCAAGGCAAGACGGCCCACGCGCAGGAGATCGTCCGCGCCGTGACCGACGCGCTCATGCGCATCATGCTCGAGACTAGCGTGCCGGTCATTCACCAAGTCCTTTCCATCGCCACCGAGGCCGAGGCGCGCGCCCGCTGCTTCGGCAGCAAGCTCAACCGCGGCCGCGAGGCCGGCGAGGCCGCGCTCGCGCTTTCGCGCCGGGAGACACGCTGATGGGCGTGCGCCGTTCCGGGCGGGAAGCCGCCCTCCAGTTTCTCTATCAGTACGACACGCACCGGCCCGGCCAGCTGGACGCGGCCCTCGCCGCATTCTGGAAGCAAAGCGAGGAGAAGAAAGCCGTCTGCGATTTCGCCGGCGACCTCGTGCGCGGCGCGCTCGAAAAGATGCCCGAAATCGACGCGAAGCTCCGCGGTCTGGCCGACAACTGGGATTTCGAGCGCCTCGCCGTGGTCGATCGCAACATCCTCCGCCTGGCGATGTACGAGATGCTCTACCGCCCCGAAATCCCGCCCGTCGTCTCGATCAACGAAGCCATCGAGATCGCCAAGAAATTCAGCACCGCCGACTCCGGCAAGTTCGTCAACGGCCTCCTCGACAAGGTCAAGAAGGACGTCCTGCGCCCCGCCCGGCAGGCCAGCGAAAGCTAGATCGGAATCTCCAAAAGCCGGCGCCATCGTCCGCGTTCAGCCAGGTAGCCGGCTCTCCGAGCGCCGGTCCGATTAGAACACGCGTCCGCCACCAACCGGCGCGCGAAGAGCGCCGGCTACCTGTTGACTCTCGGTTCTTCCCGGCCCGGATGGCGACGATCTATGACCGCCGCCCGCTTCGGTGCAACGCGCCACGCTGCGGTTCCTTTTCGCGCCTTGCTCCTTGCCGTACCCGCGCCTTGAGATAGCCTTGGAGAGGCATGAGATTCTTTCTCGCGACGGGAGTTCTTTACCTCGTGGGCATTCTCTCAGGCCCAGCCGACCCAGCCCCCTCGTCGAGCGCCGATCGCGTCTATGTTCTCGGCGAAGTCCGAAACCCTGGCGCAGTCAACCTGACCGAGAGCAAAACAACCATGGTCGACGCCATCGCGCAGTGCGGCGGATTCACCGAGCAAGCCAATGCCGGGAACGTCCGCCTGATCCGCCACTTGCCCGGCCTGAAGTCGCAGATTTTTATCGTTAATCTTTTTCCCTACCTTCACGGCTCGGAAAAGGCGGCGGTCAACCCCGAGATCCAGCCGGGCGATGTCATCAACGTCGACCAACTGGTTACCACGAAATAGCATGGCCCTGCGCATCTTCACCGCTCAGGAAGAACGGCTGCAGAAGCGCTGGATTCTCGCAGCCGCGGCCATCGCCCTTTTCTTCCACGCCGGCGTCGCGGGCGTCTTTCACTTCTGGAAAATCCCGCGTCTGCAGACCCCGGCGCAACATTCCGACATCCTCGGGCCGTTCACGGTCAAGCAGGTCGAGATCAACCCGAAGGACTTGGAGACCGACCGGCCCGACCCCACCCAGCATCTCCCCGCCGCTCGCGCGCCGCAAAATCCGGCCGAGTTCAACCTCGATCCCAATCTCGTCGAAAAGGCGCTGCAGACCCCGCAGCCCATGCTGCGCCCGCCAACGCCGCCGGAGCCGGCCCATGTCGTCGCGGCCAGCGATCTCAGCCAGGGCGCGCCCTACGTCGCCTCGGACAACGCGGCCGTGAGCGCGGACATCTCCAAGGTCGAGCCCGTTGCGCCCAGCAGCGATCCGCTGACCTCCACCTCGCAAATGGCGCAGGACCTGATCAACTCCAGCGCAGGCGCGCCGCAGCCCGGCCAGGTTTCCGGCGCAGTCTCCTCCAGCGGCCAGGGCGCCGGTTCGATCCCCGGCTTCGGCGAACTGCCGCCTGCGCCGCCGCCCACCCCGGACCTCAACCGGCTGCCCGAGCCCATCCTGCTCCGCCTCCCGGCCGACGTGCTCTTCGACTTCGACTCCGCCCAGCTCAAGCCCGACGCCGACGCGCTGCTCGGCCAGGCCTCCACCATGATCGCCAAGTATCCCGACGCCTCCGTCCAGGTCGACGGCTACTCCGATTCCTTCGGGGACCAGGACTACAACGTCAAGCTCTCCGCCCAGCGCGCCCAGGCCGTCGAGGATTGGCTGCGCGCGCACGCGCCGCCGGGCACCTACCGGTTTCACGCCCAGGGCCACGGCAGCACGGACTACGTCGTGAGTCCATCCCTCTCCATCGCCGGCCAGCAGCCGAACCGCCGCGTCGAATTGGTCATCCAGGCGCTCAAGCCGCAGTGACCGATCTTCGGTAGCAGCGGCCAATGACGGCAGGCTCTGTCGAAAAGATCGCCCGTCGCCAGCGAGCACGATGGCGCGCGGTAACCGCCGCCCTCCGTCAGGTAG
>CAZZYY010000241.1:0-2779 GCA_964658475.1 uncultured Candidatus Methylacidiphilales bacterium | reverse complement strand
CCGCCTGCAGCGCGTTGATCGGATCGATCTCCGTGACGAGCACGCGGGCGCCGAGGCCCTTGGCCGCCTGCACGCAGCCCTTGCCCACGTCGCCGTAGCCCGCGACGACCACGACCTTGCCCGCGATCATGACGTCGGTCGCGCGCTTCACGGCGTCGATGAACGACTCGCGACAGCCGTAAAGGTTGTCGAACTTGCTCTTGGTGCACGAGTCGTTGACGTTGATCGCCGGCAGCTTGAGCGTGCCCTTCTTCATCCGCTCGTAGAGGCGATGCACGCCGGTGGTCGTTTCCTCGGACAGTCCGTGGATGCCCGCGAGGAGCTCGGGATACTTGTCGTGGACCATGTTGGTCAGGTCGCCGCCGTCATCGAGGATCATGTTGAGGGCCGAACCGTCCGGCCACTTGAGCGTCTGCTCGATGCACCAGTCGAATTCCTGCGCGTTCATGCCTTTCCAGGCGAAGACGGCGATGCCGGCCTGCGCGATGGCGGCGGCGGCATGGTCCTGGGTGGAGAAGATGTTGCACGAGCTCCAGCGCACCTCCGCGCCGAGCTCGACGAGGGTCTCGATCAGCACGGCGGTCTGGATGGTCATGTGCAGGCAGCCGGCGATCTTCGCACCCTTGAGCGGCTTCTTGCCCTTGTACTCGGCGCGCAGCGCCATGAGCCCGGGCATTTCCGTCTCGGCGATGGTGATTTCCTTGCGGCCGAAATCGGCCTGGGTGATGTCTTTTACTTTGTAGTCGGTGCTCATGTGGTTTCTCGGTTGTCTGGGTTTTGGATCTTTGTGAAGGAGGAAAGTATTTAGCGGGCGCGCTGCACGATCCGGCTTTGACGCCTGGCCTTGAGCCGCAAGCGCAGGTCCCGGGGAACCAGATTGCTCGCCAGCGTCCAAAGGCGGAAATAAAGGGAATAACCCAGCAGCATCTCCAGTACGGGCGGCTTCGGCACGGTGCCGCGGTAAACGGTCTTTCGCAGGTAGCGGAAGAAGAAGGCGCGGCGCGGCAGGTAGGGACGCGCGGCCAGCCACGGCTTGTCGGGCCCGAGGTAGTGAACGATGTAGGGATCGTACTTCAGGCGCTCCCATTCCTCCTTCGAGTAGCCGGCGCTAACTCGCCGTTCCTCGCCCTCAGTGAAATACGTTTGGTGGTTCCAGCGCTGGTCCAGCGGGCTCCAGTCCTGGTAGAGAAACGCGTTGAGCGCACCCTGGTCGGACCAGTGAATGCGCGCCGCCTCCCGCTCGAGATAATCGAGAATGCGGGGTGTGAGGTCCAGCTCCCGCCAGCGTTTCAGGTTGATCACGAGCACGCCGGCGTTGAAGTAGAGGCTGTCGGGCGCCATCCCGCGCTCGATGTAATCAAAAACACCTTTGGGCGAGGAAACGTGGGTCGTCCTCAACTCGCGGCCTGCATGCACCGTCACCGGGCTTTCCACGGTCGAGTCGTGGAGCTCGGAGATATCCTTCAGGACGACGAGGTCGCAATCGAGATAAATCACCCGGCCGACATCCTCCGGCACCACGTAGGGAATGAAAAAACGCGCGTAGGTGTCCGCGCTGATGTGCGAACTGCCCGGCAACGGCATGCGCTCGATAACCGTAGGGTCCGCGCTGTGCCACCGGACATCGACGCGCTTGAGATCGGAACGGACCATCCGCAACGAGTCGGCGACGGCCTGCTTTTCCCTCGCACCGGAATCGTTGCTGATGATGTGGATGACCAGGTCGCGCTGCGGATCGAAGTTGTCCACCACCGAGACCAGCATGACGCAAAGCGGCATGTTGAACTCGGCGTTGGCCGCGCAGACAAGATGGATGGGATCGCGGGTCATGCGGATTGGTCAATGGGTAGCGCCGGTCTGGACCGCTCATCTTTCATCAAAGATCGTTCAAGATGTCCCGCCGCTTGGCATCGTACTCTTCGGGAGTGATTTGCTGGCGCCGCAGCATCTTCTCGACTTCCAAAAGGCGGCGACCCTTGTCTTCCTGACGCGGGCGAGCTTCAAGATGCGCGCAGGCCAATCTCCCGAGCCTCGTCAGCACCGGCAGGAGAATCACCAGACGGACAAGGACGCTGACTGTCAGCACGACCAACAGCACGTAAATTGCAATGAGCCCCAGCCCAACAATTCCGCCCGCTATGTCTCCTGGAATGCTCATTCGCCCGTTATAGATCGTTCAAAATGTCCTGGCGCTTAAGGGCGTATTCCTCAGCCGTGACCATGTCGCGCCGCTTGAGGCGCTCAAGTTCATCGAGGCGGTCTTCGACCGTGTCCTTTACCGGCTTCCCTCCAACGCGATTGGTTGCATAAACGATCACTCCCCAAACGATCAGGGCAGGAACGCCCATGAACAGAATCGCCGGAATGAGGTTAACCAAGATGATGGTGCCTGTTTTCGAATGAAGCATCACGGCGCAGACACCAAGAACTCCCAACCCCAGCAGCGCAAGCGTTCGAGGTTGAGTCACCCATCCGTGCAACAATTTCATAATCCCGCCGCCTTCTTCAACTCCTCCGCCTTGTCCGTCTTCTCCCAGGTCAGCGCGTCGAGATCGTCGGTGCGGCCGAAGTGGCCGTAGTTGGTGCTCTTGCTGTAGATGGGGCGCAGCAGGTTGAGCTGTTTGACGATGTTGGCCGGCTTGAAGCTGAAGACCTGCGTCACCGCGCTGGCGATCTTGTCGTCGTCGATCTTGCCGGTGCCGAAGGTGTCGATGTGCACCGAGACCGGCTCGGGATGGCCGATGGCGTAGGCGAACTGGATTTCCACCCGCTCCGCCAG
>CAZZYY010000240.1:0-2811 GCA_964658475.1 uncultured Candidatus Methylacidiphilales bacterium | reverse complement strand
GTCAGTTGCGAACACGCTAGGTACTCGGACCGACGCTGGGACAGCGTCGGCTACCTGGAAGCCGGCCAGAGCTACCACGTTTAGTAGCCGATAGTCTCCTGCCGAGGATGACGTGCGCGGGTTATAGCCCCAGCTCGTTCACTGCGCGAAAGTGTACATGATAGGCTGGTCGAGGAGCGCGCGGTCGAGCAAGGCAAACCCGAAGATCATGACCGCTTCTAGTAGCCGTCGCTGTCCCAGCGGCGGTCAGTTGCGAACACGCTAGGTACTCGGACCGACGCTGGGACAGCGTCGGCTACCAGCCATCGCAGGCATGCCGATTTTCCGGACCCGCCGAGGGCATCAACTAGGCAAAGTTGTACGAGGCGAGTGCTACAAGCCCAGTTCGTCCGCAGTGGGGACACGGTACATGATGGGCTGGTCGAGCAGCGCGCGGTCGAGGAAGGCAAACTCGGGCACGTCGCCGCCCAGTTTTTCCTTCAGGCCGGTGGCATCGTTGGGCAGCGCGTTGAACTCGATGCCCTGATCCTTCGTCCCGCGCAGGCGAGCCCAGATGAAGAGCTTGAGGGCGGAAAGCGCAGCGGCCTTGAGGTCGCCCCGGGCCAGTTCGGGGCCGGGCACGGGGGCGAGCCAGTCGAGGGCGACGCTGCGCGGGCCACTGATGACGAGGCCGCGTGCGAGGTCGGGACCGCTTTGCGAGATGAACGAGCCGTCGTAGTCAAGGCGCCAGAGGATGTCATCCGCCGCGGTGGCGCCGAGTTCGGCGAGGATGCCGCGAAAGAGGAGCGGCGCGCTGAAGATTTGCTCAAAGGCGTTCTTGAGGGCGGGCGCGAGATTGTAGCTCACGAGCCGGCGGGCGGTGACGTCGTGGGGCGAGCGCGCGAAGCCCTCGAGATGCGCGGCGTCGATCGCGGCCTGGCGCACCTTTTCGATGTCGGCGGGATGGCCGAGCGTGCCGAGCGCGAGATGGTCGTAGATCTCGAAGAGTTTGGGAGTGGACGCCTTGACCGTGAGCAGCAGGATTCCGGGCTCGGCGCTGAGCGCGACAACCGGCGTGCCGGAGGCGAGCTGGTCCTCGATGTATTCGCGGCGATTGGTGATCGCCTCGAGCCAGCGGTACGGTTCCTCGGTCATGCGCTTGCGAAACGGGGCGGACTAGGCCACGCCGACCGTGACCTCGATGTTGTTGCGCGTGGCCTTCGAGTAGGGGCAGACCTGGTGGGCGGCCTCAACCAGTTTCTCCGCCTCGGCCTTGTCCATGCCGGGGATGGTGACCTTCAGATCGGCGGCGATGTAGTAACCGCCGTGGTCGTCCATGAAAAGCGGCACGGTGACCGTGACCGCAAAGTCGGGCGGCAATTTCACCTTTTGCGCGCCGGCGACGGCTTGAAGCGCGCTGCCGAAGCAGGCGGAGTAGCCAAGCGCGAAGAGGTGCTCGGGCGTCGTGCCCGTGGGCGAGAACTGCGCCTCGAGGCGGTTGTCGGAGGTGTGGCCCTTGCCGGAACGACCGCCGGCGGTGGTGGCGGAAATGGTGCTGAGCTGCTTCATGGGATTCCTTTTGGGTCGAGGGTTGAGTCGCGAAACTTTTCTACAGGTGCGAGGCCTCGAGCGCCACAAACGATTCGCGCAGCGACTCGGGCGTGATGGAACGCAGGCTGTCGTTCGTCATCAGCTTCACCTGCGGGAAGATGTGGGAGCGGCGGTCAACGCCGCCGGTCGCGGTGTCGGACTCGGCGGCGACGTCGAGGAGCTGGAGCGCGAGCTGCACCGCCTGGGTCTCGTCGAGCGCGGAGGTGGGCTTCTCGCCCCAGCGATTGATCCACTGCAGCACGCTGCGCACGGCGGGGGAGCCGGAGCCGCTCACGGCGAAATCGACGGCGTTGAACTGCGCGCCGAGGGCGTCGTAAAAGTAGAGTTGCGGGTCGGTTTTCTTGACCGGATCGCGCGCGGCGAGGATGGGCACGACGACGCCGACGCCCTGCAGGGTCATGGGCAGGTTATCCTTGATCAGCTTGCCGAGCGCGCGGACCTTGGCGCTGAGCGAGAGCGCCTGGAGCTGGCTGCGGCGGTAATATTGGAACGAGGTGGAGAGGGTGCGCGCCATCTCGAAGGCGGTGGCGGGCGTGCCGGCGATGGCCATGACGGTGGTCGGATCGAGCTCGATGACCTTGTCGGCGCGGTCGTACATGACGATGTTGCCGGCGGTGGCGCGGCGGTCGCCCGCGATGAGTACGCCGTCGGCGTAATGGAAGGAGAGGACGGTCGTTGCCTCGATGCGGCCCTGCGCGTCGGGCGCGGCCGCGGTGCCACGCGCGTCGTAGGACGCGGCGGGGCCGTGCGTCCGCCGGAGCAGATCGCGAAAATCACCCGAGCCGCCGGCGGGCTGCGAAGCCGGGCCGGCGCTCGACGCGCCCAGGGAACTCATTGTCCCGTGCGTTGCCGGTAACGCTTGGCCTGGTCGGGATCGACCTTGCGCATGCGCTTGAGGAGATCGTCCACGTTGGGGCGATCGACTTTGGGCGTGGAGGGTCCGCCGCCGGGCGCGGGCGCATCGGGTCCACCTCCGGTGGGGCGCGTTTTTTGGTTTTGGTCGGGCATAAGAAAATTGTAGGTGGGGTTTGGGTCAGTTCAACGGGTATCTGGGTTACGGAATTTAGACAGGAGGAACATGAAGGACATGAAGCCGGATTAGAGCCGGACCCCTTTTCGAATTCATGTCGTTCATGTTCCTCCTGTCTCAAACCGGCTTCAAATCCAGCTCTCGAATCAGATCCTGGATCGTCTTCGAGCGATCCATCGCGGCGACCATTT
>CAZZYY010000239.1:0-2872 GCA_964658475.1 uncultured Candidatus Methylacidiphilales bacterium | reverse complement strand
GAGGAGCGGCTCGACTTCGCCTTCTCGCCGCAGATCGGCTTTCTCACCGCGTGCCCGACCAACGTGGGCACCGGCATGCGTGCCTCGGCCATGATGCACCTGCCCGCGCTCGTGCTCGACGACCAGATCACGCAGATCATCAAAGCCGTAAACAAGATCGGCCTGGCGGTGCGCGGCCTCTACGGCGAAGGCACCGAGGCGCTCGGCAACCTTTTCCAGATTTCCAACCAGATGACGCTCGGCCAGTCCGAGGGCGACATCGTGGACAAGCTGCACAAGGTCATTGTGCAGGTGATGGAACACGAGGAAAACGCGCGCCAGAAGATGCTGGAGGACAAGAGCCGCATGATCGCCGACCAGGTCGGGCGCGCCTACGGCATCATGATGCACAGCTACTCGATTTCATCGAAAGAGGTGCTGAACCTGCTTTCCATGCTGCGCCTGGGCGTGGACCTCAATCTCCTGCCCGAGGAATACCGCGCGACCATCGATGAACTTTTCATCCGCACCCAGCCCGCGCATTTGCAAAAGGATTACGAGCGCAAGCTCACCACCGAGGAGCGCGACGGCCTGCGCTCCGACCTGCTCCGCGAGCGCCTCAAGAGCGTGCCGGAGCCGGACACCAAAGCTTTGGCCCTCGCCAAGCCGATAGAAGGGGATAAGAAGAAATCATGAACAATTTTACGCCCCGCGCCCAGCAAGTCCTCGCGCTTGCGCGCAAGGAAGCGGACCGCTTCAACCATAATTATGTGGGCACCGAACACCTGCTGCTCGGGCTGATCAAGCTCGGCCAGGGCGTCGCCGTGAATGTCCTGCAGAAGCTCGGGCTCGACCTGGAGACGGTGCGCATCGAAGTGGAGAAGCAGGTTGGTTCCGGCCCGGACACCAAGATGTCCGGCAACATTCCTTACACCCCGCGCGTGAAGAAGGTCCTCGCCCTCGCGGGCAAGGAAGCCAAGGCGCTCAATCATTCCTACGTGGGCACCGAGCACATCCTGCTCGGCCTGCTACGCGAGGGCGACGGTGTGGCCGCGCGCGTGCTGAAGACCCTCGAGGTCGATATCGAGCGCACCCGCAATGAGGTGCTGAAGGAACTCGACCCCAATTTTACTTCCGGCGAGGGCGAGAGCGAAGAGGGCGGCGGAAGCGGCGAATCGTCCTCCAGCGGCCCGCAGGAAGGCGGCGCGCCCGGCAGCAAGAAGGACGTGAAGACGCCCGCGCTCAAAGCGTTCGGACGCGACCTGACCGACATGGCGCGCAAGGGCGAGCTTGACCCGGTCATCGGCCGCAAGCCCGAGATCGAGCGCGTTATCCAGATTCTCTGCCGCCGCACGAAGAACAATCCGGTGCTCATCGGCGAGGCCGGCGTGGGCAAGACCGCGATTGCGGAAGGGCTGGCGCAGGAAATCGCAGCGGGCAACGTGCCCGAGCTGCTGCGCGAGAAGAAGGTCGTCACGCTCGACCTCGCACTCATGGTCGCCGGCACGAAATATCGCGGCCAGTTCGAGGAACGCATCAAGGCCGTGATGGAAGAAATCCGCAAGGCCAAGAACGTCATCCTTTTTATCGATGAGCTGCACACCATCGTCGGCGCCGGCTCCGCCGAGGGCGCGATGGACGCGTCCAACATCATCAAGCCTGCGCTTTCCCGCGGCGAGCTGCAGTGCATCGGTGCGACCACGCTCAACGAATTCCGCAAGCACATCGAGAAGGACTCCGCGCTGGAGCGCCGCTTCCAGCAGGTGATGGTCGAGGCGCCGAGCGTCGACGAATCGATCGAGATCCTCAAGGGCCTGCGCCCGAAGTACGAGCAGCACCACAAGGCGAAGATGTCCGACGAGGCGCTGATCCAGGCGGTGAAGCTCTCGGACCGTTATCTCACCGGCCGGTTCCTGCCTGACAAGGCGATCGACGTCATGGACGAGGCCGGCTCGCGAGCGCGCATCAACGCGACGATGCGCCCGCCGGACGTGAAGAGCATCGAGGCCGAGATCGAGGAGATCAAGGGTCGCAAGGAAGCGTCGATCAAGGCGCAGGATTTCGAGAAGGCCGCCGCGCTCCGCGATTCCGAGAAGGAAGCCAAGGATAAGCTGGAGAATGTACTGGCCGAGTGGCGCACGCGCCGCGACGAGCAGGAGGTCAACGTCACCGACGACGACATCCGTCACGTGGTGGCGAAGTGGACCGGCGTCCCGCTCTCCCGCATGGAGCAAAAGGACATGGACCGCCTCCTGCGCGTGGCCGAGGAGCTCAAGGGCAAGGTCATCGGCCAGGACGAAGCCGTCTACGCCATGGGCAAGGCGCTGCGGCGCTCGCGGGCGGATCTCAAGGACCCGAAGCGCCCGATCGGCTCGTTTATTTTCCTGGGCCCGACCGGCGTGGGGAAGACGCACCTGGCGAAGACGCTGGCCGAATACATGTTCGGCGACGAAAGCGCGCTCATCCAAATCGACATGTCGGAGTACATGGACGCCCACAACGTCTCGCGCCTGGTTGGAGCGCCTCCCGGTTACGTCGGCTACGAGGAGGGCGGCCAGCTCAGCGAAAAAGTGCGCCGCCGTCCCTACAGCGTCGTGCTTTTTGACGAGATCGAAAAAGCCCACCCGGACATTTGGAATTTGCTCCTGCAGATTTTGGAAGACGGCGTGGTCACGGACTCGCTCGGGCGCAAGGTCGACTTCCGGAACACGATCATCATCATGACCTCCAATGTCGGCGCCGATCTCGTGCGCAAGAACATGGTCATGGGCTTCGGGGTCAAGACCGACGAGCACAGCTACGACCAGATGAAGGACAAGATGCTCGGCGAGGCCAAGCGGGTCTTCAAGCCCGAGTTCCTCAACCGCCTCGACGACATCATCGTCTTCCATTC
>CAZZYY010000238.1:0-2901 GCA_964658475.1 uncultured Candidatus Methylacidiphilales bacterium | reverse complement strand
AACGCGAGCGGAACCGGAAAGCGTTGTGCTTGCTTGGAAGAACGATAAGCGACGGCTTGCTTTCTATCGACGCGGGGTGCGGATGATTGTGGCCCTGGCGCGACATCTCCTCTGCCCATCGTCGGCGAGCCCTCCGCGCATTCGGCCAAGCCGCTTGTTGGTCGCGCGAGGGAAGTAGCTTCGTCTTTCCAGCTCCTGCTCGCGCGACCGGCGCTCGGAGAGCGCCGGCTACCTTCTTGGCGTGCGCCGTCCGCTTTTGGTTGGGCACGGGGATTACCCGATAACTATCGACACCGGCAGAACCCGCCTCACTGGTAGCCGGCGCTCTCCGAGTGCCGGAGCGAGCTGCGCGAGCGGAACGGAAAAATTCTACGCTTGTCCAGAGAACGCTACAGCTCGCTTTCTATCGACGCAGGATGAGCGGTCCACGCAAGCGCCTATAGGGTGGTTTCAGGCCGCTGCCGTTGCGGCAGCCAGAGGGCGATCGTCGTGCCCTTGTTCACTTCACTCTCCGCCCGGATCGTACCGTTGTGGGCCTCCACGATCTCCTTGCAGATGCTTAGGCCCAGCCCGGTGCCGCCCGAGCGCCGGTTACGCGCCTTGTCCACGCGGTAAAAACGCTCAAAGACGTGCGGCAGATCGCCCGGCGGAATGCCGATGCCATTATCCTTCACGGTGATCTTGATTCCGATCCCCTCCGCCACCGCCGAAAGCACGATGCGCCGCGGCGCGGGGGAATAAGCAACCGCGTTCTCCAGCAGGTTGAGCATGACCTGCTCAAAGCGGAGGAGGTCGACCTCGATCGCCGGGAGGGCCTTGTCCGCGCGCCATTCGATTTCCGCCGGCTCCGTCTGCGTGCGAGTATGCCAGTCGCGCACCAATTGCTCGAAGAAGGCATCGATTCGGATCGTTTCCAGCTGCGGCTGGACTTGCCGCGACTCGAGCCGGGTCAGGGTGAGCAGGTCCTCCACCAGCGAGTTGAGCCGGTTGGAGTTGCGCTGCATGGCATCGAGCACCCGCGTCACGTCCTCGCGCGGCAGCTTGGGGTTGTCGATCAGCGTTTCGAGATAGCCGCGAAAGATCGCCAACGGGGTGCGCAGCTCGTGGGAAACGTTGGCCACAAACTCGCGCCGCACCACCTCCAGCTGCTTGATGCGCGTCAGGTCATGAAAGACGACCACCGCGCCTTCGACCGCCCCGCTGTCATGCCGGATGGGCACAGCGCTGACTTCGAAGTGCCGTTCCGCCTCCGCCCCGGCGGAACTCTGCAAGGTCATCTCCTCGCGCAGGGCCAGGCCAGCCTCCAGGGCGCGCCGGACGACCTTTTCCACCTGCGCCTCGCGCAATGCCTCGAGCACGGTGCGTCCCACGGGACTTTGAGTGAGACCGAAGAGGTGCAGCAACTCGCCGTTGGCCAGCCTCACGACGTGGCGCGCATCGACCATTAGCACGCCCTCCACCATGTTCGCCAGGAGCAGGTGCAGGTCTTCCTTCGTCTGCTCCTGCTGCAGCTCCGCGATCCGGGCGCCCACGCCCTCGAGATTGCGCGAGAGCTCCTCGAAGCGCCGGGTGCCCCCTATGTAATAAGAGGCGGGGACTTTTCCCGCGGCCAACTGCGCAGTAAGCTCGCGCAGCTGGTGCAGCGAAACCCGGTAGCGGTGGCGGATAAACAGCCAGACAAGGCCGATCTGCACCAGCTCGATGAACACCAGCATCACGATCAGATTGGTGCTGTCCACGGCGGCAGACTAAACAGCCTGCAACGCGTGAGGGAATGCATTTCACATGGCCGGCCCCGGCAACCGAAACAGGGTGGGTAAAGCACCGTCGCCGCCTTGTTTTTACAAAACGGCAAGCCTCCGGCGGACGTTTGCTTTTGGCCGGGCCGCATGTTAGCGTAACCCCTTATGCCCACGCCGCCAGTCAAGTATCCGAAGACCAAACCGTCCTCCGGCAAACCGCCGGTACGGAAAGGCGGCGATGGCAATGTGCCCGGACCCGTGCCCACGGGCGACCAGAACTGGAAGGGAATGGCGCTGGCCGTTCTCCTCGGCATTGCGGTGCTGGCATTTTGCTGGCTAACCCTCCACCCCGGCACGGCGGAGGAGCAAATTACCAAGGCGCGGCTCTTCGACCTGATCCATCAGGGAGCGGTCTCGGAGATCAACATCCAGTCCGATTCCTCGTCGGGGATGGACTCGCTGACGGGCAAGTACAAGGCGCCGCCGGCTAATGCGCCCACCGCTGCGCCCGTTCTTCATAACTTCGTCGTGCCGGTCAACCTCGGCTTCGATCGCTATCTGGAAAGCGAGATCAAGCAGGCCGGCTACTCGGGCACGATCGAGAGCAAGTCGGTTTCCAACTGGCTGATGCCGGTCATCACCAGCTTCCTTCCCGTGGTGCTCTTCGTTGGCGTGATGTACTTCCTCTTCCGCCAGCAGATTCGCATGGCGGGCAAAAGCGCCTTCAGCTTCGGCAAGAGCAAGGCGCGTATGATGACGCGCGACCGCAACAAGGTGACGTTTAAGGACGTCGCCGGCATCGACGAGGCGAAGGAGGAGCTGAGCGAGATCGTCGAGTTCCTGCGCGATCCCCGTCGTTTCCAGAAGCTCGGCGGCCGCATTCCCAAAGGTGTGCTCATGATCGGGCCGCCCGGCACGGGCAAGACGCTTCTCGCCAAGGCCATCGCAGGCGAAGCGGACGTGCCGTTCTTCAGCATCAGCGGTTCCGATTTCGTGGAGATGTTCGTCGGCGTCGGCGCCTCGCGCGTGCGCGACATGTTCGAGCAGGGCAAGAAGAATGCGCCCTGCCTCATCTTCATCGACGAGATCGACGCCGTGGGTCGTAGCCGCGGCACCGGCATGGGCGGCGGCCACGACGAGCGCGAGCAGACGCTCAACG
>CAZZYY010000237.1:0-2911 GCA_964658475.1 uncultured Candidatus Methylacidiphilales bacterium | reverse complement strand
CCTTCATCGACACGCCCGGCGCCTATCCCGGCATCGCCTCGGAGGAGCGGCACATCGCCGAGGCCATCGCGGTGAACCTGCGCGAACTCTTCACGCTCAAGGTGCCGATCGTCGCCGTGGTGCTGGGCGAAGGCGGCAGCGGCGGCGCCCTCGGCATCGGCGTGGCCGACCGCGTGCTGATCCTGGAAAACGCCTACTACTCCGTCATTTCGCCGGAAGGCTGCGCGGCCATCCTCTGGCACGACAATTCGCAGGCGCCCAAGGCGGCGGCCGCGCTGAAGATGACCTCGCCCGATCTGCTCCAGCTCAAGCTCGTCGATGAAGTGGTGCCGGAACCGCCCGGCGGCGCGCACCATTCCTGGACCGATGCAGCCGAGGCGGTGAAGACTGCCGTCCTGCGCCAGATCGCCGAGCTGCGCAAGCTCGACGTGGAAAAGCTGCGCGACCAGCGCTACGAGAAGTTCCGCGCCTTCGGCGAGTTCACCGAAGCGGCGTAGGCTGCTGAGTCCGCACGTCGGAAACGGCGGCGTAGCGAAAGGGACCATGAGAACTTTTGATGCAGATGAGCTTCGTCGACGAGTTGACGAGGTGCTTTTCTATGTTTGGGATCCGATAGGTGTTTCCCCCGAGCCTTGCGCGCGAGCGGAGTACGAAGACTATGTGGACGGGGTGCTTCAGCATCTCTCCGATAACGATTCTCCTGCGCCAATATCCGATTTTTTGGCCGCCATCGTAAGCGACCAGATAGGCTTGTCGCCGGATCGGCGAAAATGCAACGAGGCCGCAGAACTATTGCTTCAGCACAAATCCGCGATAGCTCAAGGATTGGCCTAGCATTAGTCGATGAATTCCACCGACGAAACCTTCATGCGGCGCGCGCTGGAACTGGCGCGGCGCGCGCGGGATCGCGCGGAGGTTCCGGTCGGCGCGGTGCTGGTGCGCGACGGCCTCGTGCTGACCGAAGCCGCCAACGAGGTCGAGGCGCGGCAGGACGCGACCGCGCACGCGGAAATGCTCGCCATCGCCGAGGCGCAGGCGCGGCTCAAGACCTGGCGCCTGAGCGGAACGACCCTCTACGTGACGAAGGAGCCATGCCCCATGTGCGCCGGGGCCCTCGCGCACGTGCGGGTGGATCGCATCGTTTTCGGCGTGAGCGATCCGAAGGCAGGCGCGTGCGGCGGCGCGTTTCAGCTCTTCGATTTGCCGGGACTCAATCACCGCTGCGAGCTGACCCCCGGTGTTTTGCGCGACGAGTCGCTGGCGCTTTTGCAGGAGTTCTTTCGCCGGCGGCGCGCGGAAGGCAAGGTCGCCCCAGAAGACGAGGTGCCAGTCCAAGGCGATCCGTGAAATCTCCGATATCGAACTACATTCTCGCCGGGATCGGTCCGCTGCCGGAATGGCAGCTTGAACCCTCGCGCCAGCGAGCTTAACAGGTAGCCGCACTCTATCAGGTAGCCGGCTACCTGGCGGAGTGCGCACCGAACATCCGCGGTTGGCTCGCGTCGGCCCGAGGCCGGGGCCGCAGCGGAGGCCGACGTCTACCGACGCAAGTCACGGCGACTTGTCATTAGAACACCAAACCGGGCCCGCTACCTCCACCGATGGAAAGTCTCCACCGCCTCGTAATCCGCGAGGCCGAGCGCATCGTATTGGCGGCCTGCCGCGTGGGCCCAATCCTCGCCGGGACTGCCGGGCAGCTCCTTCTGGCTTTCGTGCTGGGCGACGGCGCGGCGCTTGCACTCGACTTCCACCGGGCTGAGCGGCACCGCCATGTCGACCTCGTGGATCGGCCACGCCATCCAGAGCCCGCGGTAAAGCCAAGCCTCGCCTTGGGCGAACCACGGCTCGTGCGCAACCTGCGCGAGCGCGGCGGAGAGAATCTCGTGGCACTGCCGATGCGTGCCGTGCGGGTCGGCCAGATCGCCCGCCGCGTAAATCTGGTGCGGCTGGATTTCCTGGAGCAGCCGCGCCGTCAGGTCGACATCCTCGTCGGACCAATGACGATGACCCTCTGTCGCCGCGTCGTAAAAGGGCAGGTTGAGGAAGTGCAGGCGCTCGGGTAGGATGCCGCAGACGCGCGCGGCCACGCGGGCCTCCCCGCGCCGGATGGCGGCCCGCACCCGTGCCGGGTCGCACGCGTTGGTGGGGTTCATGCGCATGTGCTCGAGCACGTCGATGTAGCGCTCGACCACCTCGTCGCGCACCTGGTTGCTGCCGGAAACCTGGTAGACCAGATGCACGGCATGGCCCTGCTGCGCCAGGCGCGTGAGCGAGCCTCCGATGGCCCGCACGCCGTCTCCCGGGTGAGGCGAGAAGACGACGATGGTCTTCGGAAACACCGCCGCGGAAGGCGCGCGCAGGGTCCGCGGCTGCTCGCGCGCGTTCGGCTTGCCGCCGGGCCAGCCGGTGATGGTGTTCTGCAGCTGGCGAAAAACGCGGAGGTTGAGATCATAGGCGTTGCCGCCCTCCGCGAGCAGGTCCTGCAGCGAGTGGGAATTGTAGTCCTCGTCCGTGAGCTTGAGCACGGCCTTGCCTGTCTCGCACGCGAGCCACGTGACGGCGCGCCGCACCAGGGCGTCGTTCCACGCCAGGCCCATTTCCTCCAGCGGACCAACCACCCAGGGTGTGCGCTGCCGCGTCAGTTCCGCGGCCGCCGCCTCATCGATCACCAGCAGGCAATTCTCGTGGTCCTGCAGGAAGGTGGCGGGAACCTCCGGGCTGATCTCGCCCTCCACCGTGCGCCGGACGATGGCCGCCTTGTGCTCGCCGAAGGCCATGAGCACGATGCGCCGCGCCGCGAGGATCGTGCGCACGCCCATGGTGATGGCCGTGCGCGGCACCGCCTGTTCGTCCTGGAAATCCTTCACCGCGTCCTGCCGCGTGACCCGGTCGAGATGGATGAAGCGCGTTG
>CAZZYY010000236.1:0-2951 GCA_964658475.1 uncultured Candidatus Methylacidiphilales bacterium | reverse complement strand
CTGCGTCGCCGTCGATGGAAAAAAGCTCAGCCCCGCCAACGTCCTGCGCACCCTGAACAAGCTGGGCGGCAGGCACGGCATCGGCCGAGTCGATCTCGTCGAGAACCGCTTTGTCGGCATGAAATCGCGCGGGGTCTACGAGACGCCCGGCGGCGCCATCCTCCATTTCGCGCACCGCCAACTGGAGACGCTCACGCTCGACCGCGAAGTCATGCACCTGCGCGACTCCCTCATCCCCCGCTACTCCGAGCTGGTCTATTACGGCTTCTGGTTCGCCCCCGAGCGCGAGTTCCTCCAGGCCGCGGTCGAGGAAAGCCAGAAGTACGTCACCGGCACCGTGCGGCTGAAGCTCTACAAGGGCAACCTCATCGTCGCCGGCCGCAAAAGCCCGCTCTCCCTCTACAACCCCGACGTCGCCACCATGGAAGCCGACCAGGGCGCCTACAACCAGGGCGACGCCACCGGCTTCATCCGCCTCAACGCCCTGCGCCTCCGCACCCGAGCCGCCGTGCAATCCAAGCGGAAGAAGAAGCGCTAGCCGTCGGCTCTCAGTCAGGTAGCCGGCGCTCTCCGAGCGCCGGTCCGAGTACGAAACATATCCGCAACCGAAAGGCGCTCGGAGAGCCCCAGCTACCTGTTTTCTCCCGATCCCCCCTCGTTCACAAGTGTAAAATGAGGAACGAGACGGCCGGAGCCAGCGCAGCGAGCGGAATGCCTCCCTGCCTTTGTCAGAGCCAATGGGCTGACCGGAACAATCCCCTCCAAACCAAAAAACATCAGATTTTAGACCAAACAAGCCAAACAAGACCTCCAGTGATAACGCCTTTCCCAAAAAGATGGGATAATCAACGCATGAACGCAGTCCTTCCGTACCAACACATCGCTCCCCAAAATGCGAAAACCAACCGCCCTGCGGCCTCAACCCTCCTCTCATACCACTTCATACCACATCATAACGGAACATCCCATGCCCCCCCCGGGGGGAACCAAAACCCGAGCCATGCCTCTCCGGTCGTTTGATCAACCTCCCATTCCACCCCGCTTCACCCCTGTGCTAACCTGACCATCCCATGGCCTTCGGCGACATCGTCCTCCTCCAGGAAAAGACCCCGCGCGGCCCGTTCACGCGCCGCCAGATTCAGGAAGGGCTCAGCCGCGGCGAGTTCACCCCGCGCGACCTCGCCCATACGCCCGGACTCAAGGACTGGCTGCCGCTGCTCGAAGTCCTGCATCATCTCGACCGCGAGGTCGTCCACTGGCCCCGCACGCGCGAAGGCCGGACCTTCCCGCCGTTGCCGAACGCCTCCCCATCTCAGCCGTCGCCGGTGGTCGTCGCCCCGCCCGCCGCCCCCGCTGCTTCTGTCCCGACCGCTTTGCCGCCGCTGCCGTCCATCACGGCAGTCCGTCCGCCGAACCTGCCTACGGCAGCGCCCGCTACCCGCCAAGCCGTCGCGCCACCCTCGCTTCCGGTCACGGCCCGGGAGGCTTCCCCCATGGTCGCCCGCATCAACGCCTTCCTCATCGACTGCGCGCTGCTCTTCATCCCGGTCCTCGCTGTTTTCGCCGCGGCCTATGGCGCCTGGTACGTGCGCGGGGAGCTGGAGCATCGCGATGCCGAGACCGCCCGGCAGGAGCAGGAGTTGCTCTACCGCGAGTTGCGCGACCTCGTGCTGCTCATGGCCAACGGCTTCGCCTGGCTCTACGCGGCCGGTCTCGAGAGCTCGCCCTGGCAGGGCACGATCGGCAAGCAGATCATGGGTCTGGTGGTCACCGACTCGGCCGGCCGCCGTGTCAGTTTCCTGCGCGCCACCGGCCGCCACGCCGCGAAATATCTCTCGGCGCTGCCGCTCTTTCTTGGTTTCATGGCCGCGCTTTTCAACGCGCAGCGGCTGACGTGGCACGACCGCCTGGCCGGCACGCGCGTGATCAAGCGCTAGGAATTTATGGCGGCCATCACCATCCTCAAGGACAACGTCCCGCAGGGCCCCTTCACGCGCGCCGAAGTCGCGGACCAGCTCACCCGCGGCGAAGTCACGCTCGACTCGCTCGCCTTCGTCGATGGTCTGACTCAATGGACCCCGCTGCGCGACGTGCTGGCCAAGGTCGACGCCCTGCATCCGCCGCCGCCCGTGGTGGCCGCGCTGCCGGTCGCCTCCGGCCACGCGCATATCCCGGCGCCGGAAACCGCCGCGCTGATCGGCACTGGTTACTCCTACGCCGCCACGATGCAGCCGCCGGAGCATCTGGTGTACGCCGGATTCTGGCTGCGGCTGGGTGCCTATATCCTCGACTACGTCCTCTTGAACATCCTGTTG
Source organism: uncultured Candidatus Methylacidiphilales bacterium (assembly GCA_964658475.1). Taxonomy (GTDB): domain Bacteria; phylum Verrucomicrobiota; class Verrucomicrobiia; order Methylacidiphilales; family UBA1321; genus JABDGH01. Next base: position 636 of record CAZZYY010000236.1, on the reverse strand, counting down.
GCGCTGCTGGCTGCTTTTGTGGGCGCATTTCTCCGTGTTTTCAGTCTTCGAGGCAGCCCGGATGCAGACCACCCCATGATCGTGGCCTTATATCTTCTTTTCTGGCTGGTCTTGCTGGTCATGAATTGGCTCTATTACGCCTTGCAGGAATCAGGCGCTGCGCAGGCAACATTGGGCAAAAGAGCGCTTCATCTCCTCGTGACGGACCGTCAGGGAAGAAGGATAGGCTTCGGTCAAGCGACGGGGCGATATTTCGGGAAATTCATCTCCGTTTTCAGCATCGGCATCGGCTTCATGATGGCCGGCTGGACCCAGCGCAAGCAGGCCCTGCACGACATGCTGGCCGACACGCTCGTGGTGCGGAAGCCGGGCTTGTAGCGGGGGTGGAACGCGGCCGGCCGCTGCTTGTTTTTGCGCGAAAATCCGCTACCCTCCGTCCATGCCTCTCGACATCAAGGACCTGGTCACCTCGCGGCTCGGCGAAAACTACGAGCTGCACGACCGGCACCTGAACCGCACGCTGGTCAAGGTCCAGCGCACCATCGGCTTCGACATCGTCTACGCTCGCGCCGAGGGCGCCTATCTCTACGACATGGACGGGAAGGACTACCTCGATTTCCTTTCCGGCTTCGGCGT
>CAZZYY010000235.1:0-3031 GCA_964658475.1 uncultured Candidatus Methylacidiphilales bacterium | reverse complement strand
CTCCGAGCGCCGGTCAGTTGGGGACGCGTGCTCTACTCGGACCGACGCTCGGAGAGCGCCGGCTACCTGTCAACCGTCGCTACAGAACCTCGACCACGAGCGCGGTGGTGTTGTCGCGGCCGGAACGCTGGAGCGCCTCCTCCACCAGTTGAAACGCCGGCGGAGGCGGGTCGGCGACCGGGCTTGGTGGCCGCAGGATTTCGAGGATCTGGTAATCGTAGAGCCCCTCCACCAGCCCGTCGCTGCAAAGCAGGAAGAGGTCGCCCCGTTCATAGGCCACGCTGCCGATCTGCGGGGTGATGAACTGGTTGCCTGCCCCCAACGCCTTTTGCAGCGCGGTCCGCTGCGGATGATCGCGCGCCTGCATCTCGGTCAGCCGGCCCTGGCGGAAGAGCCAGCCCACGTAGGTATCGTCCTCGCTCAGCTGCTTGATGCCGCCCGCCGCGGGCAGGTAGTAGATGCGCGTGTCGCCGATGTGCGCGAAGTACATCCAGCCCGGCGTGAACCAGCACATGCTTAGCGTGGCCTGCATGTTGTGGGTTTCCTCGTAGCTGCCGCCCACGAACACGAGCGCGCGGTGGATCTGGTCGAAAAGCTCCTCCAGCACATCGTCCACCCCGGCGGTCAGGCCGAGCGCCGACTGCTTGAAGGAAGGCGGCAGGAGCCGCGTGATTTTCTCCGTCGTGATCCGGCTGGCGAACTCGCCCGCCATCGCGCCGCCCATGCCGTCGCTCACCGCAAAGACAAAGTCGACCAGCTCGGTCGTACCCTCGCCCACCTTGCCGAGATGGTGCACCTCCTGCGCGTTGAATTGCTGGACGAGAAACGAATCCTCGTTGTTTTTGCGCACATGGCCGCGGTCCGTCTGGCCGGACCAGCGCAGGCGCATCACCGGCCCGCCGCGGGGATTCATCGGTGCATGTCCTCCTGGGTGAGGCCGCCCGCCTGTTCTCCGCGGAGAATGGTCGCGAACTCGAAATCGATCAGGCAGAAGCGGCCGTCCGTCTGCCGGTAGGTCACGTTGCGGACGTCCGGATCGTCGTGGCGCACGCCGTAGGTCTCCAGCTCGGCGAAGAGTTCGCGGGCGCGGCTCTCGTCGAGGTGCTGCACGCGCGCGCCCGCGCTGGTGGTCACAATCTGGAGCGTCGCGGGGTCTTCTTCGATCAGTCTGGGCACGAATGGACAGCCTACCGATTCCAGATAACGCAGCACCCTGACCTCATTTGCAAAGCGTTCCCGGGCGCCGGGGCCGCGGAATTCCTTGTGGACTTTTCCCTCGTAGCTGAGGCGCACCGAGGCGCGCTGGGTGTCCTTGACCGTGTCCACCCGGTTACTATGCGCCTCGGCCCGGCGCTGCCAAGCGCGGGGCGTGTTCCGTCCCGAAAGCCTGGCTGGCATACCGGCTGCTTTAGGGCTGCTCACCCATCCGATTTGGCAGCACGCCCGGGCGGACTTTAACCCTTAACCTCACACACACCTACAATGGCGAAGTATAAATTGGAATATATCTGGCTCGACGGGTACACCCCGCTGGCCAACATCCGCGGCAAAACCCTGGTCAAGGATTTCGACAAGTTCCCCACCCTGGAAATGGTCCCGAACTGGGGCTTCGACGGCAGCTCCACCAAGCAGGCCGAGGGTCACAGCTCCGATTGCGTGCTCAAGCCCGTCGCGGTCTATCCCGACATGACCAAGACCAACGGCGCCATCGTCATGTGCGAAGTCATGCTCCCCGATGGCACCCCGCACCCGACCAACGGGCGCGCCACCATCCACGACGAGCCCGACACCTGGTTCGGCTTCGAGCAGGAATATTTCCTCTACAAGGACGGCCGCCCGCTCGGCTTCCCCGCCGAGGGTTATCCCAAGCCGCAGGGTCCCTACTACACGGGCGTCGGCTACTCCAACGTGGGCGACATCGCCCGCGAGATCGTCGACACGCACCTGGACATCTGTCTCTACGCCGGCATCAACCACGAGGGCATCAACGCCGAGGTGGCCAAGGGCCAGTGGGAATTCCAGATCTTCGGCAAAGGCTCCAAGCGCGCCGCCGACGAAGTCTGGGTCGCCCGCTACCTGCTGATGCGGCTTTGCGAAAAGTACAAGGTGGACGTCGAGCTGCACTGCAAGCCGATCAAGGGCGACTGGAACGGCTCCGGTTTCCACTCCAACTTCTCGACCAAGTACATGCGCGAAGTCGGCGGCAAGGAGTACTTCGAGAAGCTCATGGCGGCGTTCGACAAGAACCGCAACGAGCACATCGCGGTCTACGGGCCCGACAATCATCTGCGCCTCACCGGCCTGCATGAGACCCAGTCGATCGACAAGTTTAACTACGGCGTGGCCAACCGCGGCGCTTCGATTCGCGTCCCGCACAGCTTCGTCAACAACGGCTACAAGGGCTACCTCGAGGATCGCCGCCCGAATTCCGCCGGCGACCCCTACAAGATCGCCAGCCGCATTCTGCAGACGATCAACTCGGTCCCGACGAAATAGATCGTCAGTTGGTTTTGGAGGAGGGGACGGGGCGGCCGCAAGGTCGCCCCGTTTTTTGTGCCCTTGCCACGCGATGCTTCGCGGCGAACTTGGAGTGTGACCTCACTTCAGCGCCGAATCCTCGAGCGCCTGCAGCAAGTGAAGCCCGGGGCGACCGTCTGCCCAGGCCAGCTTTCCCGCGATTGCGGCACCACGCTTTCAGCGGCGCGCGAGGACATCCTCGATCTCGCACGGGCGAAAAAGATCGCGCTCAGCCAAGGCGGCCGCCGCGCATCGCCCGAGAAGCTGAAAGGCCCCTTTCGCGTCCGGCCATTCTCGTGACGATTGATGGCCATCCATGCGCAGTAAGGCGCTCGTGTTCGCTGCCCACCTGTAGGACGGAGAGAACTCAGAGGTGGCCGGCGCTCTCCGAGCGCCGGTCCGAATAGAACACGCGTCCGCAACCGACCGTCGCTCGGTGAGCGCCGGCTACCACCGAAGTCGTTCGACTACTCGACACCCCGCAATAATCCCAAACCGTCGCTGCCGGGAAAAC
>CAZZYY010000234.1:0-3069 GCA_964658475.1 uncultured Candidatus Methylacidiphilales bacterium | reverse complement strand
ACGATGTGCTTGATGTTGCAGAGCGTCTCGACGTTGTTGACGATGGTCGGGCACATATAGAGCCCGAGCACGGCGGGAAAGTAGGGCGGCTTGATGCGCGGATAGGCGCGCTTCCCTTCCAGCGATTCGATGAGCCCGGTTTCCTCGCCGCAGATGTAGGCGCCGGCGCCGCGGTGCACGTAGATCTCAAGATCGTAGGCGGTGCCGTTGATGCCCTTGCCTAGAAAACCCTCCGCCTTCGCTTCCGCAATCGCCCTCTCCAGAATCTGCGCGCCCAAGACGAACTCGCCGCGGATATAGATATACGCGAGATGCACGTTGTTGGCGTAGCAGGCAATGATCATGCCCTCGAGCAACTGGTGCGGATCTTTATTGATAATCTGTCGGTCCTTGAACGTGCCGGGCTCCGATTCGTCGGCGTTGCAGATGAGGTAGACGGGCTTGGTATTCTTCTTGGGATCGATGAAGCCCCACTTCATGCCGCAGGAAAAGCCGGCGCCCCCTCGGCCGCGCAGTTGCGAGGTCTTGACTTCGGCCACGATGGCCGGCCCGTCCATCGTCAGCGCCTTTTTCAGCTCTTCATAGCCGCCATGGCGCAGATAGGAGTCGATGTCCGGCGTATAGCCGTCGCGATCAATGTTGGCCAAGATGAGGCGGCGTTGTTGAGGAGGCATTTTAGACGGAATTAACGGAATTACCAAATTGCGGAGAGCCCTCTTCGACTGTTCTAAAGAATCTCGAGGCGGGTTCGTAACTGCGAGTCTTGGTCTTGAATTCCAGACTCTTGGCTCCGAAATTCAGAAGCAAGCCTAGGTCAAAACGGGTTGCAGTTAGGTAGTTGACTAGTTGGAGCGAATGTCCCTTGCTCAACGCTTCCACCGCCTTCAATTCGACGACTAAAACGTTCTCGAGTAAAAAATCGGCGATGTACTCTCCGACAATTGTCCCGTCGTACCTCACGGCAATGCGATGCTCTCGTCGAAACACGACTCCGCAGCGGTCTAGTTCCAAGGCCAAAGCATTGGCGTAAACGGCCTCCAAAAATCCGGCTCCAAGGGTTCGATGGACCTTCATCGCCAGGCCCACCGTCGTTTTCACGATCGATTTTGTCTCAGGCAAGTCTTGAAATCGTTCCATTCCGTTAATTCCGTTAATTCCGTCCACCCTCAGTCGTATTTCCGCAGCAGCTCATCCGCCCGCTGGGGGGTGACGTTCTCGTGGAAATCGTCGTTGATCATGATGACTGGCGCGGTGCCGCAGCTGGCGATGCACTCGACGAACTCGACGGCGTATTTTCCGTCCGGACTGCTGGCGATGCCGTGGGCGTCGGGCTCGGCCGTGCCGCAGCGTTCGCGGAAGTGGTCGCAGAGCTTGTAGCTGCCGGCGAGCGCGCAGGAGAGCGTGCGGCAAACCTTGATCTGGATGCGGCCAACCGGATGCTGCCGGAACATCGGGTAGAAGGTGACCAGCTCGAGGATGTTGATCGGCTGCAGCTCGAGCTTGGCCGCGATCCATTCAATGCCCTGCGGCGAGACGTGGCCGAACGTCTCCTGCCACAGATGCAGGAGCGGTAGCGAGGCGCTGCGCTTGGAAACAGGATAATGGGTGATCAGCTCGTCACACTTCGTTTCGAAACCCGGAGGGAAGATGACGAGGGCGCCATGCGCTTCCTGGACAGGGAAGGCATCCTCCGGCTCGACCAGCTGCGTGGCGGGGTCAACCGCGCGAGGGTTGCTCATGGGCCTTGGGCTCCCGTGATAAACTGCGTCGTGAAAACAGTGCCGTTGATGAGGACGACCCTGGCGTCGCCCTGCGCGGAAAGATAATGATAGGCGTCGCCGGTCAGCCCGGTCATTTCCGCATGATCGATCCGAGCCGGCTGCCCGAGCTGCGCGACCACGTCATCGGCTTTCATCCCGGTGGTGATCTTTGCCAGCCGGTCCGGCGTGACGGCTGAACTGCAGCCCGAGAGAAGAAGCGCCGCACCAGCGATGAGACACGCCGCCCGGGTTGTGGCTTGGCCTGTGGAATTCATCGGTCGCATTCTCCCATGACAAAGTCGAGGCTGCCCAAAATGGCCACAACATCGCTCATCATATGGCCGGGCAGGAGCTTGCCCAGCACGCTCAAATTGACGAAAGAGGGCGCGCGGATTTTTAGCCGGTACGGCACGCCGCCGCCTTTGCTCTGGATGTAGAAACCCAGCTCGCCCTTCGGATTCTCTGCGCCGAAATAGATTTCGCCGGGCGGCGCCTGAATGCCCTCCGTCACAAGAATGAACTGGTGGATCAGTTCCTCCATCTTGGTCAGCACGGTGGATTTGGGCGGCAGGAAGCCCTTGCCGTCGCCCACGTTGATCGGGCCGCCGGGCAGATTTGCCAGCGCCTGCTCCAGGATGCGCACGCTCTGGCGCAGTTCCTCAAGCCGGCAAAGATAGCGGTCGTAGCAATCGCCGACGGAGCCGGTCGGTATGTCGAAATCGTACTCAGCGTAGGTCAGGTAAGGCCGCGCCTTGCGTACGTCGTATTCCACGCCGCTGCCGCGCAGGTTGGGCCCGGTGAGGCCGAAATCAATGGCGTCTTCCTTCGAGATGATCCCGATGCCCTTGTTGCGATCGACAAAGATCTTGTTGCGGGTGAGGAGGTGATCCAGCTCGTCGATCTTGCTTTTGAACTGTTCGACGAACGCTTTGGCTTGTTCGACAAAACCCGGGGGCAGGTCGCGAATCTGGCCGCCAATGCGGGTATAGCTGGTGGTGAAGCGCGCGCCCGTGAGGAGCTCGAACAGGTTATAGAGTTTCTCGCGCTCGGTGAAGATATAGAGAAACACCGTCATCGCGCCCGTGTCCATGGCCAACGCTCCCATGCCCAGCAGGTGGGCGGAGATGCGGGCCAGCTCGCAGCAAATGACGCGAATGACCTGGCCGCGCGGCGGGACGGTCCAGCCCATGAGCTTCTCGACTGCAAGCGCGTAGGCGACGTTGTTGGCGAGGGGGGCGAGGTAATCGAGCCGGTCCGTGTAGGGCACGAACTGGTTGTAGGTCATGTTCTCGGCGATCTTCTCGTCGCC
>CAZZYY010000233.1:0-3069 GCA_964658475.1 uncultured Candidatus Methylacidiphilales bacterium | reverse complement strand
CTCGGCTTCCTCGGCAAAGGCAACGCCTCGAGTCCCGAGCCGCTGCGCGAGCAGGTGCGCGCCGGCGCCATCGGCCTCAAGCTGCACGAGGACTGGGGCACCACGCCCGCCGCGATCGACACCTGCCTGCGCGTCGCCGATGAACTCGACGTCCAGGTCGCGATCCACACCGACACGCTGAACGAGTCCGGCTTCGTCGAGGACACCCTGCGTGCCATCAACGGGCGTACGATCCACACCTACCATAGCGAGGGCGCCGGCGGCGGCCACGCGCCCGATATCATCAAGGTCTGCGGCGAGGCGAACGTGCTGCCCTCGTCCACGAACCCGACCCGGCCCTTCACCGTCAACACCATCGACGAGCACCTCGACATGCTCATGGTCTGCCATCACCTCGACGCGAAAATTCCCGAGGACGTCGCCTTCGCCGAGTCGCGCATCCGGCCCGAGACCATCGCGGCGGAGGACCTGCTGCACGATCTCGGCGCGTTCTCCATGCTCTCGAGCGACAGCCAGGCCATGGGCCGCGTCGGCGAGGTGATCCTGCGCACATGGCAGACCGCGCACAAGATGAAGGCTCAGTTCGGCAAGCTGGAGCCAGGCGCGGCGCATGGCCGCCACACGGCCGCGGACAACTTTCGCGCGCTGCGCTACGTGGCCAAGTACACGATCAACCCCGCCATCACCCACGGCGTCGCGCACGAGGTCGGCTCCATCGAGGTCGGCAAGCTGGCCGATCTCGTGCTCTGGAAGCCGGCGCTCTTCGGCGTCAAACCCGAGCTGATCCTGAAGGGCGGCCTCATCGCCTGCGCCAACATGGGCGATCCGAACGCCTCCATCCCCACGCCGCAACCCACGTTCTACCGCCCGCAGTTCGCCGCGCACGGCCGCGCGAAATTTTCCACCTCGCTCACCTTCGTCAGCCAGGCTGCGCTCGATTCCGGCGATCTCGCGAATCTCCATCTCCGCAAGCGCCTCGCCGCGGTGGGACGCTGCCGCGGCATCAGCAAGCGCGACCTGCTCTACAACAGCGCGCTGCCGAAGATCGAGGTCGATCCCGAGACCTACCTGGTCAAGGCCGACGGCCGCGAACTGCGCTGCGAGCCCGCGAAAGTGCTGCCCATGACGCAACGCTATTTCCTTTTTTGATTTGGACGGAATTAATGGAATTAACGAAATGATAACGCAACTAAATCGGCTCTAATTTCGTTAATTCCGTTAATTCCGTCAAAAATCAGCTCTCATGTCCGACCATCTCACTCTCATCCACCATCTGCCGCCTCATCATCATGATGGGGACAACGACGGGACCTCTGTCGTTCTTCGCGCCGACCGCCACACGCTCGCGAAACGTCGCTGGCGCGGCAAGGCGAGTGACCACCGGGAGTTCGGTTTCGATCTGGCCGCGCCGCTAACCCATGCTGCCTGTTTCTTTATCGATGGCCAAACGCGTTACGTCATCGAGCAGCTCCCCGAACCCGTGCTCGAGATTCCCATCGCCACGCCCGAGGACGCCGCGCGGCTCGGCTGGCAGATCGGCAACCTGCACCTGGTCGTGCAGGTGCTGCCTGCTCTCCTGCGCGTGGCCGACGATCCCGCGGCCGCGCAACTGCTCACGCGCGAAAGCATCACCTTCCAACGGCACGAGGCCGTCTTCCAACCGCTCGCGGCCGGCGCAGCGCACCATCATTCTCCGCACGCGCATGAATGATCGGCCGGCCTGGCTTGCCTCGCTCCTGCAGGTCACCGACTCGGCCTTCCCCACCGGCGGCTACGCCCACAGCGCGGGCTTCGAGCAGATCGTCCAGCTCGGTGTGGTCCGCGACGCGGCGACGATGGCCGACTACCTGCGCGACCACGTCTGGCCCGCGCTGGCGCATTTTGAATTGCCCGTCGTCCGGCTCAGCCGCGAAGCCGCCCTGCGCGGCGAGGTCGCGGAACTTCACGCGCTCGACGAGATCGTCGAGACGGCGAAGGGCTCGCGTGAACTGCGCGAGGCCAGCCGCGCGCTCGGTCGCCGACGCCTCGCCGGGCTCCAGGGAATCCAGATGAGCTCGGTGCCGCCTGATTTCGCGCAAGACGTGGAGACCGGCCGCACGCCCGGTCATCACGCCGTCATCTTCGGCGCGGCGCTCGCGCATCTGCCCGAGGACGCGCTGCTCACCGCCTGGGCCTTCCAGGCGCTCTCTGGAATTTGCCTCACCGCGCCCAAGCTCCTGCGCATCGGCCAGGACGCGGTGCAGCGCTTGCTGGCCGAGGCGCTCGCAGCCGCAGAATCAAACCTCGACCTCTCGCATACAATCTCCCGCGATGATCTCGGCTGGTTCGATCCGGCCGTGGAGATCGCCTCGATGCGGCACGAAATCGCCCATGAACGCCTCTTCATCTCCTGACTCATTCGCCAAGCGGCGCACGCTGCGGCTCGGCATCGGCGGCCCGGTCGGTTCCGGCAAAACCATGCTCGTATTGCGCCTGTGCCAGTGGCTGCGCGACGAACTGAATCTCGCCGTCATCACGAACGATATCTACACACGCGAGGACGCCGAGTTCCTCGTCCGCCACGAGGCGCTGCCCGCCGACCGCGTCCTCGGCGTGGAGACCGGCGGGTGCCCGCACACCGCCATCCGCGACGATACCAGCATGAATCTCGCCGCCGTGCACGAGCTCCAGCGCCGCCATCCCGCGCTCGATCTCATCCTGATCGAAAGCGGCGGCGACAACCTCAGCGCCACATTTTCACCGGAGCTGGTCGACGCGTTCATTTACGTGATCGACGTGGCCGAGGGCGACAAGATCCCGCGCAAGGGCGGCCCTGCCATCCGCACGAGCGACCTGCTCCTGATCAACAAGATCACGCTTGCGCCGCACGTCGGGGCGGACTTGGAGGTAATGCGCCGCGACTCGAAGCTGATGCGCGGCGAGCGCCCGTTTCTTTTTGCCGACCTGAAATCCGGCGTCGGCCGCGAGGAGCTGCTGCGCTGGCTGAAACAGGAGTACCTGTTTGTGTGAGCAAGCAGGGTGCAACGCGGATGCACCCGATAGTCGTCGACCTCTAGGCGACGGATTCCA
>CAZZYY010000232.1:0-3113 GCA_964658475.1 uncultured Candidatus Methylacidiphilales bacterium | reverse complement strand
GTTGCGAACGCGTGCTCTACTTGGACCGGCGCTCGGAGAGCGCCGGCTACCTATTCTCTCGGTCCATGCCCGGCCGGCTGGCGCGATGGTTCAAGCGGTTGTTCCAGCATCGGAACGATCTCGGCGAGCGTGAAGTCCGAGGTTTCTATAGGGCAACCGCCGCCACAGACTACAGGCGCCCGACTCGTCACACTTTCGCCCGCCCGACCATGACGAATCGTCCAACTGCCGCTTTCGGCTTTTCCTCACCGCCACGGCTTGCATCATGGACGGCCTATGAGCAGTGACCTACCCTTGGCCGGCAAGACCGGCGTTATCTTTGGCGTGGCCAACAAACGCAGCATCGCCTGGGCAATCGCGCAGGCCTGGCACAAGGCCGGCGCCAAACTCATCTTCAACTACCAAGGCGAGCGCCTGAAGGAAAACGTCGAGGAGCTCGCCGGCACCTTCGGCAAAGACACGCTCATCCTGCCCTGCGACGTTTCGTCCGACGAGCAGATCGACACGTTTTTCGCCGAGGTGAAGAAGCAGACCGATCGCATCGACCTTTTGCTCCACAGCGTCGCCTTCGCCCCGCGCGAGGCCTTGGCGGGCGAGTTCGTGGCGACGACGCGGCAGGCCTTTTCCACCGCGCACGACATCAGCGCCTACTCGCTGGTCGGGCTGACCCGCGCGGTGCTGCCTTTCATGGAACAAAACGGCGGCAGCATCGTCGCCATGACGTATCTGGGCGCCGCACGCGTCGTCCCGCACTATAACGTCATGGGCGTGGCGAAGGCCGCGCTCGAGGCCTCCGTGCGCTATCTGGCCAACGACCTTGGCCGGAAAAAAATCCGGGTCAATGCCATCAGCGCCGGCCCCATGAACACGTTGGCCGCCCGCGGCGTGGCCGGGCTGACGGAGATGCTCAAGCACTACGAGCTGCGCGCGCCGCTTCACCGCAATGTGGAGCTGGAGGAACTCGGCGCCACCGGTCTCTTCCTCGCCACCGACGGCGCCGCGGCGATCACGGGCCAGACGATGTATGTTGACAGCGGCTTCAGCGTGATGGCGATGTAGGGAAGCGCCGACGTCAGACGTTTCGCTTTTGCGTTGGTAACCTGTTCTTCGTTCTGGTCTCTTCATGCCGCCCACCCTCATCCTCTGGGATATCGACCAGACCCTTGTGAACATGGACCGCGCCGGCGAGCGCGCGCTGCTGCAGATGATCCGCGAGACCTACCGGCAGGATTTCAAGGAGCAGCTGCCCGTCGACCTGCGGGGGCGTACCGACACCTCGATCATGCGCGACCTGCTCACGCATATCCGGGTCGAGCATACGCCGGAGGAGGAGGAAAAGTTTCGCCGGCAATACCTCGCGCTTCTGCCCGTCACGCTGCCGAAGGGCAACGCGCGCGTGCTGCCCGGCATTCGGGCGGCCCTCGACGCGATTGCCGCGCATCCCGATCTGCACCAGGGGCTGCTCACCGGCAACCTGAAGGAGGGCGCGCGCCTCAAGCTGGAGCATGTCGGCATCTGGAGCTACTTCGAGTTTGGCGCCTTTGCCGACGACAGCTCGGATCGCAATCAGCTTGGCCCCGTCGCGCTGCGCCGCGCGCGGGAAGTCACCGGCGTCGACTTTTCGCCCGCCCGCACCTGGATCATTGGCGACACCCCGCACGACATCGCCTGCGCCCAGGCCATTGGCGCCCACAGCATCGGCGTGGGCACCGGTTCCTTTCTCCCTGAGGACCTCGCCGCCTGCGGGGCCACCAAGGTGCTACGGGACCTGAGCGATACCGCGGCGCTTCTAAAAATACTCGGCCAAGCCTGATCCGCGCGGCTCAAACCGTCACCTCGGGCGGGGAATGCTGCGTTCATTGTCGCCCCTCGTCACCGTACGCAGGCAATCAACCTTCACGGTCGCACGTTCCTGCACAACTACGACGCTCGAAAGGATCCGACGGGCTCCATTCTGGAGCTGATCATGACCGCACCGATGGTCGTGACCAACTGGATCAATCTTCAGTACTACGCTTCGACGGTGAACAACCGTCTTTACTGAAGCGGTAATAAGACGATCCATAACGTAGTGGGTACCCTCGGCGTTTGGCAGGGTAATGGTGGGGACTTGCAGGTGGGACTGCCACTCCAGTCCTTGCATGACGGCACCCGGTGGATGCATCAGCCGCTTCGGCTCAGCGTTTTTATCGAAGCAAGCCGGGAAAGCATTGAGCAGGTGTTGTCCGGGCATCCCGAAGTTCAAGCTCTGGTCCGTAACGAATGGCTCCATCTATTCGCCCTGGAGCACGAGGGCATTTGCACTCGCTATATTGGCAACGGCAGGTGGGCAAATGTCTGCTCGCCAAGCAAGGTGTGCGCGCAGGATCACGCAGGAACTACTAACTCCCCCTACGCCAACATTTCACCAGCTTACGATGAAGGTGGAAGCCGAGGGCAGGCCCTTCCGTTCGGTAGGTTGACGAAGCGAGGGCAAGCTCCGCGTGTCGTGGATCAGCCATAGTTAATCGAAGTCCCGTTCAAGGCTCAGTCTCCGCGACGACCAGACGGCATAATTCGGGGTAGGTGCTTTAACAGCTTTTAAGCTGCTTTCTCTTCCAATTCCACTTCGGTGGTGCGGGCGAGGTCAGCGGACTTGATTTCGTGGAGGCGGCCGAGCTGGGCGATTTGCGGGAAGGCCAGGGTCGCGCCGCCTACGACTAAAATCGTTCCGCACGCGCCGAGCAGGACGGAGCCGATGGCGCCGAACCAGCGGGCGGTCAGGCCCGACTCAAGTTCCCCCAGCTCGTTGGAGCAACTGATGAAGAGAAAGGTGATCGAGGAGACGCGCCCGCGCATTTGGTCGGGGGTCAGCATTTGCATCACGGTTGAACGGACGACGACGCTGATGTTGTCGAACATGCCGGTGAGCGCGAGCGCCACCATCGAAAGCCAAAAGGTGTTCGAGAGGCCGAAGAGCAGCGTCGCCACACCATAACCGGTGACGGCCCAAAGCATGGCCCGGCCTGCCTTGCGCCAGGGCGGCAGGTGTGCGGTGATGAGCGCCATCGCGACGGCACCGACGGAGGGCGCCGCGCGCAGCAAGCCGTAGCCTTGCGGTCCGGCATGGAGAA
>CAZZYY010000231.1:0-3115 GCA_964658475.1 uncultured Candidatus Methylacidiphilales bacterium | reverse complement strand
GTTGGCGTGATGTTCCGTTACGGAGTGTTATCAGGTGGTATGAATTTTTCTAATCGACGATCTCAATGCCGGCCTGGCGGGCGGTGCCGGCGATGACGCGGAAGGCGGCTTCATCGCTCTTGGCGTTGAGGTCCTTGCGCTTGATCTTGACGATGTCCATGACCTGCTTCCTGGTCACCTTGCCAACCTTGGTGCGGTTGGGTTCCTTGGAACCGCTGGCGATGTTCGCCGCCTTCTTCAGCAGCACGGCCGCGGGGGGCGACTTGGTGATGAAGGTGAAGGTCTTATCCTTGTAAACGGTGATGACGACGGGAAGGACGTCGCCGGCCTGTTTTTGCGTGGCCGCGTTGAACTCCTTGCAGAAGGCCATGATGTTGACGCCCTGCTGACCGAGCGCCGGACCGACCGGAGGCGCGGGGTTCGCCGCGCCGGCCGGAATCTGCAACCGAATGATGCCTGTGACTTCTTTTGCCATATAGATTCTAAGTTTGGACGGAATTAACGGAATTAAACGGGATTATCTCTGGAGTAATCGCTGGGTGGTTTCCTAAATTCTTGGTCCTTAATTTGGTAAATTCCGTTAATTCCGTCTCAATTAGGTCTTGTCGACCTGCCAGTACTCGAGCTCCAGCGAGGTCGAGCGGCCAAACATGTTGACGGAGACCTTGAGGCGGCCGCGTTCCATGTCGACGCCTTCGATGAGGCCTTCCTGGTTCTGGAACGGCCCGTCGCCGACCTTGACCTTGTCGCCCACGGTGAAGGCGACCTTGGGCATGACCTTTTCCTCGCGCTCGCGCATCTGGCCGAGCATGGTCTCGACTTCGCTGGCGCGGATGGGCTGGGGATTGTCGCCGTCGGCAAAGCCGATGACGCCATTGGTCTCGCGGATGAAGTACCAGGTGCGGTCGACGAGCTTCTTCTCCTCGTCGCGCAGGTACATGTTGATGTAGACGTAGCCGGGGTGGAGCTTGCGCTCGGACTCGATCTTCTTGCCGCGCTTGACCTCGGAAACGCGCTCGGTGGGGATGACGACCTCGCGCACGAGATCGCCCATCTCCTCGGTCTTGGCGCGGCGCTCCAAGCTTTCCTTGACCTTCTTTTCCTGGCCGGAAAGGACGTGCAGGGCGTACCACTGGGGCGGCAGGTCGGACTTGGCCTTTTCCGCGGCCGGGGTCTCCACTTGCGTCTCGAGATCGGAATGAGTTTCGGTGCCTTCGGACATAAAATCTATTTGGTGAGACCGCCCCCGGTGAGGAAGCCGACGACGTGGGCCAGGACCAGGTCGGAGGTGGTGACGAACGCGGCGAGCAGGATCGTGGAGACGATGACGACCGCGGTCGACTCGATGAGCTCGCGATACTTCTTCAACCCCGTCTGGTTCGGGTCCCAAGGCCAGGTGCATTTGCCCAGCTCGACGCGCACCTCGCTGATGAAGGTGAAGACGCGCGCGCGATAACGCAGCAGCACGGCCACGAGACCGAGGGCGATTCCGAGCAGGATGACTTGGCCTAACGACATGTTTTTAAAATTTTCTCTTCAGTTGGCAGGCCAGGAGGGACTCGAACCCACAACCAACGGTTTTGGAGACCGCTACTCTACCAATTGAGCTACTGACCTAGACTCCAAACCAACTTTTGCTGTTCCAGTTATATTGACGCCGAAACCGCCGGGCCTGCGGCGGGCGCTGAGGCCCACCGAAACCCGACGGTTTGACGCTGTCTTCCAACGAAATTACGCGATGATTTCCGAGACGCGGCCGGCGCCGACCGTCTTGCCGCCCTCGCGGATGGCGAAGCGGATCTGCTTCTCCATCGCGATCGGCGTGATCAGCTCGACCTCGATCTCGACGTTATCTCCGGGCATGACCATCTCGACGCCTTCCTTCAGCTTGACGCTGCCGGTGACGTCCGTGGTGCGGAAGAAGAACTGCGGGCGGTAATTGTTGAAGAACGGCGTGTGACGGCCGCCCTCTTCCTTGCTCAGGACGTAGATCTGGCCCTTGAACTTGGTGTGGGGCTTGATCGAGCCGGGCTTGGAAAGAACCTGGCCGCGCTCGACGTCTTCCTTCTTGATGCCGCGCAGGAGCACGCCGACGTTCTCGCCGGCTTCGGCGGTGTCGAGGAGCTTGCGGAACATTTCGATGTCGGTGACGGTGGTCTTGACCGTGTCCTTGAGGCCCACGATCTCGACTTCGTCCATCTTCTTGAGGATGCCGCGCTCGACACGACCGGTGGCGACGGTGCCGCGACCTTCAATGTTGAACACGTCCTCGACCGGCATGAGGAAGGGCTGATCCTTCGGGCGCTCGGGGAGCGGGATGTACTCGTCCACCGCGTCCATGAGGTTCATGATTTCCTTCTCGTAGGCGGCGTCGCCCTCGAGGGCCTTGAGCGCCGAGCCCTTGATGATGGGAATCTTGTCGCCGGGGAACTCATACTGCGTGAGCAACTCGCGCACCTCGAGCTCGACGAGCTCCAGGAGTTCCTTGTCGTCGACCATGTCGACCTTGTTGAGGAACACGACGAGCGCCGGCACGCCGACCTGGCGGGCGAGCAGGATGTGCTCGCGGGTCTGGGGCATCGGGCCGTCCGCGGCAGAGACGACGAGGATGGCGCCGTCCATCTGCGCGGCGCCGGTGATCATGTTCTTGATGTAGTCGGCGTGGCCCGGACAGTCGACATGCGCGTAGTGGCGCTTGTCGGTCTGGTACTCGATGTGCGTGGTGTTGATCGTGATGCCGCGCTCTTTTTCCTCGGGGGAGTTGTCGATCTCGGCGTAGCCCTTCGCGGTGGCGAGGCCCTTCTTCGCGAGAATGTTGGTGATCGCCGCGGTCAGCGTGGTCTTGCCGTGGTCGACGTGACCGATCGTGCCGATGTTGACGTGCGGTTTGCTGCGATTGAATGCTTCCTTAGCCATGATGTTGCTCCTGCTTGTTCTTCGTCTCGTGATTCAGCCCCTCGGTCGCGCGCCTCGGCCCGACTAAGTCAGCTCTCGTTGTTAAATTCTTTTTTCGCTCTCCAACCTGTCTCTGCCTTCTCACCTGAGGAAGCGGCAAGCCCATGACCGGGTTTGAACCGGTGACCTCATCCTTACCAAGGATGTGCTCTACCGACTG
>CAZZYY010000230.1:0-3126 GCA_964658475.1 uncultured Candidatus Methylacidiphilales bacterium | reverse complement strand
CGATCATCAAGTTCTGCCGGCAGACGCTGGAGGACGGCGAGGTGCCGGTGCTCTTTGGCTATTCGCTGGGCAAGAGCCAGGAAATCCTGAGCAGCCTCGCGGACGCCGAGCTGCCGATCATGCTTCACCCGCAGACGGCGAAGATGACGCGTGTCTACGAGGAGCTGGGCCAGACGTTCCCCGCCTATCGTCCCTTCGCGCTGAGCGAGGTGGCCGGGCATGTGGTGGTCTGCCCGCCGCAGGCCAACCAGTCGGCCTGGTTGCGGAAGATCAAGCCGCGCCGCACCGCGGCCATCACCGGCTGGGCGAGCGACCCGGCGGCGATTTACCGTTACCAGTGCGACGCGGCGTTCCCGCTCAGCGACCACGCCGATTACGCGGACCTGCTGAGCTTTGTCGACCTGGTGCAGCCGAGACGCGTCTACACCGTGCATGGATCGACGGAGGAATTTGCCCGCACCTTGCGCGATCGCGGGGTGGAGGCGTGGGCGCTCGGGAAGGACAACCAGCTCGAGATCGCGATGGCTGAGCTGAATCGCAAGCCGCTGGCGCTGCCGGTGCGCGGGACCGGCCGGGCCGCGCCCGCCATGATCGAGCCGGCCGCGCTGGATCCGAACGAGTCGCTGGCCTTCGCCAACGTGGGCGAGAAGATCGGCGCGACCACGCGCAAGCTGGAGAAGGTGGAGCTGCTCAAAAGCTACTTCGCCCAGCTTGCGCCGGAAACGCTCGGGCCGGCGGCGGTGGCCTTCACGGGCAAGCCGTTTCCCTCGGCGGATGGGCGCGTGCTCAATCTCGGCTGGGCCATCATCAAAGCCGCGCTGCTCGCCATCTCCGGCACGAGCGAGGCCGACTATCGGTCGACGTACCAGCGCTACAGCGACACTGGCGATACGGCGCAGGCCATCCTCCAGGGGCACACGACGCATGAGCCGTGGCCGATCTCCGACTGGCCCCGCTTCTTTGGCGAACTGGCGGCGACGCGCGGGCCGCTGGACAAGAAGACGGTGTTGCAGGATCGCCTGGCCCGCCTCGATCCGCTGGCGGCGAAGTACCTGCTCAAGATCATCACGGGCGACCTGCGCATCGGGCTCAAGGAGGGGCTGGTGGAAGAGGCGATTGCCGCCGCCTTCGCCCGTGCGCCCGAGGCGATCCGCGAAGCCAACATGCTGAGCGGCGATCTCGGCGCCACGGCGCGGGCCGCGCGGGAAGGCACGCTGGAGAAGCTGGAGCTGCGCACGTTCAACCCGATCCACTTCATGCTTGCGAGCCCGGAACCGACGGCGGAGGCGATCGTCGAGCGGCTGGGCGACCCGATCTGGATCGAGGAAAAATATGACGGCATTCGCTGCCAGGTGCACAAGGAGGGCGCGCGCGTGGAATTTTACTCCCGCGAGCTGCGGCGCATCACCGGGCAGTTTCCGGACCTGGCGGCGCGCGTGAAGGAAATCCCCGCCGACTTCATCGGCGACGGCGA
Organism: uncultured Candidatus Methylacidiphilales bacterium; assembly: GCA_964658475.1. Taxonomy (GTDB): domain Bacteria; phylum Verrucomicrobiota; class Verrucomicrobiia; order Methylacidiphilales; family UBA1321; genus JABDGH01. The sequence continues at coordinate 1,652 of CAZZYY010000230.1, read as the reverse complement.
GCTGCTGGCGTGGCAAGACGGCCGCGCCTTGCCTTTTGCCGAATTGCAAAAGCGGCTCGGTCGCAAAGGCGACGACTTCTTCCTCGGCGCGGAGGTGCCGGTGTCGCTCTGGCTTTACGACCTGATCGGATTCGCGGGACGCAGCCTGCTCAAGCTCCCGTTGCGCGAGCGCCGCGCGCAACTGGATTTGCTGCCGCTCGTCCCGCGGGTGGAACGCGCCCCGCTCCAGCAGGTGAGCGGCGCGGCGGCGATCGAGGCGGCGTTTCTCCAGGCGCGCCAGCGGGGCAACGAAGGGCTGATGGCCAAGGATCCCGCGTCGCTTTACCTGCCCGGCCGGCGCGGCCTGGCGTGGTTGAAACTGAAGAAGGCGTACGCGACGCTCGACGTCGTGGTGGTGGGCGTCGAGTGGGGCCACGGCAAGCGCCGGCATGTGCTGAGCGACTACACCTTTGCGATCCGCGACGAGGCGACCGGGGAGCTGCTGCCGGTGGGCAAGGCTTATTCGGGCCTGACCGACGTGGAGATCGCGCAGTACACCGAGTTTTTCATCCAGCACACGCTGGAGGATTTTGGGCGTTACCGGCTGGTGCAGCCGGTGGTGGTGCTGGAGGTCGCGTTCGACACGATCCAGAAAAGCGACCGGCATGCCTCCGGCTACGCGCTGCGGTTCCCACGCATCCTGCGCATCCGCGACGACAAGCCGGTGAGCGAGATCGACACGCTGGCCTATTGCCGCGAGCTGGCCGATCAGGCGCTGCATGGCTGGAAGACCGGGACGCCCGCGCCATGATCTCCGCTGCCGATCTCGACGCCGGGCAGGCGGCCTATGACCAAGCCGCGGCTTTTGCCGTGCTGCGTCGGCGCCGGATGGGGCTGATCTACGCGCTCTTTCCGATCCTGCTGGCGCTGGCGGGCGGGGGCGCCTGGTTCTATGGGCAGAGGACGCTGGGGGCTCTCGTCACGGCCATCGCGGTGGGAGATGCGGTCTTCGCCGGCTGGAATTGGCGCCGCCTGCGTCGCAATGACGAGCGCAATCGCGCCCTGCTCGCCCGCCTGCAGGCGCAGTACGGCGACGAGTTGCCGTGGCTCCAGGCCGAGCGGCAGATGGCGGAAATCCGCCGGATCCAGGCGGAGGAAAGCAGCGCGGCGCCGGAGGTCTAGATGATCGGGCTAAAGAGCCAGCGGATCAGCGCCCAGATCACGCCGCCCACGTGCATCAGCACCGGGCCGAAGTAAAACATGGCGAGCAGCACCAACCCGAGGATGATGGCCAACGCCGACCAGGCCTTGCCGAAGAACGGCGCAAATTTCGGGGCGGGATCGGGGCTCATGCGCCCGTTATATCGTCGGCGGGGGCGCGCCGCAATGCCGAGTTTGAGTCTGTAGCGGCGGTCTAGGACGGTTGCCTATGGCGCGCTTCAGCGCGCCCGGAAAGACCCGCACTCCGCGTGGCTACAAGGTGGCGGCGTGTGGCGCTCGGTCTGGTAGCCGGCGCTCTCTGAGCGCTGGTCAGTTGCGGACGCGTTTCGTACTCGGACCGGCGCTCGGAGAGCGCCGGCTATCTGTTTTCGGGCGGTCGTTCCCGCCTTGGACTGATCCCGGCGAGAATCACGGAGGTTTCTCCACAGCATGCGGCGGTTCAGGGCCATCAG
>CAZZYY010000229.1:1287-3153 GCA_964658475.1 uncultured Candidatus Methylacidiphilales bacterium | reverse complement strand
CTCTGGTGACCTTAGAAGCTTGGCCCCACCCGTTCCCATCCCGAACACGGAAGTGAAACGAGCGTTCGCCGATGGTAGTGCATCTATAGGTTGTGCGAGAGTAGGTCGTTGCCAGTATTATGAACCCCGGAGAAGGAGACTTCCCCGGGGTTCTTTTTTGCTCGCGCACCATGGTGCACTTTGGATGCGGAGTGGTTACGCCAGCTGATCAGGCTGCCACGTTTGTCTGCTCAGATTGTCTACAAAACGGCTGCAGGCGAGCGAAGCCATATAGCCCGCCTCAACCGACACCGGGCAAACATACCAAATCTGGCGCTTATCATGCGGATCGCGTACCTCGGCTGGAACATCGTATAGCGGCACGCTGAGGTCTTGCACGCCGCCGAAAAGTCCAACGCCCTTCGCCTTCGAAAGGGCTTCCTTCCCCGTCCAGGCGCGAAAAAAGGCGCGCACCTGGTCTGGCGCGGGCAGGGCTTGGAAGCGCGCCAAGTCGGCCGGATTGAAAATGCGCTCAGAGAGGGCAGGAAGGTCAACGCGGCGATCGAGACTTTCAATATCGAGCCCCACTTCAGCGCCTTCCGTTAGAGCCACGCCCACCCAGTTGCCTGAATGCGAGATGCTAAAATTCGTTCCAAGCCGTTCAGGGAGATAAGGCCGCCCCTGCTTCGTCAACGCCAGTTCGAGTGCGACCGGCGCCGTTCCCCATCGGGCCGCGAGCATCTGCGCCAGCAGAGCCCGGCCCAGGAGGAACCGGGCGCGGTCTTCCACCCTGCGAAAACGTGCCGCGCGGGTCTGATCGTCCTTCGACAGCCGGCGGTCCAGCGCGGACAACATCTCCGCCTCCACCGACAGGCGCAAGAGCCCGACCGAGACAAATTGGTTCTCCGCAGCCTTCATTTTGATCCGATAAATGGACAAGACTAGAGTGCGGGAGCATCATCTCGGCACATGCAAGGCTTGCAGCCAATTGAATTGATTTTCAAGCCCAAATAGATATTAATGTATCTAAATACCTGCAATGAAAGCTGATTCCAGCCAACTGGCCGAACCTTTTTCTGCAGGTTTGGCGTTGGCGGCCCGTTTCGAAGACATGGTGGCACGTGCTCGGCCGGACGCTGCGGCGCTCACCTGGAATGGCGAATCGTGTTCCTACCTCGAACTGAACGCTCAGGCTAACCGTCTGGCGTGCCTACTCCGCCGCCTGGGCGTGCAGGCGGAAGTCTTGGTCGGCATCCATCTGGACCGCTCCTTTGACCTGATCACCGCGATTCTCGCCACGCTGAAGGCGGGAGGCGCCTATCTCCCGCTCGACCTCGCGTGTCCCGAAGACCGCCTCCAGTTTCAGGTTAAAGACGCCGCCGCGCCGATTGTCCTCACCCAATCCGCATTCGCACACCGCTTCTTGGGCAGTGCCGCGCGGATTATTTGCCTGGACCAAATGCGCGACGAACTCGCTCGCGAGAGCGAGGCCAATCCGCGCACTCACGCCGCGCCGGGCGATCTTGCGTATGTCATCTACACGTCCGGTTCGACGGGCCAGCCCAAGGGTTGCCTCGTCACGCAGGATAATGTGCGCCGGCTTTTCAGTGTGACCGAGCCGCTCTTCCACTTTGGGCCGCGCGATGTCTGGACGCTTTTTCATTCGAGCGCGTTCGACTTTTCCGTCTGGGAGATCTTCGGCGCGCTTCTTTACGGCGGCCGCCTGGTCATTGTGCCGCACGCGGTGAGCCGCTCGGCCGGCGACTTCCACGCCCTGCTGGTGCGGGAGGGTGTCACCGTTCTCAACCAGACGCCCAGCGCTTTTCGCCAGTTGATCCAGGCCGACGCTCTTGCTGCGCAGTCGCTGCGCGACCTGCGCTACGTCAT
>CAZZYY010000229.1:0-1277 GCA_964658475.1 uncultured Candidatus Methylacidiphilales bacterium | reverse complement strand
GGGGGGAGGCGCTCGAGTTCCAGAACCTGCGCCCATGGTTCGACCGCTACGGCGATACACATCCGCAGCTTGTGAACATGTACGGTATCACCGAGACGACCGTGCATGTCACCTACCAGCCGATCACGCGCGCTCAGCTCGACCTCGGCGGGAGCAACATCGGCCGCCCGCTCGCTGACTTGATCGTCTATCTCGCGGACGAGCACGGCCGGCGCGTGCCGGCCGGTGAGGCGGGTGAAATGTGGGTGGGGGGCGCCGGCGTGGCGCGCGGTTATCTCAACCGGCCCGAGCTCAACGCGCAGCGTTTCATCGCGAATCCCTTCGAGCCCGGCAGGCCGGGCAAGCTCTACACCAGTGGCGATCTCGCCCGCGAACGCCCGGACGGCACGCTCGATTACCTCGGGCGCCGTGATCACCAGGTCAAGATTCGCGGCTTCCGCATCGAGCTAAGCGAGATCGAGTCCGTGCTCGCGCGCCACGAGGCAGTGCGCGAATGCGCCGTCCTTGCCCGCACGGAGCCTGGCGCCGATCCAAAGCTCGTCGCGTATGTGGTCGCGCGGACGGGCACCGCGCCCACGGTCGAGGCCCTCCGGGCACATCTGGCCGAGGCCGTGCCTGACTACATGGTGCCTGCAGCTTTCGTTTTCCTGGACGCTTTTCCGCTCACGCTGAACGGCAAGCTCGACCGCGCCGCGTTGCCGGCACCGGGCGCGGACCGCGCGCATCTTGCCGCCGCTTTTGCCGCGCCGCAGGGCGAAATGGAAACGCTGCTGGCGCGTCTCTGGCGCTCCACGCTGCGCCGCGACCTCGTCGGCATCGACGACAACTTCTTCGACCTCGGTGGCGACTCGCTCCTGCTCACCGCGCTCCATCGCGAGCTTGAGCGCGAGCTGCGCCGCGTCATTCCCATCACCGATCTCTTCCAGTTCCCCACCATCCGCACGCTCGCCGCGCATCTCAACCCCGCCCCTGCGAACGGTGGCGCGGAGGACCGCATCGCCGCCCGCGCGCAGCGGCAGCGCGCCGTGCTCGCCCGGGGACGCGCGGCATGAACACGCCGCCACTCGCGGAGGGCATTGCGATCATCGGCATGGCCGGACGTTTTCCCGGCGCGCCCGATCTCGCGACGTTCTGGAAAAATCTTCGCGAGGGCGCCGAATCGATTTCCCGGTTCTCCGACGAGGAACTCGAGACGCCGCGCGAGCTCCGCGACGCCCCCGGCTACGTCCGCGCGCGCGCCATCATCCGGGATGTGGATCTCTTCGACGCCGATTTCT
>CAZZYY010000228.1:0-3209 GCA_964658475.1 uncultured Candidatus Methylacidiphilales bacterium | reverse complement strand
CAACATGTGTGAACCGCGCGCTTCAAGGGCGCGCTATTTTCAGGCTCTCCGAGCCCGCATTTTTGAGGAGACCGAGGCGTCTTTGCGATACGTAACTTCCAACCAAGACGGTGTTTCCATTGCGACTTGTCACTCGCCGGCAGGCGTCCCGCATGGGCCCGGGTTCGGGCCGGAAACGGCAGGCGCGCGGCGAAAATCGTGTTGCGGGCGATGAGTCCTGTGGTCGCCGGGAACGGCGAGGCTTTGGGGTGCGCCGCGGCAAGGTTGCCTGGCGTCGTGTTAGCGTGATCCTGCCTTCAGCTCCATTATGCCGAGGGCAAAGCGCCGGCCATCCCGACCACGAAAGACTTCACAACATGTTCCTTTCTTTGGGATTTGTAGCGCACCGTGGAAAGAAACGCAACGCCCGAATGGGCCGGGGTTTGCCGCAATCTGGGACGCGGCCTACTGAATCTTCAGCGAACCGCTTTTCGTCGGACTGCCGCTGGAACGACCGTTCCTGCGGGACTCCATGTAGCTGAGCAACTTGGAAATCTCCGCGCGCATTTGAGGCCGAGGAGTGATGCGGTCGATCAGGCCCCGCTCCAGCAGGAATTCAGCGGTCTGGAAGCCCTTTGGCAGGTCCTGGCGGGTCGTTTCCTTCAGCACCCGCGCTCCGGCAAAACCGATCATCGCCTTGGGTTCCGCGATATTGAGATCGCCAAGCGAGGCGAAGCTGGCCGTAACGCCGCCCATGGTCGGGTGCGTCAGCACGGAGATGAAGGGGAGCTTGGCCTCGGCATGGCGCGAGAGGGCGCCGCTGGTCTTGGCCATCTGCATCAGGCTGAACATGCCTTCGTGCATGCGCGCCCCGCCCGACGCGGAAAAGATGACGACAGGCGCCTTCAGCTTGGTTCCGCGCTCGATCGCCCGGGTGATCTTCTCGCCCATGACGGAGCCCATCGATCCGCCGAGGAAGTTGAACTCCATCACCGCCACGGAGACGACACGGCCTTCGAGCTTGCCCACGCCGCAGACCGACCCGTCCTTGAGCCCCGTCTTCTTCTGGTACTTCTTGAGCTGCTCGGAATAGCTGTTGGCCCCGGTGAATTTCAGGATGTCCACCGAGGCAACGCCGGCATCGTGCTCCTGGAAGCTCCCTTCATCGAGAAAGGAACTGAGCCTCTGGCGCGCCGGAATGTTGAAATGGTGGCTGCACGCCTTGCACACCATCTGGTTCGCCTCGAGCTCCTTGTTGAACAAGTAGACGTCGCAGGCCGGGCACTTGGTCCACAGGCCCTCCGGCATCTCCTTCTTGCGGCCCGGCGTCTTGCCGTAATCGGGCTTGGGAAAGAGACTGCCCGGGGAATTGTTTTCGTCAGACATGGGAAGAAAAAGGAGGCTAGCTCCGCGAAACCGTCAGGACAGCGATGCGACCCGCCCCGGCCCGCGCGAGGACTTGGGCGCACGCATTGGTCGTCGCGCCCGTGGTGAAGACATCGTCGATCAATAGCAAATTTTGGCCGGCAACGTCAAACCTGCCTTTGAGCCTAAACGCGTTCTGCATGTTTTTCCAGCGCGCGTGGCGCTCAAGCCCAACCTGCGATGGCGTTTCGCGCACCCGCTGGAGGCAATCGCGTACCGGAAGCCGGCGCGCGCGTCCCAGTCCCGCCGCCAGTTCCCGCGCCTGGTTGAAACCCCGCTCGCGCTGATGCCGGTGAAAAAGCGGCACGGGCACGAGCGCCTGCCACGCTTCGCCGGCCATGTGGCGGTCGAACGCCTCGACCAGCCAGCCCGTGAGCTGCGCCAGGCGGAAGAATTCCTGAGCGTACTTGAAGCGCACGATGGCCTCCAGCGGCTGCCCCTTGGTCAGAAAGCCCGCGCGGGCGTACGCGAAATGCCAGTCGCGCTCCGCGCAGGTCGAGCAGACGAATGGCCGGTCGGGCAGATGCTCGTAGGGATAACCGCAGCGTGCGCAGAAGGGCGGGACGACCGGCTGGGGCGCCGCCTCGTCGCTTTCCGGCCAGGGGAACGCGAGATTCAGGGCGGTGTCGAGCCAGCCTCGGGCGGACGGCGGTAGTAGCGCCACAGCCACCAGCCTAGCACCGCGAGGACCAGCGCCGTCAACGGGCTGGAAAGGATGTCGTCGCCCGTCCAGAACGAGGCGCGCGTCGGCCGCGTCAGGCCCGAGGTGAGCAGCAGGCCCAGAATGCACCCCGCGTGCAGGCCCTCGTTGAACCACAGCGTGCCGGTGCGCCGGAATACGCCGCCGAGTACGAGCCCCAGGATGAAAAGATTGGCGCCTTTCCAGCTGAGGAACCAGCCCTGCGTCAGCGGCTGGAATGCGGCGGCGATCGCGGTCACGCCGCTCCACGCATGCACCGGTTGGTGATCGAGCGAATCGGGAATCTTGAGAAAGTGGGCGATGGCGTAGAGCAGCGCGACGACAATCCATCCGACCCGCGCGCCGAGCCGACGGGAGAACTCCGTTTGCAGGAACCCGCGGAAGATCGTTTCTTCCGCAGGCGGCACGAGCAGCGCGGCGACGATGGCGAACGTGATGATCCGCGTGCGCGCGTGCCCGGCCAGCGCGGCCCAGGTCAGCCCCCCGCACCCGATGCTCAGCCCGATGATGGTCTGCACCGTGACGAACGCCGCGAAGAGACCGAGGAGCACATCGACCACGGCGCGCCGGCCGGGCGGCCACCACGCGCGGAAGGTCAGGCGCGGCCACGCCAGCCCGAGCGCCGCCAGCGCGGAAAGAAGCAGCGCCCGGTCCATCGCGCGGTGAAACGGCACCCAGCGATGCAGCGCCGCGTAGATCAGCGGCCCGAGCACCATCGCGCCGCCAAAGAGCGCCAGGAAGAAGGCGAGCAGCACGCCGCGTTGCCCGGAAGCGTTCGGCGCGGGGGGTCGCATATCCCTCGTCCTAGCAACGATTCGGTTGATGTCGAAGATTTGCTGAGTGCGGGTATGGGCGGCGCCTTCTGTAGCGGCGGTCTATGACCGCCGACGCGCATGCGAAGGTCATCCGCACATACCTACTAACGGCCAATCCGTCTACGAAAGCTTCCGTTTAGAACTTCATCTCCAAAGATTGCTCGAGCAAAGATCTCCGCAGGTAGCCGGCATCGGCCCGATGCCGGAGCCGCAGCAGCGGCGGAATCAGTGGAAGAGGCAGGAAGGCATTCCGCTCGCGTTGCTCGCTCCGGGATCGGGCCGATCCCGGC
>CAZZYY010000227.1:0-3226 GCA_964658475.1 uncultured Candidatus Methylacidiphilales bacterium | reverse complement strand
TGCTTCCTCTTCGACTACAGCAACACCATCGACACGATGTCGATCTGCTTCCTGCACGTGGTCGATCTCAAGCGCATCCACGGCGACGATTTCGCGTCCGACGCCGTTTGCAAAAGCTGGGGCTGCCATTCCGGCGAGCTCTACAGCAAGTGGTGGAAAAATGAGTTCGATGTCGCCATGACCGGCGCCGTGGGCAAGACCGATTTCTCGCACGGCGGGCTGCCCGCGCTCTCCGACGCGAACTGCAAGTGGACGCAGTGATGCGCGCGCTTTTCCTGGCCGGGCTGAGCCTGGCCCTCACGCTGCTGGCCGCCGCGCTGTCGCCGGCGCGCGCGCAGCTCGCGGGCGACACCTCGCTCACCGCGCCGCCCGTGGCGCCGCCGCTCAAGAAAGGTTCGCCGCTCGATCATCTCACCAACGATCCGAAGCTCGACCAGTTGCCCATCGGCTACCGCGAGGGCCAGACCGGTGGCACGCCCTTCTTCGTCGCGCATCGCGGCATCGACACCGATGGCGGCATGGGCTGGGGCTGGCTGCGCAAAAGCGACGACGACTGGAGCGACGGCAAGTGGATCGCCCTGCAGGAGCAGCCCGGCCTCGCCGTCGCGCCGTTCCGCAAGCTGAAGACCCGCGACGCCGACGCGGATTGGGAATTCAGGTTTTGGGGCCGGTACGCGTCCTACAAGGCTTACGATCCGCATCTCGACGAGCTGCTGCCGGTCTTCGTTTTGCAGGGTTATCAGGTCATCGGCCCGGCGGCCCCGTTGCGCCTGCGCGTGGGCCCGCCGGATCGCCCGCACTCGCGCGGCAGTGGCGCCTCCTCGCGCTCCAGCAGCCCCATCCTTAGCAATCGCGGCATCGATTGATGCCACCTCATTTGACAAGCGCGCGTCCCGGCGGGATGATCCCGGCGCCATGACCCCGCTCCTTCCCCCTCTCGCCGGCGGCCTCGGCGGCTGGCTGCTGCTCGGGGTCAAGATTCTCGCGGCCTTTGGCTTCATGGCCGCGGCGAATTTCGTCATCCTCTACGCGTCGTAGTTTTCGCGATGAAAGTGGCTGCCCGCGGCGCCTTTCGCTACGCCCTTGATCCGGTCTGCCTCGCCTCCCTTGCGATCTACATGGCCAACCGCGCGTGGATCAAGCCGCACCTGCACCGTTACTCGCCGCTGTTCCACGGCCATCTCGACGACACGCTGCTCGTCCCCGCCGCGTTGCCTTTCTTCCTGTTCGTCTACCGCCTGCTCGGCCTGCGACCGGACAATGCGCCGCCCCGGTGGTGGGAAATTGCAGCGCATCTCGCCGTCTGGTCACTCTTCTTCAAATGGTTCGGGCCCGTCGTGCTTCATCAAAGCGTGGCCGATCCTGTCGACCTGTTTTGCTATGCGGGCGGGGGCGTCGCGGCCTGGCTTCTCTGGCATCGCCCCTCAGCCAACCTGTCAGCATCTTAACCTGCGTCCCGTTGCGCGCGGGCGCGGACTGGCCGATACTCCTCCCGCTTGGCCCTTTTCCGAATCATCGCCCTTTCGCTTTTCGTCCTGCTGAACTTCGGCTGGGCCGGAACGATGATTTACCTGCTGCGCAAGCATCAGGTCTATTCGCGCCTCGCCCGCGTGGCGGTCATCCTCTGGGCGGTGGGCATCTTGGGCCTTCTGGTCCTGCAAGGCTTCAGCCCGCCGTCCTTGTTGCGGATCTTGCGTGGCGCCTTCTACCTTCCGCTCTCGACGGAGATGGTCTGGAATCTCCTCTTCTTCCCCGCCTTCGGCGCGATTTTCGCCCTGCTCGTTCTCGGACGGGCGCGGCAGATGGACCGCGCGCGGCAACTGGCGCCGCAGGATCTTTCCCGCCGCCGCTTTCTTTGCGCCGTGGCCGTCGGCGCCGCGCCCGCCACTGCGCTTGCGATGGGCGTGCACGGCACGGTCACCCGCGACGATCTCCGCGTTCGCGTCCTCAACGTCCCGATCGCGAACCTGCCGCCCGAGCTGGAGGGCTTCACCGTCGCCCACGTCAGCGACCTGCATTCCGGCATCTTCTGCGGGCCGGATCGTCTGCGCCGAATCGGCGATGCCACGAACGATCTGAAGGCCGATCTCATCGTCGTCACCGGCGACCTGATCAACAGCAGCATCGCCGAGTTTGAGGATGCGGCCGCCAGCCTGCGCCGTCTCGAGGCACCGCACGGGCTCTACCTGTGCGAAGGCAACCACGATCTCTTTGCGGGCGAAGCGGTGTTCGCGCAGGCCTGCGCGGAAAGTGGGTTCCCGCTCCTGCGCAATTCCGCGGCCGTGCTTTCGGTGCGCGGGCGGCGCCTGATCCTGGGCGGGCTGCCTTGGTATTCGCGCGGCTTTCGTGGCGATCCGGCCGCCGCTGCCGCGCTGTTCCCGCCGCGCCAGGATGGCGATGTGCGCGTGGTCCTCGCCCATCATCCGAATCTGTTCGACGCTTCCGCCGGCAGTGCCGACCTCATGCTCTCCGGCCACACGCACGGCGGCCAGCTCATGATTGGCGACGCCGGCTTCGGTCCCCTTTTTTTTGAGTACTGGAGCGGCCTCTACCGCCGCGGGCAGAGTTCGCTCGTCGTTTCCAACGGCGCGGGCGATTGGTTTCCGTGCCGCATCGGTGCCCCGGCGGAGATCGGTCAGCTCAAGCTCGTCCGCGCCTAGGAGGCATTCCCCTGTAGCGGCGGTCTATGACATCGCATTTTCGGCGCGACGCGCCGCCACCTTGTGCTACGCGCGAGTTCGCACTTTCCGGCTTTTGCGTCCCGCGCCTTTGGCGACGGTCATAGACTTCCGCTACAGGCGAGAGCCCGGCGCTGCGGCAGCGTCGGGCTCGTCAGCTTCTAATACCGGTAATGCTCGGGCTTGAAGGGGCCTTCGGCGGGGATGCCGAGATACTCGGCCTGCGCGGGCGTGAGCTTGGTCAGCTTCGCGCCGAGCTTGTCGAGATGCAGGCGGGCGACTTTTTCGTCCAGCGCCTTGGGCAGCACGTAGACCTTGTTCTCGTACTTGCCCTTGCCGCGCGATTCCCAAAGCTCGATCTGCGCAATGGTCTGGTTGGTGAAGCTCGCCGACATGACGAAGCTCGGGTGCCCCGTCGCGCAGCCCAGGTTGACCAGCCGGCCCTCGGCCAGCACGGTGATGACCTTGCCGTTCGGCCAGGTGAACTGGTCGACCTGCGGCTTGATCTCGACCTTCTTGAGGCCCTTGTCGTTGTAGAGCGAGCCGAC
>CAZZYY010000226.1:0-3232 GCA_964658475.1 uncultured Candidatus Methylacidiphilales bacterium | reverse complement strand
CATCTCGCGCTCGAGCCGCACCTGGAGATCGGCCACCTGCGCAAGCGTCTCCTTCTGCAGGTTGTGCGCGTTCAGCTCGCCATCGGCGATGAAGCCCGGAAAGACGATCTGGAGCAGGTCCTGCGTCAGCGTCGCAACGGCGTTTTTCGAAGGCAGGCTCGCGCCCGTCAGGTGCTTGATGCCGCCGCATTGCGCGTACGACGCCAGCAACTGCTCGACAAGATCATCGATCGGGTGGTCCATCCGCCCGCAAGGCTAACGGAAAAGCCCCCCGCCTGCAAACTACGCGGGACGACGTCGATTTCTACCCCGCCATCCACCGCGGAAGGGCCGCGAGCGAGTCGAGCACCGCGTCCGGTTGCACGACGGCGCGGTCCAGCTGCTCGGGCCGGAACTTGCCGGTGCGCACCAGCAGGCCAAAGCCGCCCGCGCTCTTGCCGCCCAGCGCGTCGGCTTCCAGATCGTCGCCGATCACGGCGATCGCGTCCGTCGGCACGCCGAGGCTTCTTCCCGCCATCGCGAAGAACTCGGCTGCCGGCTTGCCCACGAGAATCGCCTGCCGTTGCGACGCGTATTCCAGCGCGGCCACGATCGATCCCACATCCAGGCACAATCCGTCCTCGCCACGGAAATACCGGTTCTGCGCCAGCGCGATGAACGCCGCGCCCTCGAGCAGGAAACGAAACGCGTGGTTCAGCTTCTGGTACGTCAGCTCATCGCCAATGTCGCCGACCAGCACGGCTTGCGGCGCTTCTTCCACCAATTCGACGCCGGCAAGATCGACCGTGAGCGACGACTTGATCAGCGGAAAGCAGCGGGTGAGCCGTTGGCTGAGCAGGTAATCGCGCCCGACGATCGGCGCCGTGAACAGTTCCTCCGGCGCGACCATGAGCCCGATCGCCCGCAGTTTCTCGATGATGTCCTTCCGCGGCTTGCTTGTCGTGTTGGTAACAAAGCGATAGGGCAGTCCTTTTTCGCGCAGCCAGGCCAGCGCCTCCGGCACGCCGGAGATCAGCTGGTTTGCTTCCACCACCGTCCCGTCGAGATCGATCAGAAATCCCTTGATCCGCGACTGGATGGACATGCTTCCACCTGTAGCAGGTTGCAGACCGCGCGGTCAGGCCTTGGGCGGGAGGTCCGGCGGTTTCCTGTCCGTCTTCTTCCTCCGCGAAAACATCGCTTTGAATTTGGCGAGCCAAATGCGCGCCCAGGCAAACTCCAGGGCAAGTATTCCCAGCCCGAGCGGGATAACCAAAATGGCCGGCCCCGGCAGGACAATCAGCACCACGCCAAACAGCAACACGATCCCGCCCACGACTCCCACCAGGATTCGGCGCAGCAGCCGCAGCGCAGGTGAGCGATGATCCGCAGGCTGCTCCGTCGTGGGCATCACGTCGGCCCGAAGATCGCGTCCACTTCCTCGCTGGAAAACCGGTCGGTCGACTGGGCACGACAGAGCCGGGCGTAGAGCCCGTCCTGCGCCAGCAGTTCCTCGTGCGTGCCGCGCTCCGCGATCCGGCCGTGCTCCAGCACCAGGATCAGGTCCGCGTGCCGCACGGTGGAAAGCCGGTGCGCAATAACGAACGAGGTGCGGCCGGCCAGCAACCGCTCCAGCGCCTGCTGGATCAGCCGTTCCGTTTCCGTGTCCACGCTCGCCGTCGCCTCATCGAGCACCAGCACCGGTGGATTCTTGAGCAACGCGCGGGCAATGGAGATGCGCTGCTTTTCACCCACAGATAGCTTCACCCCGCGCTCGCCCACGTGCGTGTCGTAGCCTTCCGGCAGCCGCGCCACGAAATCGTGCACGCAGGCCGCGTGCGCCATCGCCTCGATCTCCTCCCGCGTCGCGTTCGGCCGCCCAAAGCGCAGGTTGTCCAGGATCGTGCCGTTGAAGAGGAACGTCTCCTGCGACACCACGCCCACCTGCTCGCGCAGTTCGCGCAGCGGCAGCTTCGTCACGTCGCGCCCGTCGAGCGTGATCGTGCCGCCGGTCGCCTCGTAGAAGCGGCTGAGCAGCGCCACCAACGTCGACTTGCCCGCGCCGGTCGGGCCCACCAGCGCCACGCATTGGCCCGCTGACACGGTGACGTTAATGTCGCGCAGCGCGGGCACGTCCGGACGGTAGGAGAAATTCACCTGCCGGTAGGAGACATCGCCGCGGGCGCGGACGAACGTCGAAGGATTGAGCTCCCGACCGTAGTCCTCCGTTGCCGCGTCGAGAATCTCCGCCACCCGCTCGCTCGAGGCGCGGCCCGCCTGGTAAAGCTGGTTGATCGAATGCAGTTGCGTCACCGGCGCGTAGAACATCCCCACATAGAAAAGAAACTTCACCAGGTCGCCCGAGGTGAATCCGGTCGAAGCCAGCACGTCGCGCCCGCCGACGTAGAGCACGATTGCGCTGCCCATCGCGCCGATGCACGCCATGCCGCTCGAGTACCACGACCAGGTGCGCATTATCACCAGTTGCGTCTCGCCGACCTCGTGCGCCGATTTTACGAACCGCGCCAGCTCCGTCTCCTCGCGCGCGTAGGACTTGATCTGCCGCACGCCCTGCAGGTTGTCGAGCAGCAGCGAATTCATCGCGGAGGCTGCGCGGCGCTGCGCCCGGTAGCGGAAGCGCGCCGTCATCGTGTACCAGACCGCGCCGCAGACGAGGAACGGCATCGGCGTCAGCATCCACGCCGCCAGCCGCGGGTTGATCCAGAAAATGATCACCCCCACGCCCACGATCTGCAGCACCGCGATGATCCCCTGCTCCACGCCGTCGATCAGCACCCGCTCCATCGCGGTCACGTCGTCGATCACGCGCGTGACGATGTCGCCCGTCGCGCGCTGGTCGTACCACTTCACCGGCAGCCGCTGCAGCGTGGCGTAAAGATCGCGCCGCAGGTCGAAAATTACCTTTTGCTCGAACGTGTTGTTGAAGCGGATGCGCAGCCCGTTCAGCCCGTCCCGCAGCAGAAACGAAACCGCGACGACCAGCACGAACGGCAGCAGCAGGTCGAGCCGGTGCGGCACCAGCACATCGTCGATCACCATCCCCGTCACCTGCGGAAAAACGAACCCGGCCAGCGTGCTCAAAATCGCCGTGCCAAACGTCCCCACCACCAGCGCGGGATAAGCCCGGGCATATTTCCAAACACGGCGGAAGGTTTTCAACGGAGTACTAACTATACATTAAACCGGAACTCGAGCACGTCGCCGTCCTGCACGACGTACTCCTTGCCTTCGA
>CAZZYY010000225.1:0-3249 GCA_964658475.1 uncultured Candidatus Methylacidiphilales bacterium | reverse complement strand
AGGTGCTGGAGCTTGTCCTTGATTTCGTTGAGCGACTTCTTGCCGAAGTTGCGGTACTTGAGCATCTCGGCCTCCGACTTGAGCGCGAGCTGGCCCACCGTGGTGATGTTGGCGTTGTTCAGGCAGTTGGCGGCGCGGACCGACAGCTCGATCTCGTTCACGCTCATGTTGAGCAGCTTCTTGAGCTTGCTGTTTTCCTGGCTGACCTGCGGCTGGCTTTCCTCGAACTCGATCTTTTCCTTGTCGAAATCGGCAAAGAGATCGAGGTGGTGACGCAGGATGGCGGCGGTCTGCAGGAGCGCCTCGTCGGGCGTCAGGCGGCCGTCGGTCCAGACTTCCAGGTTGAGCTTGTCGTAGTCGGTACGCTGGCCGACGCGGGTGTTCTCCACGTTGTACTTCACCTTGCGCACGGGCGAGAAGAGCGAGTCGATGGCGATGACGCCGATGGACTGTTCGGCATGCTTGTTGAACTCGGCGCTGGCGTAGCCGCGGCCGACCTTGACCTCGAGCTCGGCCTCAAAGCGGCCCTTCTTGTCGAGCGTGCAGATGACCTGGTCGGGATTGAGGACCTCGACGCCGGCATCGAGCTTGATGTCGCCGGCAGTGACCGGGCCTTCCTTGGTCACGTTGAGGAACAGGATGCGCGGGTCGCGGTTGGGGAGCTTGAAGAGCACCTTCTTGAGATTGAGGACGATGTCGGTGACATCCTCGACCACGCCCGGGAGCGTGGCGAATTCATGGACGGCGCCCTCGATCTTGATGCTGGCGACGGCGGCGCCTTCCAGCGACGACAGCAGCACGCGGCGGAGCGAATTGCCGAGGGTATGGCCGTAGCCGGCCTCGAAGGGCTCGGCGACGAACTTGGCGTAATTGCCCTTGGAAACGGATTCGTCTTTCGCCAGACGATTGGGCATTTCGAAACGACCGAGACGGATTGGCATCTGATTTTCTCCTTGGCTGGGTTACCCGAATGCCCGCGCTTGCCTGCACGGTCACCGGACCAACAGCCGGAATGGCGATGATGTTCGATGGCTGTCCCCTGCCGCATCGCCGGCCGGCGGGGGATCAGGCGGACCGCCACAGGCGGACCGCGAAAAAGTTTCTAGCGCGAGTAAAGCTCGATGATCAGCTGTTCGTTGACGATCGGCGCGATCTCCTCGCGGGTGGGGACGCGTTTGACTTCGCCCTTGAAATTGTCCTTATCGATGACCAGCCACTCGGGCACGGTGGCGATCGACATGGCGGCCAGGCCGCGCGTGGCGAGCTGGCGCGAGACGGCGTTGCCGCGCACTTCGATGACGTCGCCGACCTTGACGATGTAGCTGGCGATGGAAACCTTGCGGCCGTTTACGGCGATGTGGCCGTGGTTGACCATCTGGCGCGAGGCGCGGCGGGAATTGGCCAGGCCGAGGCGATAAACGACGTTGTCGAGCCGGGTTTCCAGAAGCTGGAGCAGGATCTCGCCCGTGACGCCGCGGCGATGCAGCGCGATCTCGTAATAGCGGCGGAACTGGCGCTCGAGCAGACCGTACATGATGCGGAGCTTCTGCTTCTCGCCGAGGGCGGTGGCGTATTCGGACTGCTTGCGGCGGCCCTTGTCGCCATGGACACCAGGCGGGTAGTTGCGGCGTTCGAGCGCCTTGTGAGGGCCGAAGAGGGCGACGCCGTAACGGCGACTTTTCTTGGTGCGGGGTCCGGTATAACGAGCCATGAGAGGAAGTAAGAAGTAAAAAAACTTAGACGCGGCGCTGCTTGCGGGGGCGGCAGCCGTTGTGCGGGGTGGGCGTGACGTCGGTGATGGAGGTCACTTCAAGGCCGATGGCCTGGAGCGCTCGGATGGCGGATTCGCGGCCGGTGCCGGGACCCTTCACGCGCACGGAAACTTCCTTGAGGCCGTGGCCCATGGCCTGGCGCGACGCGTCCTGCGCCACCACCTGCGCGACATAGGCGGTGCTTTTCTTGGAACCCCGGAAGCCGCACTTGCCGGCGGAGGACCAGCCGATGACGGCGCCCGTCATGTCGGTGATGGAGACGATCGTGTTGTTGAACGTCGCCGAGATGTGGGCGATGCCGGAATAAATGTTCTTGGAGCCCTTCGCCTTGACGATCTTGGGCTTCTCCATGTCGTTCGGATCGAGCGACAGGCTGGTGGAAATCTGGTCGGCGGGCTTGACCGCGGCGGGCGCGGCTTCCTTCTTGCCGGACTTCTTTTCACCGGCTGGCTTCTTCTCGGAAGCGGGCTTCTTTTCCGCGGCGGGAGCGGCGGCGGTCTTCGGCGCCGCGTCGGGGGCCGGTGTCTGGGGAGTTTCGTCTGCCATGTTCGTAAAGAGTCGGGGATTAAACCTTGCCGGCCTTCGCATCCTTGTTGCGCTGGACGCCGACGGTCTTGCGCGGACCCTTGCGGGTGCGGGCGTTGGTGCCGGTGCGCTGGCCGCGCACGGGCAGGCCGCGGCGATGACGGATGCCGCGGTAGCAATTGATGGCCTGGAGGCGCTTGAGATTCTGCTGCAGCTCGCGGCGCAGGTCGCCCTCAATGACGTACTTGTTTTCCTGGATGACCTGGATGATGCGGTTGAGCTGCTGGTCGGTCAGCGTCTTGGCGCGGACGTCGGGGCTGATTTCGGCCTGCTCGAGGATGAGCTTGGAGCGGGTCGGCCCAATGCCGTAGATGTAGGGCAACGCGGCTTCGATGCGCTTGTCACCGGGAATGTCGATACCGAGAAGGCGGGGCATGGCGGGTGGGGATGAGGCTTAACCCTGGCGCTGCTTGAGGCGCGGGTTTTTCTTGTTGATGATGTAAACGCGGCCTTTGCGGCGGACGACCTGGCAGTCCGACGTGCGGCGTTTGACGGAGGCGCGTACTTTCATGGTTTGTCTCTGTAAATTCGGGGTTCCGCAGGCGATTTTGCGGGGACGACAAGGCCCCCGCGGGATCAAACGCGAGAGGGTAAGCCTATCAAAGCGGAAAAGCGTGGCAAGCTTCTTGTGAAGATATTTTAAGGCATTGCGGGCGGGTTACCGCGTTGCGGAATCCTGCGAAACAAGCCGCAAGCAGCAATCGTGACGCGGGGAAATGAACAACGGGACTCGCCTTGGATTGCGTCGCTGCTGCTGATGGTGCTGATCATTTTGGTAATTATTTTCGATTCATGTCAGTCGTTCGTAAAGAGCGGTTTTTTCATGCGATTTACAAATTAGAGCATTCCGCCGCAGCTGCGGCTCCGGCATCGGGCCGATGCCGGCTACCTT
>CAZZYY010000224.1:0-3393 GCA_964658475.1 uncultured Candidatus Methylacidiphilales bacterium | reverse complement strand
CCCGAGTTTGCCAACGCTTGACCCAATGAGCGCCGACTTCAGCCACCTCGACGAGACCGGGCGCGCCCGCATGGTCTACGTGGGCGCCAAGCCGCTGCAGCAGCGCCGCGCCGTTGCGGAAGGCTGGCTGCGTTGCGCGCCCGAGACGATCAACCAGCTGCGCGCCCGCGCCCTGCCCAAGGGCGACGTGCTGGCCGTCGCGCAGGTCGCCGGCATCCAGGCCGCCAAGCGCACCGCCGAGCTCATCCCGCTCTGCCACCCGCTCGCGCTCGACGTGGTGGAAGTCGGCTTCGCGCTCGAGTCGGACCGCATTGGCATCCGCGCCGTCGCTGCCATCACCGCGCGCACCGGCATCGAGATGGAGGCGCTCACCGCCGTCTCCGTCGCCGCGCTCACCCTCTACGACATGTGCAAGGCCATCGACAAGGGCATGGTCATCGAGGGCATCCGGCTCGTCGAGAAAACCAAGGTATGAAACCCCTGCGCGTCGGCCGCATCACCGCGAGCGATCGCGCCAGCGCCGGCGTTTACGAGGACCTCAGCGGCCCGGAGATCGAGCGCCACATCGCCGCGTTCTTCGGCCCGCGTGCGCTGGAATGGGAGCGCGCGATTCTTCCCGACGAGATTCCACTGCTCAGCGGCGCGCTGGTCGAACTGATCGACGATCGCCGTTGCCAGCTCGTCGTCACCACCGGCGGCACCGGCCCCGCCCCGCGCGACGTGATGCCCGAGGCCACCCGCGCCGTGCTAGAACGGGAATTGCCCGGCTTCGGCGAGATCATGCGCGTGCGTACCTTCGACCAGGCCCCGACCAGCATCCTGAGCCGCGCGACCGCCGGCGTGCGCCGCGGCGCCTTGATCGTCAATCTGCCCGGCCGCCCGGCCGCCGTGGGCGAATGCCTGGCCGTCGTCGGCGAGGCGATAAAAAAGGCGCTCGCCATCCTCGAAACGGAGTATCTTCCGTGATGCCTCTCCTCGACGCGCTGGGCCGCCCGCTCGAGGCGCTTCGCATTTCCGTCACCGACCGCTGCAACCTGCGCTGCACCTATTGCATGCCACGCGCGGCCTTCGCCCATCACGCGTTTCTCGCGCCCAGCCGCCTGCTGACCTTCGACGAGATCGAGCATCTCGCGCGCATTTTCATCGCCCAAGGCGTGCGCAAGATTCGCCTGACCGGCGGCGAGCCGCTGCTGCGCCCCGGGCTCGTCGATCTCGTGCGGCGTCTCGCGCCTTTGCCGATCGAGCTCGCGCTTTCAACCAACGCGCTCCTGCTCGAGAGCCAAGCCGCCGCGCTGAGGGAGGCCGGCTTGCAGCGGCTCAATATCAGCCTCGACGCCATCGAGGATCCCGTCTTTGGCGAAATGAACGGGCTCGGCGTCACCACGGAACGCGTGCTCGCCGGCATCGACGAGGCGCAGGCGCGCGGCTTCGTCATTAAGCTGAACATGGTCGTGCAGCGCGGCGTGAACGAGGGACAGGTCCTGCCCATGGCGCGCCATTTCGCGCTGCGCCAAATCCCGCTCCGCTTCATCGAGTTCATGGATGTCGGCAACAACAACCGCTGGGATCGCGCGCAGGTTTTCGCCGGTGCCGAGGTGCTGGCGCTCCTGCGCGGCGCCTTCGATCTTGTGCCGGAGCCCGGCCCAGCCTCCGACACCGAGCGACGCTTCCGCTGCACCCGCACCGGCGCCCGGTTCGGCTTCGTCAACTCGGTCACCGCGCCCTTCTGCCGCGACTGCAACCGGCTGCGTCTTTCCGCCGACGGCAAGCTCTTCACCTGCCTCTTTGCGCGCACAGGCCACGATCTCGGCGGTCTCGTCCGGACCGGCGCGGCGGACGACAAGATCGCCGCCGTCATCCGCGCTGTCTGGACCGGCCGCGAGGACCGTTACTCCGAGCTGCGCGGCGAAACGGCGGCGGAACCTAAGGTCGAGATGTCCTACATCGGCGGCTGATGAAGGAGATGCTCGAAATCATCCGCGCGCGCCAGGCGCAGCCCGCGATTCCTTTTGCGCTGGCCACCGTCGTGTATGTGGCCGGCTCGAGCTACCGCAAGCCCGGCGCGCGCATGCTCATCGGCCTGAACGGGCGCGTCGCCGGCTCCGTCAGCGGCGGCTGTTTGGAGCGCGATGTCATCACCAAGGCGCGCGCCATTCTCCTCGGCGCGCCTGCGGAGCTCGCGGTTTACGACACCACCGACCAGGACGACATGGCCTTCGGCACCAGCCTCGGCTGCGAGGGCCGCATCGAGATCCTGATCCAGCTGCTCGAACCCGGCGCCCCGTGGCCGCTCGCGGAAGCGGCCGAACGCGTGGTGCGCGAACGCCGTTCGCTTCCGCTCGCCACGCCCTACCGCGCCCCCTCGGGCACTCAACTCGGCGCCAGCCGCCAAGTGGACGCCTGGCCCGCCGAATGGCAGCCGGAGCTTGCCTCCGTGGCCGATGAGGTGATGAACACGAAAAAGCCGGCCAGTACGCATCTCGCCGCGCCCGGCATCGATCTCCTCGTCGAGCCCCTCGCGCCGCCCACCCGGCTCGTCATCTTCGGCGCGGGGCACGACGTACCGCCCTTGGTTCGGCTCGCCAAGGAAGTCGGCTATCACGTCACGGTGGTCGACCGCCGCGCCGACTTCGCCGACCCGGAGCGCTTCCCCGGCGCGGACGCTGTGCGGCATCTTCGCCCGCGCGACGTCGCCGCGGCCGGCCTGCTCGACGCCGGCACGGCGGCGGTGGTAATGAACCATCACTATGAAACCGACGCGGAGTTGCTCACTCTGCTGGTGGCGCGGCCGCTGGCCTACCTCGGCATGCTCGGCCCGCGCAAGCGCACGCTCAAAATCCTCCGCGAGGCGCGCGCTGCCCGGGCGGGATTTTCCCCCGCCGATCTCGTACGGCTCCACGCCCCAGTCGGCCTCGACCTTGGCTCGGAGACGCCCGAGCAGATCGCCCTCTGCATTCTGGCCGAGGTGCAGGCCGTGGTGAACGGCCGCACCGCCGTCCATCTGCGCAACGGCTCGCCGCTCGTCGCGGAGCTTTCCGGAGAGCCCGCCGCGCTCGAGCCCGCATGACCGGCGTGCTCGTCCTCGCCGCGGGCGAATCGCGCCGGATGGGCCGGCCCAAGCAACTGCTGCCCTTTCGCGGCTCGACCTTGCTGCGCCACGCCGCGGAAGCGGCGCTCGCCACCGCGCTTGGCCCCGTCGTGATCGTGCTGGGAGCCGAAGCCGAACCTTGCCGCGAAACGCTCGCCGGGCTCGATATGCATCCCGTCGTCAATGCCGCGTGGAACGAAGGCATGGGAACCTCGATCGCCACCGGCGTGACGGAACTGGAACGCCGCGCCCTCGAGCTCGAAGGCGCGCTCATCCTGCTCCACGATCAGCCCGCGATCCCCGCC
>CAZZYY010000223.1:0-3429 GCA_964658475.1 uncultured Candidatus Methylacidiphilales bacterium | reverse complement strand
TTTTAGTGCCGACTAAGGACACATTTCTTTCTTCCGAGAACGATGCCCACCAAGCACCTCCTCCTCCTCCCATACCACATCATAACACTTGGTAACGGAACATCCCGTCCCCCCCCCCCGTAGGGCCATGAACGACCGAAAATCAGGCCGATGCGTTGACTGCCTACCGAATCACCCGGTCGCCCGCAAATTACTGATCATATTGATGAGGCCGCGGTGTGCCGAAGATTTTGGGACTTTTGCGATTCCCTGCGGCCACTGTCTGCCAATAGGAACTCTGGTTCGCATCAGCATCGACGTGAGTCAGGGTCGCCGGATAGGCCCGTCCGTGGGCAATCCGATACTCAACCGCTTGCAAGGGCTGGTGACGGTCGATCCGATAGACCACAAAGACCGAGCCAGAATCGGCGGACCATTTCGCGCCAAATGCATCAGCGCCCGTATCCAAATTGTCACTGACTTCCAGAAGCGGCCCGATCTTTTTCCCCGTGAGGTTATCAATCAAAAAGACGCGAAAGCCGTCATATCCGTAGTTGGCGCTACTTCCGTGCGTAGCGATGGCATATTTGCCATTCGGCGAAATGCCTCCAATGACCGTGTCGTACTCGTCCGAGCCATAGATGTAGTTGGAGGTCGCGCGAGCCAAGATAACACTAAGCAAAAAGGGGCCAAGAGCTGTGAGAAGTCTCGACCCCTTCATGTCGCGCTCAGCGGGAGACTACGCCGCCGCGTTGACAATTTGCCGCAGCACGTAGGGGAGAATGCCGCCATGGCGGTAGTAATCGACCTCGATGGGCGTGTCGATGCGCAGGACGAGCGGGACCTTGTCCACGGTGCCGTCCGCCCGCTTGATTTCGAGGGTGACCTGCTGGCGGGGCTTGATCTCGTCGGTCAGGCCGCGCAGCGAGTACTTTTCCGTGCCGTTGAGCTTGAGCGTGGCGGCATTGGTACCTTCCAGGAAGCAGAGCGGCAGCACGCCCATGCCGACGAGGTTGCTGCGGTGGATGCGCTCGAAGCTCTGGGCGATGACCGCCTTGACGCCGAGCAGCCGGGTGCCCTTGGCCGCCCAGTCGCGCGAACTGCCGGTGCCATATTCCTGGCCCGCGAGGATGACGAGCGGCACGCCTTCCTGCTGATACTGCATGGCCGTGTCGTAGATGCTCATCGTGGCACCGTCGGGGTAGTGCTTGCTGAAGCCGCCCTCGATCGCCTTGCCGTTCTCGTCGGTGACCATGAGGTTCTTGATCCGCACGTTGGCAAAGGTGCCGCGCGTCATGACGCGGTCGTTGCCGCGACGCGCGCCGTAGCTGTTGAACTCGGGCGCAGGCACACCGTGGTCGATCAGGTACTTGCCCGCGGGCGTACCCGCCTTAAAGCTGCCGGCAGGCGAGATGTGGTCGGTGGTGACCGAATCGCCAAAGATGCCGAGCGGCCGGGCGTCGACGATCTCGCCGATGTGGCCGGCCTCCATGGAGAAGTTGTCGAAGAAGGGCGGCTCCTGGATATAGGTGCTCTTGTCGTCCCACGCGTATGTCTCGCCCGTGGAACCGGCGATCTTGTTCCAGGCCGGATTCTGCTCGGCAAAGTTCGTGTAGTTCTTGCGGAAGACCTCGGGCGCGATGGAAAGCTTGGCGAGATCGTTGACCTCCTGGAGCGTGGGCCAGATGTCCTTGAGATAGACGTCGGTGCCGTCCTTCCCCTTTCCGAGCGGCTCATGCGCGAGGTCGATGTCCACCTTGCCAGCGAGCGCGAAGGCGACAACGAGCGGCGGCGACATCAGGAAATTGGCCTTGATGCTCGGATGCACGCGGGCTTCGAAATTGCGGTTGCCGGAAAGCACGCTCGCCGCGACGAGATCGGCCTTGGTGATGGCCTCGTCGATGACGGGGTTGAGCGGGCCGGAATTGCCGATGCAGGTGGTGCAGCCGTAGCCGACAATCTGGAACCCGAGCTGGTCGAGGTAGGGCTGGAGGCCCGACTTGTCGAGGTAATCGGTGACGACCCGGGAGCCGGGCGCGAGCGAGGTCTTGACCGCGGGGTTGACCTTCAGCCCCTTCTCCACCGCCTTCTTGGCCACAAGGCCGGCGGCGATCATGACGGACGGATTGCTGGTATTGGTGCAGCTGGTGATGGCCGCGATGAGCACGCTGCCGTTCTTGAGTGTGACGTCTTCCGCGGGGCGCGTGCCGTTGAGGTGCACGTCGGCCGAGGCGCCTTCCGCGCCCTTTTTCCCGAAGCCATTCTCGGTCAGCGGCCGGTCGAGCGCGGCGAGGAAGCTGGTCTTCAGTTCCGGCAGCGCAATGCGGTCCTGCGGCCGCTTTGGGCCCGCCACGTTGGGCGTGACTTCGCCGAGGTTGAGTTCGACCTCCTGGCTGTAGACGATGCCGGCCGACTTGTCGGGGATGCCGAACATTTCCTGCGCCCGGAAGTAGGTCTCGAAGGCCTCGATCTGCTCGGGAGTGCGGCCCGTGGCGCGCAGGTAGTTGACCGATTCGGCGTCGATGGGAAAGAAGCCCATGGTCGCGCCGTACTCGGGCGCCATGTTGGCGATCGTCGCGCGGTCAGGCAGCGAGAGCGAGCTGGCGCCGGGGCCGTAAAACTCGACGAACTTGCCGACCACCTTGGTCTTGCGCAGCAGCTCGGTGACGTGCAGCGCCAAATCGGTCGCGGTCACGCCTTCCTTGAGGGCGCCGGTCATGTGGACGCCGACCACCTCGGGCGTCAGGAAATAAACCGGCTGGCCGAGCATGCCCGCCTCCGCCTCAATGCCGCCCACGCCCCAGCCCACAATCCCGAGGCCGTTGATCATCGTGGTGTGCGAGTCGGTGCCGACCAATGTGTCAGGGTAATAGAGCGTCTTGCCTTCCACTTGGCGCGAGAGGACGCCCTTGGCCAGGTACTCGAGGTTGACCTGGTGGACAATACCGATGCCGGGCGGCACGACCTTGAAGGTCTCGAACGCCTGCTGGCCCCACTTAAGGAACTCGTACCGCTCGCGGTTGCGGGCGAACTCGAACTCGAGGTTGCGCTGCATCGCGTCGGCGCTTCCCGCCACGTCCACCTGCACCGAGTGGTCGACCACGAGATCGACCGGGACAAGCGGCTCGATCAGCTTGGGACTTTTCCTGAGTTTCTCCACCGCGTGACGCATGGCGGCCAGGTCGACCAAAAGCGGCACGCCGGTGAAATCCTGCAGCACGATGCGGGCGACGATGAACGGAATCTCCTCCGCCACAGGGGTCTTGGCGTTCCAGTTGGCCAAGGTTTTAACGTCATGCTCGCTGACGCGCTTGCCGTCGAAGTTGCGCAAGACGGCCTCCAGCACAATGCGGATGCTGACGGGCAGTTTGGAAATTGGACCGACCCCGGCGGCCTCCAGGACAGGCAGCGAATAGTATGTAACTTTTTGACCAGACTGGGTCGTTGTTG
>CAZZYY010000222.1:0-3443 GCA_964658475.1 uncultured Candidatus Methylacidiphilales bacterium | reverse complement strand
GCGCCGGCTATCTGTTTTCGGGCGGTCGTTCCCGCCTTGGACTGATCCCGGCGCGAATCATGGAGGTTTCTCCACAGCATGCGGCGGTTCAGGCCATCACGGATTGCGCGTTTCAGCGCGCCCGGAAAGACCCGCGCCCAGTTTGGCGCTGAGGAAGGCGACGGGCCATCGGCGCCGCTACAGTCTCAGGCCAGGGCCACCTGCGGATGAATGCTTTGGCGCGCGGCCATGCCGGCGAAGATGCCGCCTTGGGCAAGCAGCTCATCGAAGCGCCCGCTTTCCACCACGCGGCCGTGTTGCAGGACGAGAATGCGGTCCATCGAGCGCAGCGTGGAAAGCCGGTGCGCCACGCAGATGACGGTGCGGTTTTCCGCCAGGTGATCGATGGCCTTCTGCACCTCCGCCTCGGACTGCGAATCGAGCGCGGCGGTGGCTTCGTCCAGCACGAGGATCGGCGCATTGCGGACGAACGCGCGCGCGATGGCGATGCGCTGGCGCTGACCGCCGCTGAGCCGCTGCCCGCGCTCGCCCAGCGGCGTGTCGTAGCCCTGCGGCAGCGCGCTGATGAACTCGTGCGCGTGCGCCTCCCTGGCTGCGGCGACAATTTCCTCCCGGGTCGAACCCCGTTTGCCAAAGGCGATGTTCTCCGCCACGGTGGTGTTGAAGAGCAGCACATCCTGGCTGACGAGCGCGAACTGCGCGCGCAGATCGGCCAGCCGGTATTGATCGATCGGCACACCGTCGAGCGTGATCACGCCGCCGGTCGGATCGTAAAAACGGAAGAGGAGATTGAGCAGCGAGCTCTTGCCCGAACCGCTTTCGCCCGCGAGGCCCAGGCGCGTGGAGCGCGGCAGCTCGACGTTGATGCGGTCGAGCACCGGCCCGTCGCCGTAGGAAAAGCTCACGTCCTGGAAGTTGAGGCTGTGGTGGAAGGGAGCCAGAGCGCGCGGCTGCGCGGGCTCGGGCACGTTCGGTTCTTCCGCCATGAGGACGCGGAGGCGCTCGATGGCGAGCCCGGCCTGGTTGAAGTAGACCTGCACGGTGCTGAGCTTCTTGAAGGGCTGGAAGAAGAGCACGAGGGCGAGGAGGAAACTGCTGAGCACCTCAATCTTCACGCCCATCCAGATTGCGTAGAGAATCACCGCGCCCATGCCGAAGGCGTTGAGCGTTTCGATGATCGGGTTGAGCATGGCGCGCGACTGGGTCGATTTCATCACGAAGTGCCCGGCGCGGTTGCCCCACTTGCGGAAAAGCTGCGCCTGTTCCTCGCCCAGGTCGTAGGCCTTGGTCACGCGCACGTTTTGGAACGCTTCCACCGCCGTGTTGGTCTGCTGCACGAAGGCCAGGTTGTCCTCGCGCCCCTGCGCCTTGACCCGCTTGCTCACGATGCGGGTGGGAATGACGCAAAGCGGGATGAAGAAGAGCGCGAGCACGGTCAGCTTCCAGTCGATGTAGAGCAGCGTGACGAAGAGCACGACGATGGTGGAGGGCTCCTTGATCAGGTCCGAGAGTCCCATGCGCAGACAGGTGTTGACCGCGCCCGGATCGTCGTTCACCCGGTTGATCAACTCCGCGGTGGTGTGCCGGTGGTAGAAATCGAGCGAGAAGGAGGAGATCTTGCGAAAGACATCGACCCGGATGTCGTTGGAAATGCGCTGGCCGGCCCACGACATGTAGTAGACCGTGGCGTAATTGGTCAGGCCGCGGATGCCGGCGATGAGGGGAAAGAGCAGGAACCCGCCGAGAAACTGCTTCCAGTCGATGGGCCGGTTGGCCAGCGGCAGCCAGGGATCCACGGCGAGATAAACATCGCCGCGGATGCGTTCGCTCCAGTCGTGAAACGCGCGGGTGGTCGGGCCGGTGATGCGGTCGTTCCACTCGCGGAGCGCATGAATCGTCGGCCACTCGTGGGCCGCGCGGTCTTCCGCGTCGATCTTCTCCTGCTCGGCCTTGAGCTGCTTCTGCTGCGCTTCGAGCTTTTTTTGTTCTTCCTGCAGCAGCTGCTGCTGCGCCGCGAGCCGGGCATGGCGGTCGTCCTTGGCCTGCTGCACGACCTGCTCGGTATGGTTGGGGTCGCCGAGGCGGCCGATCATGAGGTAGACGCCGCCCATGGTGAGGCCGTTGGACAGGCCGAAGAGAAAGCCGAAAAGGATGCCGAGGGCAAACCGGACCCAGTACCGCCGGAGGTACGGGCCGCCAAAGCGCAGGATCTGAAGAAGGTCGCCCATCCCGAAACGCCGATCCTAGCAGAGGCGCGAATGAGCGCGAGCGGGAACATCGCCCGCACGACGGCCCGGAGCTGCGCCTCGCGGCTTGGCTTCGCGGGCCCTTTCGTCATAATAAACCCTTCCTTTTATGGCCGATTCTCTCCCGTCGCAGAAGATCCTCGTCACGGGCGCGGCAGGGTTCATCGGCTCACGCGTTTGCGCCCTGCTGGCGCAGGAGGGGCGCGAGGTGGTCGGCTTCGACAACTTCAACGACGCCTACGACCGCCGGCTGAAGGACTGGCGCTGGGCGCAGCTGCAGGCGGTGGACGGCATCGAGCTGGCGCGGCTCGACTTGGTCGACACAGCAGCCTTGCACTATCTCTTCGAGAAGCATGCCACCGCCCGCGCCGATCGGCCGCCGTTTGATGGCGTGATCAACCTGGCCGCGCGCGCGGGCGTGCGCGCCTCGGTGGAAAATCCCGCCGTCTACGTCGAGGCCAACGTGACCGGCTCGCTGAACCTGCTCGAGCGTTGCCGCCAGTTCGGGGTGAAGAAGTACGTGCTCGCCTCCAGCTCCAGCCTTTACGGCGCGGGCCATCCCACGCCCTACCGCGAGGACCTGAACACGGATCACCCGCTCTCGCCCTATGCCGCGACAAAGAAGGCGGCGGAGGCGATGGCCTATTCCTACCATTACCTGCACCAGATCGACGTCAGCACGCTGCGCTATTTTACCGTCTACGGTCCGGCCGGCCGGCCGGACATGGCGCCGCTGCGCTTTGTGCAGCGGATCCGCGAGGGGCGGCCGATCACCGTCTTTGGCGACGGGTCGCAATCCCGCGACTTCACCTACGTGGACGACATCGCGCGCGGGACCATCGCGGCGCTCAAGCCGGTGGGGCACGAGGTGTTCAACCTGGGCTCGGACGAGCCGCTGAAATTATCGTTGCTCATCGCGCTGGTGGAAAAGCTGACCGGCTGCAAGGCGGTGCGTGTCCCGAAGCCGGGCCATCCGGCCGACGTCCCGGCCACCTGGGCGGACATTTCCAAGGCGCGCCGCGTCCTGGGCTGGGCGCCGCAAACCCACTTCGAGCAGGGCATGCGTCAGCTGGTCGAGTGGTACGAGGCGAACCGCGCTTGGGCGAAGGAGATTGATACGGATTGAGGGCGGGGCGGTTGGTCGCGCTTCGCGCTGATTGCCCCGTAAATCAAAAGATAGCGTTGTCTTCTGTAGCG
>CAZZYY010000221.1:362-3451 GCA_964658475.1 uncultured Candidatus Methylacidiphilales bacterium | reverse complement strand
AAGGCAGGAAGGCATTCCGGTCGCTGCGCTCCCTCCGGCATCGGGCCGATGCCGGCTACCTTCGGAGGTTTCCGCTCAGGCCGCCTCGGCTGAGAAGGTCGAAGATGGAAGAAGCGGGGGAAATCAAAACCGCGTATGGAATCGCGTGGGTGGGCTCTACTCTGGCACTTCTTCGGTGATGACCTTGAAGTTGGTGAGGTAGTGGGAGCCGAAGACGGTGGTGAGGGCGACGTCGCTGGCGTCGCGGCCTCGGGCCATGACGATGCGGCCGATGCGCTGCTTGTTGTGCCGGGCGTCGAAGGTGTACCAGCGGTCGCCCAGGTAGACTTCGAACCAGGCGCTGAAATCCATGGGGTCGGGCACGGGCGGCACGCCGATGTCACCGAGATAGCCGGTGGCGTAGCGCGCGGGGATGTTCATGCAGCGGCAGAGCGTGATGGCCAGGTGCGTGAAGTCGCGGCAGACGCCGGTGCCTTCCTTGAAGCCGTCGCTGGCGGTGCGGTCGGGCCGCGCTTTTTGATAATCGAACTTCAGGTGCTGGTGCACCCAGTCGACGATGGTCTGCACGAGCGTCCAGCCCTTCGGCACGCAGCCGAACTTGTTCCAGGCAAAGGTGAGCAGGTGGCTGTCGCTGTCGCAGTAGCGGCTGGGGAGGACGAAGGGGAGGACGGCGGTGGGCAGGTCCTGGATCTCGTGCTGGATGGCGGCGGGCGCGTACTCGTCGGGCAGGCCGCTGTCGCGCACGGTGGCGAGGTTGGTGAAGCGCACCTTGCCGGCTTGCGTGAAAATGCGGCCCATCTTGTTACCGAACATGTCGTGGAAAATCTCCACCGGTACGTCGGGCGAGACATGGAAATCCTCGGGGGCGAGCAGGTCGGGTTCGCGCGAGGGATGCACGTAGAGGGCGAAGATGACGGCCGAATGGACCGAGAGCATCAGCTCGATGTCGTAACCAATCTTGATCAGCATGCGCGGGGTTCCTGGCCGAGTTTGAGCAGGGCGTGCGCGAGCAGCCGGGTGCCGATCGCGAGCGCCTTTTCGTCGATATCGAAGGTGGGGGTGTGCAGGGGCGTCACTTTCTTTCCCGGGCTTTTCGTGCCGAGAAGCATCATGCATCCGGGCACGGTGCCGAGGTAATCGGCGAAGTCCTCGGCCCCGAGGCTGGGACGCCGTTCGGTGAGCACGTTTTTCTCGCCAAGCATGTCCCGCGCGGCAGCGGTGCAAAGCCCGGCGAGGCGGGCGTCGTTGATCACGCCGGGGAGCAGGCGGTCGAATTCCGGCCGCACCTCGGCGCGGAAGGCGCGGGCCGTGCCGGCGCAGGCGCGTTCGACCGTTTCGCGCGCGGCAAGCGAGGTGGCTTCGGCGAAGCTGCGGATGGTGCCCTTGAGCAGCGCGACCTCGGGAATGACATTGTTGGCCTGGCCGGCCTGGATCGACCCGATGGTGACGACGAGTGGGTCGCGCGGATCGTTCTGGCGCGGGACGGTCTGGTAAAGGAGGGTGATCAGGCTGGCGGCGGTGGCGATGGGATCGATGGTCAGGTGCGGCCGCGCGCCGTGGCCACCCTGGCCGCGCACGGTGATGGTGAAGTCCTGGCAGAAGGCGGTCTGTGGGCCGGCGGTGATGCAGACCTGGCCGACGGGCAAGGTGGGATCGACGTGGAAGGCGAGGATCGACTGCACGCCCTCGAGCGCGCCCTGCCGCACGAGGCTGCGCGCCCCGTGGCCGACTTCCTCCTCCGGCTGAAAGATGCTGCGCCAGCCGACGTCAAGCGGCCCCGCGCGATGGAGGGCGAGCGTGGCGCCGAGGAGCATGGCGGTGTGCGCGTCATGGCCGCAGGCGTGCATGACGCCGGGCTGGCGGGAGCGATAGGGCGCCTTGTTTTCCTCGGCGATCGGCAGGGCGTCGATATCGGCGCGGAGAGCGACGACGGGTCCGCGCGGGCGACGCGAACGCGCGATGGCGGTGACGACGCCACGCTTGCCGCGCGCCAGCCGGTGATTGACCCGAGCGCCGGCGAGCTGCTGCGCGACGTAGCTGGTGGTGGCAAATTCACGCGAACTAAGCTCCGGATTTTCGTGCAAATGGCGGCGCATGGCGCTGAGCCGTGCCGCAATCTGATCCACCTCCGCGTCCACGCGCCGGCGATCGTCGTCAAGGGAGGAGAGGGCCATGAACATAAGACTAAGGGCTTGCCAGCACTCGCGTCAGCTATTTCCATGCCCATGGCTCGACACGGCGGCGCGGCTGGGCCAATTTTTTTGACGATGAAGAACACGCGCATCTTCCTCGTCCGTCACGGTGCGACCCTGCTGACGGCGGAGGACCGCTTCGCCGGCTCGACCGACGTGAAGCTTTCCGACGAGGGCCGCGCGCAGGCTTTGCGGCTGGCGGAGCGGCTGTCGCTCGAAAAGATCGCCGCGGTTTATGCGTCGGACATGTCGCGCACGCTGGAGACCGCGCGCATCCTGGCGGGGCCGCACGGGCTCGAGGTGATGCCCCGGCCCGGCCTGCGCGAGATTTCGCACGGGCACTGGGAGGGGATGACGCGGCAGGAGGTGGAGGCGGCGTGGCCGGTAGAGGCCGATGAGTGGGAGAGCGATCCGTTCACCTTTGCCCCGGCCGGAGGGGAAAGCGGTCTGGCCGTGACGGCCCGCGCGCTGCCTGAACTGGTGGACATGGTGCGGGCGCATCCGGAGCAGCAGATCATCGCCGTTTCGCACAAGGCCACGATCCGGCTGATCCTGAGCTCGCTGCTCGGCTTCGATCCGCGGCGGTATCGGGATCATCTCGACCAGCAGCCGGCGGCGCTGAACGTCATCGATTTTCGCGATCCGAGCCGCGCGCGACTGATGCTTTTTAATGACACGTCGCACTACACCGCGCCGGGCAACGGCTTTCCACGCATGGCGCAGCCGCGGCTGTCGAAGTGGTGGAATGTGGAGGAGGCGATCTGAGGTTCGAGGTAGCCGGCGTCGGCCCGATGGCGGAGGGGCGCAGCGACCGGAATGTCTTTTCGAGCTGGAGCGGGAGGGCGGCCGATTCCGCGCGCTGGGGCTGTCGGTTGCGGACACGTGTTGTACTCGGAC
>CAZZYY010000221.1:0-352 GCA_964658475.1 uncultured Candidatus Methylacidiphilales bacterium | reverse complement strand
GACCGGCGCTCGGAGAGCGCCGGCTACCTGACGGAGGGCGGCGGCTGCCGCGCTTCGCGCAAGGCATGCCTGGGCGATCGTCGGATCATGGGCGTTGGGCTTGGGGGGTGAGAATGCTTATTGGGTTGAGCCGGCGGTCATAGACCGCCGCTGCAGAAGGCCGTTGGGTTCCGCACGTGTTGGAGTTGGAACGAAGCTATGGAAGATCGGAAAGGGCTGGTGTTTTCGGTAGCCGGCATCGGCTCGATGGCGGAGGGGGCGCAGCGACCGGAATGTCTTTTCGAGCTGGAGCGGGCGGGCGGCCGATTCCGCGCGCTGGGGCTGTCGGTTGCGGACGCGTGTTGTACTCGGA
>CAZZYY010000220.1:0-3465 GCA_964658475.1 uncultured Candidatus Methylacidiphilales bacterium | reverse complement strand
GATCGGCCCGATCCCGGAGCGAGCAACGCGAGCGGAATGCCTCCCTGCCTTCCCGCGAACGATCTGGGACCCTCGGCCGCCACATGCTATCCATCCGTCGTGCACCGGCTGCTCCTCGCCCTCGCGCTGTCGTCGTTCGCCCTGCACGCCGACCCAATGATCCTGCGCGGCATCAACCTCGGCAACGCCTTGGAAACACCGCATGAGGGACAATGGGGCGTGGTGCTGCAAACCGGCTATTTCCCGATCATTCGCCAAGCCGGATTCGACACCATCCGCGTGCCGATCGACTGGGTCGACCACGCCGGCCCGGCGCCCGGCTACACCATCGAACCCAAATTCTTCGAGCGCATCGACTGGGTGGTGACGAATGCCAAGGACAACCACCTCAACACCATCCTCGATTACCACACCGATCCGGGCCTCCTGAAGGAGCCGGACCGATACACCGACCGTTTCGTCGCGATCTGGAAGCAAATCGCCGAGCACTATCAACACGAGCCTGACGAGGTGCTCTTCGAATTGGTGAACGAGCCGCACGATCCGCTTACCGCCGCGAAGTGGAACGCGCTCATCCCGCGCGCACTGGCCGTCGTTCGCCCAACCAATCCAACCCGCACCATCGTCGTCGGACCCGTACAATGGAACAGCTTTAGCCGCCTGCCCGATCTTCAATTGCCCGAGTTCGATCAGCACCTGCTCGCCACGTTTCATTATTACCTGCCCATGCAATTCACGCACCAAGGCGCCAGCTGGATCGGCCCGGAAAGCCAGAAATGGCTCGGAACAAAATGGGCCGGAACCGACGCCCAAAAAGCCGTCATCGCCCACGACTTCAACGCAGCGTTCGACTGGGCCCAGGCGCATCATCGCCCGCTCTTCCTCGGCGAGTTCGGCAGCTACAACACCGGCGACATGGCCAGCCGCGCCCGCTGGACCGCCTGCTGCGCGCGCACTGCGGAAAACCTCGGCATCGGCTGGAGCTATTGGGAATTCTGCTCCGGCTTCGGAGCCTACGATCCCCAGGCGCAGGCGTGGCGCCGGCCGCTGCTCGGCGCGCTCGTCCCGCCAAGCTCCCGGTGATCAACGGCGCGGCCGCAGCGCCCGCCACACGCACCAGAAGAACACCACCACGACCGGGCCGAGAACCAGCAACAGGGTCACCCGATAACGAAAAAGCGCCAGCACGTTCTCGAATCCGACGAGCAATAGCGTGAAAAAAGCGGCCAGCAGAACCGCGCCGAGAATAATCAGGAAGCGCGGCGTCACCCCGCGGTCGCGCTTCGCTTCGAGTTCGATCACCGGCTTGGTCGGCATGGAGATTATTTGTGCGAGAGCGGCAGGACGATCGATGCCGCGCTGCTTGTGCCGCCGCTGGTCACCAGCGTGTCGGGCGCCTTGCCGTCCCACTTGTTGATCAACTCCAGGTTGATCACTTCCGGGTTCTTCGCCAGCGCGTCGCCGCGGATTTCGATGGCCTGCGCCTCACCCTTCGCTTCCGCCACCTTCTTGTCTGCCTCGATCTGCGCCTGCTGCAGTTCGTACTTCGCCTGCTCCGCCCGCTGCTGCGCGACCTGCTTGGCCTCGATCGCCTTCTCGTAATCGTCGGAGAACGAGACGTTGACGATGGAAAGATCCTGCACCTCCACGAAATCCTGCAGCCGCCCCGACGCCGCTTTCAGCGCCTCGCTCCGAATCTTGTCGCGGTTCGCGATGATCTCCGCCGCCTCGTACTTGGCCGTCTCGGCCTTGAGCGCGTC
This sequence comes from uncultured Candidatus Methylacidiphilales bacterium, assembly GCA_964658475.1. Taxonomy (GTDB): domain Bacteria; phylum Verrucomicrobiota; class Verrucomicrobiia; order Methylacidiphilales; family UBA1321; genus JABDGH01. The sequence continues at coordinate 1,705 of CAZZYY010000220.1, read as the reverse complement.
GAGGATCTTCGGCATGGCCTGGCTCATGTATTCGATGCCGTAGTTCTGGTAGATCTTCGAGGCGTTCTCCTTCGTGATCCGCGTCTGCACGGCCAGCGTGATTTTCACCTCCTGCAGGTCCGAGGAGAAGCATTCCGCATCCGTCTGGGTCGTGATCGTGCGGATGCTCACATCGGTGACGTGGTCCACCGGCCCGACGATATGCCAGCCGGAATCGAGCACCGTCCCGGTCACCTTGCCGAAATTGGTGACGACGCCCACATCGCCCGTTTCCACCGTGGCAGTGAAAAAGAGCAGCACGATGACGACCGCCACGATGACCAGCCCGAGTACGGAGGCGATGCCCGCGTAGGTTTTTTGCGTGTTCATAAAAGAGATGGCGCTCTCGTTCCTGCGCGGAATCAGCTGCCTTCGTACCCGAAGAACTGGCGCTCGCGAATGCACGCCGCCACTTCGGGCGGCACCATCTTTTCCCAGGAGATGTTCTTGTCCCGGATCATTTGCAGGATCGCGCGGGAAAAGATGCCCAGATATTCCTCGTGATACTTCTCGATGCCCTCGATGTAGCCGTTTTCCATCAGGTGGCGAAAGAGGTGGCCCAGGTGCTCGGGCACCTCGACCTCGTGCGCCTGGATCGTCTCGTCCAGCTGCGGATCGTGATAGGGATAGACATAGAGCTTCAGGTCGTTCTTGAAGAGCCGCCCAAACGATTCGAGGATGCCGCCCTCCAGCGAATCGTAGTACTTCGTGTCGAAGAGTTCCTTGATGTTTGGCACCCCCAGCACGATCCCGATGCGGCTCTTCGTGTAGCGCTGCAGATAGGCCGCCAGCTTGTAGTACTCCGCGTAATTGGAAATCAGCACCATCTTGCCCACCGCGTTGATCGTGTCCGCGCGAGCCAGGAAGTCGCGATGATCGATCGAACCGGAACTGAGCAGGTTGCGCATCGTGATTTCCATCAGCTCCACGATCGCGTCCTCCTTCACCTCCGCATCGCGCAGGAACTGCGTGCGCGCGCCGTCGAGCATGTCGAGATTCACATACGTGACCGGCCGGAAGCTGCCGCGCTCCACCAGGATCGGCTTCTTGTGCAGCACCTCCGAGGGCTGGAGCACGTCGCCATTCGGCCCGATCAGCGCCGCGTTGGACAAGCCCTGCTCGACCAATTGCAGCGCCATGAGCCGGTTGTCCACCAGCTGAAACGCCGGCCCGCGGAACTTGATCATGTCCACCTCGATCCGCGCCAGCGACAGCCCGTCGAGCAGCGAGGTGATCAGCTTTTCCGGCTCCTCGTGCAGGTAGAACGCGCCGTAGGTCAGGTTCACGCCGATGATGCCGAGCGCCTCCTGCTGCTGCAGGTTCGACTTGTCCAGCATGTTGACGTGAATGATGATCTCGCTCGGGTGCGCCGTCGGCTCGCTCTGGAACTTGATGCCCAGCCAGCCGTGGCACTCGTTCGTGCCGAGATAATTCCGCGCCGAAACCGTGTCCGCGAAAACGAAGAAGGAAGTCTCCTTGCCGCGCTTGGCGTTGAGCCGCTCCAGCAGCAGCGCGAACTCGTAGTCGAGCATGTTGTGCAGCCGCGTCTGGCTCACGTAGCGCTCGCCCTTGCCGTAGATCGCGTCGGAAAACGCCATGTCGTAGGCCGAGATCGTCTTGGCCAGCGTGCCCGACGCGCCCCCCACCACGAAGAACCAACGCGCCA
>CAZZYY010000219.1:0-3490 GCA_964658475.1 uncultured Candidatus Methylacidiphilales bacterium | reverse complement strand
TTAAACCGGAACTCGAGCACGTCGCCGTCCTGCACGACGTACTCCTTGCCTTCGATGCGCAGGCGGCCCGCCTCGCGCGCCTTGGCGAAACTGCCGAGCTTGATCAGCTCTTCGTAAGCGGTGCATTCGGCGGCAATGAATCCGCGCTCGAAATCGGAGTGGATGACACCGGCGGCGGCGGGCGCCTTGTCGCCGATGTGGATCGTCCACGCGCGTGTTTCTTTCTCGCCCGTGGTGAAGTAGGTGCGCAGGCCGAGCAGATGATACGCCGCGCGGATGAGCGCCCCGACGCCCGACTCCTTCACGCCGAGGCTCTCGAGATACTCTTTCTGCTCCGGCTCGCTCAGGTCCACGAGATCGGACTCGATCTGCGCGGAAATCACCACCGCCTCCGTCGCCAGGTGCGTCTTCACGTACGCGCGCACCGCCTGCACATGCTGGTTCGCATCCGGATTCGCCAGCTCGCCTTCCGCCACGTTGCAGGCAAAAAGCGTCGGCTTGCTCGTGAGCAGGAAGAAGCTTTTCATCAGCGCCTTCTCGTCCGGGGAAAGCTCCAGCATCAGCGCCGGCTTGCCGGAATCGAGGTGCGGCTCGAGCTTCGTCATCAGCTCCAGCTCCGCCTTGGCCACCTTGTCGCCGCTGCGTGCGCCCTTTTGGTTCTTCTCCTTGCGCTTCTGGATTGCGCCTAGATCGGCCAGCACCAGCTCCGTCGTGATCACCTCGATGTCCCGCACCGGGTCGACCGTGCCGCTCACGTGATGGATGTCGTCGTCCTCAAAACAGCGCACCACCTGGATGATCGCGTCCACTTCCCGGATGTGCGTCAGGAACTGGTTGCCCAGCCCCTCGCCCTCGCTGGCACCCTTGACCAGACCCGCGATGTCGACGAACTCGAACGCGGCCGGGACGAGCTTGTGCGACTTCGAGAGGTCGGAGAGCTTTTGCAGCCGCTCGTCCGGCACCGTCACGATTCCGGTGTTGGGATCGATCGTGCAGAAGGGATAATTGGCCGCCTGCGCCTTACGCGTCCGGGTGACTGCGTTGAAGAGCGTGCTTTTCCCGACATTGGGCAGACCGACGATTCCGGCGCGTAACATAAGGGGTCAAGCCTAGCGACGCCACCGTGGGTTGGCAAGGCAAGCGCCCGCACAAACGCGCCAAGGATGGGGCGGGAGACAGCGCTCCACCGTCGTACTTACCGCCGTATTATAAAGCAAAGATCAGGAAAACCGATATAACCTAGTCACATAGAGCGGGCGAGTGAGACACCCGCGAACCGCATGAGCACATATCGTTTGACGGACCAGGACATTCTCTCCCTCGGCCCCGACCGGCTGGAAAGCCGCAACCCCTTTCGCTACCGAGGCCAACAGGAGCGCGTGACCTTGGACGCCTTCGCGCGCGAGGACTGCGACCTCCTGCACCGCGCCTACCAGAGCCTGCTGGAGCTGTATCTGCCGTTGCGGAGCGCTCACGTCGCAGGCCGTGCCTTCCGGGACGTGCTCGAGCACTTCGTCCATTCCGAGCATCACCGAAATCTCGCGCTGGCCATGTCCCATCTTGGTCATGCCACCGCGGCGGGCCGCGCCGACCCCGCCGGGGTGCAGCGGCTCGTGCACGATCTGCGAGGCGGCGCGTATCAAGCGCTTTCGTTTCGCTTGCAGTTGCTTGAGGCGGCGCCTCATCGCATCGATGGCCTGCAGACCATTTATTTCCTCGTTCGCGATCACCTCAAAATCATGCGTAATTGCGTGGCTGACCTCGATCCCGACCGGTTCGCGGCCGACAGCTGCACGAAGGATCACGACGTGGGTCTGCTGGTGGAGAAATGGTCGCAGCCCGAATTCAACGGCGTCGAGCACCCGGTGCACGTCGACTTGCGCTGCCACTACACGGGCACCCTTTGCGAATCGTGCCTCGAGTTCTCCTCGCTTGACCGCATCCTCTATAATCTTGTGAACAATGCCGCCCGCTTTACGGCCGATGACAGCGTCGTCCTCGCCATGGTGGGGGTGCCGGCGGTGACGCCGAAAGCCGTGCGCTTCGTCATCGCCAATCCGGTCTCCGCCCGGCATCGCGCGGTTCTGAAAGAAAGCTTTGGCGAATCCCCCGGCGAGCTTTTCCGCGGCGGATTCACCACCGGCGGCCACGGCGTGGGTGCCCGCATTTGCGCGGATTTCTGCGCGCACGCCTTTGGCCTTTCCGACTTCGACGAGGCACTCCTCGCCGGTTATTTTGGCGCCCGCTGGTTCGACGACGTGCTCGCCACGTGGTTCCACTGGCCGATCATCGCGCACCACTAATGGAGGCAGGCCGCCGCGCGAAACGAACCGCCGTTCTCCGCCCTTACTTGTGATCGATCGGTCGAAAGGAATGCAGCGTCTTGATGTCGTGCACGAATGGATCGTCGAGATGGATCTGCTTCCCCTCGCCGATATAGATCAGGTCCCAGTCGATCACGTAACTAAGCTTCTTGTTCAGGATCGTGCGCATCGCCTCGCTTCGTAAATTCGCGCGCGTGTCCGGCGGCGGCTGGGTGAAGAAGTCGCGCTTCGGCAGATGGGGCAGCCCCTGGTCTTTCAACGCCGTTCCGGGCAACCCGGCCAGCAGCGACTTCGCCGGATTCAGGTTGTGATATTCCAAGTCCAGGCTCTCGAGCCAGCTGTCGCGCCAGGTGATCTTTTCCGCGTCCACGAACGATTGCAGCAGGAACTGCTTCGTGACCCAGTCCACCTTGCCGATCAGCGCCAGCGGATCGTGCCGCAGCTTGTCCAGCGTTAGGCGCCACGCCTCGATCGTCCACTTGCCGTCCGCATCCAGCTCGATCCTCCCGGAACCGGCCGCCTGCAGGAATTCCTCCAGTACGTCCAGCGCCGAGCAGCTCCGCCCGTCGGCCAGCGTGATCTGCCACGGCCCGTTCGGCTGGTGCGACAGCTTGCGCATGACATCGACCGGCTGTTCCAGCGCGAGCGTGGGCAACGCGTCGGCCTCCAGCAAATCGAGCATCAGCGCGGTCGCGCCCACCTTCAACGCGTTGTTGAACGGCAGCAGGTTCGAGTCGCCCAGGAGCAGGTGCAGGCGGCGAAAACGCCGATAATCGGCCAGCGGCTCGTCCCGCGCATTGATCAGCGCGCGGTTGAACTGCACCCACTCGTAGATGTCGGTCTGGATGAAATCGGCCCGTTGCGAGATTTGGTAGGGCACGAAGTCGCCGCCGTCCGTGCGCCCGTAACGCCGCGGGGCCAGCGTGATCCCCACCCGCCCTGCACCCACCATCAGGATGCGCAACGCCAGGAAGGTCAGCAGCGTGTCGACATTGCGCCGCGTCAACGGCGCGTCACGATTGAGCAGGTAATTTTCGTGGCAGCCAAAGGTCGCGCTCGTGTAGTGATCGATGTTGTTCTTGAGAAACGAGACCTCGCCGTCGAGATGCAGTTCCTTCAGCGCCTCCTGCAGCAGCACCTCGCCGACGTGGTCGTAGGTCACCACG
>CAZZYY010000218.1:0-3501 GCA_964658475.1 uncultured Candidatus Methylacidiphilales bacterium | reverse complement strand
CTCACAAATCTCGTCGAAGCGCGTATAGAGAAAATTCTCCTGGTGATGCGCCAGGCACCACTTCGCGAGGATGGAGCCGCCGCGGCTGACGATGCCGCACAGGCGCGAGGCGGTCATCGGCACGTAACGCAGCAGGACGCCGGCGTGGATGGTGAAGTAGTCGACGCCCTGTTCCGCCTGCTCGATCAGCGTGTCGCGGTAAAGCTCCCACGTCAGTTCCTCCGCGCGGCCGCCGACCTTTTCCAGCGCCTGATAAATTGGCACGGTGCCGATGGGCACGGGCGAGTTGCGGATGATCCACTCGCGCGTCTCGTGGATGTTCTTCCCCGTGGAAAGATCCATCACGGTGTCGGCACCCCAACGGATCGCCCACGTCATCTTCTCCACTTCCTCCTCGATTGAGGAAGCCACGGCGGAGTTGCCGATGTTCGCGTTGATCTTCACGCGAAAATTGCGTCCGATGATCATCGGCTCGCTTTCGGGATGATTGACGTTGGCGGGGATGATGGCGCGGCCGGCGGCCACTTCCTCGCGCACGAATTCCGGCGTGATGATGAGCCGCTTGTGCACGCGGGCGCCGAAGGCCTGCCCCGGATGCTGAAACCCGGGCGAGGTCCGCGACGCGTTTTCCGCCACCAGTTCGCGCCCGAGCGTCTCGCGCGTGGCGATATACTCCATCTCCGGCGTGATGATGCCCTGACGCGCGTAATGCATTTGCGAAACGTTACCGCCCTTCGCCGCCCGCCGCGGCGCGCGCTTGAGGCCGGGGAAGGGATCGAGCGCGCCGCGCGTTTCCCTGCGGCTGGCGTATTCGGCATGGCCGGCGGTGAGGTAACCGTTGTCGCGCGGCTGCACCTCGCGGCCGGCATAGCTTTCGGTATCGCCGCGCTGCATGATCCACGGCAGCCGCAGCGGCGCGAGCCCGGCGCGGATGTCGATCTTCACCGCCGGGTCCGTGTAAGGGCCCGACGTATCGTAGACGCGCAGCGGGGGATTTTGCGTCACCTGGCCCTGGAAATCCTTGGTCGGCGCCTGCGCGACTTCGCGCATGGCCACCGCGAGACCGGAGCCAGGGGTGGTGACGTGAACCTTGCTCGAATTCGGGAACGGCTTCGTGACGCTGCGGAGAAACTTGCTGCGCGAGGGCTTGCGTGTTTTGACGATCGGCTCGGTCGAATTCAAGGGCTGGATCATGGTCTCGTTTCCAAAGTCACCGGCCACGTGGGGAAGGAATCGGCGGGCACGACAGTACCCCCCTCCCTCCGCCGGCATGATCCGGATCAGGTTCATCGGGTCGTCCCGCATCGGCAGGACCTCTCAGCCCCCGCGGGCTCCCCGTGCCTCCTACAGTAGGCGAGGAGGCAAGTCGCGCAAGAGGCGTTTTGGGTCGGCTCGGCGCGATCCCTAGACACGGCGTTAAGGTTGACAAGGAGATGAGCCGAGTGCTTACTGTAATAACATGAAGCTGAAGATCTCGCGCATTGGAAATTCGCGCGGAATTCGTTTGCCCGCCGAACTGCTTGCCCGCTACGGCTTCAGTGACGTCGTGATCGTCGAGCCGGGCGAGAACGCGATCACGCTTCGCGCGGAGAAATCAAAGAAGCTTTCCTGGAAGGAAACCGCCGCCGCAATGGCGAAGGCGCGCGACGAGTGGAGCGATCTCGAAACGGCAATCGGCGATGGCCTCGATGCGCTTTGATCGATACGGCGTTTACCGGGCGGACCTCAATCCCACCCGCGGCAGTGAGACTGCCAAGATCCGCCCGGTCGTCATCGTCAGCCGCGATGAATTGAATGCCGCGCTGGAAACGGTGGTGATCTGTCCGCTCGCGACCAAGCTGCGGCCCGCCTGGCGATGCAGGCTGCGGGTCAGGTGCCAAGGAAAGCCGGCCGACATCGCGGTCGATCAGATTCGCACCGTGAGCAAGACACGGCTGATCGCGAAGAGGGGCGCGCTCTCGGCGGTCGAGGTGCGGGAACTACGATGGTTGATTTCCGAGATGTATGGGGCAGCCTAGAAAGCATGCCGGACGAATCCCGCCAACAACTGGCCCAGCTCAGTAAGGCGTTGTTGGCGCTGCACAAGACGCTGCTCGATTCGGAGCGCGTGGGCTACGAGGCGTCCTTCGGCAAGATCGAGTCGCCGGCCACGTTCTTCAAGCTGGTCATGGGCGATCCCTGGTTTGCCTGGTTGCGCGTCCTCTCGGAATTCATCGTCATCCTGGACGAGCGGCTGGGCCAGCGCAACGCGCCCATCACGCCGGACGAGGTGAAGGACTTCGTCACGCGCACGCGCGAGCTGCTCACGCCGTACAATGACGGTCTCGGCTTCGCCCAGAATTATCATAACGCCATCCAGCGCGACCCGGATGTTGTGCTGGCCCACGCCGGCATGGTCAAGTTATTGAACTCCGTGCAGGAGACCTGAGGCGTGGCAAAAACGTTAAAGGAACTCGCGCCGAACGAGATTCTCGCGCTCGCCATCCAGTCCGAGGAGGAGGACGGCCGCATCTACGCCGACCTCGCCGAGCGCATCGGCAAACAGTATCCGGCGACGGCCGAATCGCTGCGCGCGATGCGGGACGAGGAAAACGGGCATCGCCACCGGTTGATCAGCCTCTACCGCGAAAAGTTCGGCGAGCACATTCCGCTCATCCGCCGCCAGGACGTGCGCGGCTTCATCACGCGCAAACCGCTTTGGCTGACCGCGAACCTGACAGTCTCGCTCATCCGGCGCGAGGTCGAAGTGATGGAGCAGGAGGCGCGCGACTTCTACGCCGCGGCGATTGCGCAGACCACCGATGCCGGCGTGCGCCAGTTGCTCGGCGACCTCGAGGCGGAGGAGAGCAGGCACTACGACCTGGCGGAGGAGATGGACGAGAAGGCGAAAGCCTCGGGCGCGCGCGCGCGGGAGGACGACTCGGAGAAGCGCCGCTTCGTCCTGCAGATCGTGCAGCCCGGCCTGGTGGGGTTGATGGACGGGTCGATCTCGACGCTGGCGCCGGTCTTCGCGGCGGCCTTCGCCACGAGCAAAAGCTGGGACGCCTTCATCGTCGGGCTGGCCGCCTCCGTCGGCGCGGGCGTGAGCATGGGCTTCGCCGAGGCGCTTTCCGACGATGGCGTGCTGAGCGGTCGCGGCCAGCCACTGGCCCGCGGCGCCATCTGCGGCCTGATGACCACGGCGGGCGGCATCGGGCATACGCTGCCGTTTTTGATCGCCAATTTCCGCATGGCCATGGGCATCGCCGTGGTGATCGTGGCCATCGAGCTGGCGATCATCACCTGGATCCGTCATCGGTTCATGGAAACGCCCGTGCTCTCCGCGACCTTTCAGGTCGTGGTGGGCGGGACGCTTGTTTTCATCCTGGGAATTCTGATCGGGCTGCTGGGTGGGCCGAGCGCGGCGGGTTGAGCCGAAACTCGTGGACATCGCAGGGTAGCCGCCGCTGTCCCAGCGGCGGTCAGTTCCGGACGCGTGTTCTCAGAATCATTTCGCAGAGG
>CAZZYY010000217.1:0-3517 GCA_964658475.1 uncultured Candidatus Methylacidiphilales bacterium | reverse complement strand
GGTACTCGCGCCGGAGCCGCTCCTGCACGATCTCCATGTGCAGCAGGCCGAGGAAACCGCAGCGGAAGCCGAAGCCGAGCGCGACGGAGCTTTCCGCGGTGTAGGTGAGCGCCGCGTCGTTGAGCTGCAGCTTGCCCATCGCGGCCTTGAGCGCCTCGAAGTCGCCCGTGTCGATGGGATAGATGCCGCTGAAGACCATCGGGGTGATGTGCTTGAAGCCGGGCAGTTGCTCGGGCGCGGGGCGCTGGGAATTGGTGATGGTCTCGCCGATCTTCACCTCCTGCGTGGTCTTGATGTTGGCGATGAGATAGCCGACATGGCCGGGCAGCAGCGCCTCGGTCTTGTTCATCTTGGGGGTGAAGTTGCCGACCTCCTTGACGCCATAGGTGGAGTTCGAGCCCATGAGGAGGATGGGCGTGCCGGCGCGCAGCTCGCCGGAAAAGACGCGGACGTAGGTGACGACGCCGCGGTAGGTATCGAAGAGGGAATCGAAAACCAGCGCGCGGGTCAGGCCGTCGGCGAAATCGGGCGGGGGCGGGATGTGGGCGACGATGGCCTCGAGAATTTCATCGATGCCGATGCCGTTCTTCGCGCTGGCGAGGATGGCTTCCTCGGCCGGGATCGCGAGCACGTCCTCGATCTGCTTCTTGACCGTCTCGATGTCCGCATTGGGCAGGTCGATCTTGTTGATGACGGGGATGAGCTTGAGGCCTTGCTTGTTGGCGAGGTGGACGTTGGCCACGGTCTGGGCCTCGACGCCTTGGGCTGCGTCGATGATGAGCAGCGCGCCTTCGCAGGCGGAGAGGCTGCGCGAGACCTCATAGGCGAAATCGACGTGGCCGGGCGTGTCGATGAGGTTGAGGAGGTAATCCTTGCCGTCCTTGGCCCGGTAGTTCATCGAGACCGGGTGCGCCTTGATCGTGATGCCGCGCTCGCGCTCGAGGTCCATCGAGTCGAGATGCTGGTCGGTCAGCACGCGGGTGCTGATCGTGTTGGTGGTCTGCAGGAGGCGGTCGGAGAGGGTCGTCTTGCCGTGGTCGACGTGGGCGATGATGCAGAAATTACGGATGTTCGACGGGACCGGCATGGAACCGTCGATTGTACCAAAGCGGCGCCCGATGGCTACTGAAAGCACGCTTGCGCCGGGCCGCGGCCCTGCGCGAAGCGCTTACCTGCACCTCATCAGGCTACGACCTGAGTGGCACGTCAGGTGCTTACTTGAGCAAACCAACCAAGGAGGAAGTATCATCTCAGTCGAGAAGACATACCCCACGCTGGCGCAACGGTGCTACGACATGACCGAGGGTCAATCGGTTTACCTGTCGCCGGCGGAAATTCCCTTCGACCTGCACCGCTATCGCGATGGCTGGCATGCCTTCTGGAAAAGCCCGCCCAACGGTCAGATCGGGCGCCTGCTCGCCACGCGCGAGGAACTGGCGGCTTTCCTCAACGGAAAATGGGCGGTGGGCCGTCCCATCCGGAATATCATTGGCTTGCGGAAGTTTTTGACGGAGGAGGAAGGGGAGGATAATCCGCCGACGTGATTGGAATTTAGCCCAGGCAAATCGACCGCTGCGAGAGGTTCACATCCGCTTCGCGCTGTAAACAGCCTGCACTTCTTCCATGGTGCGGGTGGGCGCGTTTCGAAGGCGGTTTGCGAAGTCGGTTGCCCCCTCCAGCCATTGGAGCTTTTCTCGAAAACTCAACTTCAGGTTGTCCCGAAGACGAGCCCGGTCATTGGCCTCCCAAGAGACGGGCCATTCCTCGCTTTTTTGTTCACGTTTCATGGTTAAGCGACTGGATGATCTCAAGCTGTTTGATGTCCGTCAAATCGTGTGATCGCCCCGCTTCGCGCTTCATCATGATCAAACGTTCGATCGAGACCAAGGGGACAAAAACCTCCGGCGCAATCTCCTGAAACTTCGCCCTACTGTATTCCAGTTTGAAGTCAAAGGGCTCGGTTACGAACACGTCGACGACAAATTCGTGGTCGGCTGGATTAAAGAGATTGAAGACGACCATATTTTTCTCGCTCCGCCAACGTGCCCTCAACGTCGGATTAGCAAAATCCAAAATGGGCACCGGAGCCCTTGGACGAAGTCCTGTTGAGGCCAATGCTTCCAAGGCTGCGGGCAAACGTTCCGAAGATAGATTCAGAACGAGATCGAGATCGTTGGTCATGCGAATATGCCCATGACCGATCACGGCCACTCCGCCCACCACGAGATATTCCGCCTGGACATTATTTAGGGCACGGAAAACCGATTCAAGAATCTGGAGTTTCATCGACTTTCAATCCTCACCCTCCTGCCCCGACCTCGTTGGCGCGCGCGCGGAGGAGGCGGGTGGCGTCGCAGGCGTCCTTGTGCGCGAAGATGGGGCGGCCGACGACGACCTGGTTGGCGCCGGCGGTGACGCACGGGCCGATGGTCTCGTCCGTCACGCCGCCGTCGACGGAGATGTCGTAGGAAAGATGGTTCTTGTCGCGATAGGCCTGCGCAAGCCGCACCTTTTCCAGCACCTCGATGATGAAGGGCTGGCCCATGAAGCCGGGATTGACCGACATGCAGAGCAGCTGGTCGATCTCGTCGAGCAGGGCGTAGGTTTTTTCCACCAGGGTCATGGGATTGATCGCGAGCGCGGCCTGGCAGCCCATGTCGCGGATGGTGCGGAGCGTGCGCTGCGGCTGATGGTAGGCCTCGAGGTGGACGATCAGCAGGTCGGCGCCGGCCTCGACGAAGGCGCGGGCATAGCGATCCGGCTGCTGGATCATGAGGTGGACCTCGAGCGGAAGCCTCGTCAAGCGCCGCACCGACTGAACGACTTCCGCGCCGAGCGCGAAGTAGGGGACGAAATGGCCGTCCATCACGTCGATGTGGATGGAATCGACCAGGGCAGTCTCGGCCCGCTGCACCTCCTGCTCCAGCCGGCCCAGGTCGGCGGCGAGCAGACTGGCGGCGAGGCGGCAGGTTCTCATTGCGGCGCTTGTGCCTTCTTTTCGATCAGCTCGATCTCGTAGCCCTCCGGCGCGTCGATGAAGCCGATCTTGCTGCCGGAACTGGTGACCGTCGGGCCGTCGCTCAAGGGGTAGCCTTTCGCCGCGGCTTCCTGCGCGAACGCCTCGAGATCTTCCACGGCGAAGGCGAGGTGGGTCAAATCGGGCTGAACGTGGACCGGGCCGCTTTTGGGATAATGGCAAAGCTCGATCATTCCCTCGCCTTGCGGCGTCTGGAAGAAGGCCAGGGTGGAACCGCGCGGCGAGGTGTGGCGCGAGATTTCCTTGAGCCCGAGCACCTCGGTGTAGAACTTCGCCATGCGGTCGAGATCGTCGACGCGATACCGGGTGTGGAGCAGCCGCGTAACCATGGTCAACGTTCCTTGGAGCCAGCCTTGGTGTCAACCCGCGAGAGGGGACGCTCGCCGACCGGACAAGATAAGAGCGCGTGGGCTTTCGCGCTCTTAAAGGCAGGAAGGCATTCCGGTCGCTGCGCTCCCTCCGGCATCGGGCCGATGCCGG
>CAZZYY010000216.1:0-3524 GCA_964658475.1 uncultured Candidatus Methylacidiphilales bacterium | reverse complement strand
CGCGAGCGCAAGAACGGCAACGTCGCCACCTACGTCCTCAATCTCTACCTCAACTACTCCAACGTCTGCATCCTGAGCTGCCAGTTCTGCGCCTTCGCCCGCCGCCCGCACGAGAAGGAAGGCCAGTTCACCCTCGAGATCGACGACATGGTGCGCCAGTGCGCGGACGCTTACGCCCGCGGCGCGACCGAGGTCCACATCGTCGGCGGCCTGCATCCCAAGCTCCCCTTCACCTACTACACCGACCTCATCCGCGGCCTGCGCGAGGCCTGCCCCGACCTGACGATCAAGGCGTTCACCGCCATCGAGATTCGGCACTTGGCCGAGCGCATCGCGAAGAAGCCACTGCGTGAAACGCTGGAAATCCTCCGCGCTGCGGGACTCGGCTCCCTCACCGGCGGCGGCGCGGAAATCTTCGACCCCGAGGTGCGCGACAAGCTCTGCCGCGGAAAGGAAAGCGCCGCGGAATGGCTGGAGGTCCACCGCACCTGGCATCAGATGGGCGAGCGCAGCACCTGCACCATGCTCTACGGCCACGTCGAGACGCTGGCCCAGCGCGTCGACCACCTGCGCCGCCTGCGCGAGCTGCAGGACGAGACGCACGGATTCACTGCCCTCGTCCCCTTCGCCTACGAGCCCGATAACAACAAGCTCTCGCACCTCGGTCTCGGCCGCGCCTCTGCGTTCGAGGACCTGCGCAATCTCGCCATCGCGCGGCTCTACCTCGACAACTTCGACCACATCACCGCCTACTGGGTCAGCCTCGGCCTGCCCACCGCGCAGGTGGCGCTCAGCTTCGGCGTGGACGACCTGCATGGCACCATCCAGCAGGAGCGCATTTTCCACATGGCCGGCAGCAAGACCCCGCAAGGCCAGCAAGTCGCCCAGCTCGAGCGCGCCATCCGCGAAGCCGGGCGCATCCCCGTCCAACGCAACACCTACTACGAGCCGCTGCGGCCATCCCCCAAGCCCGACCTGACACCGATGCCCGATTTGCCGGAGCGGATGAAGACGCTGGTATGAGCAAATTTCCATGCGATCAACGCCAAGAAATTGGCGCGCAAATGTTCCCCCTCAGTCTGTAGCGGCGGTCTATGACCGCCGACGCCATGCGAAGAACACCTCGACTCTCCCGACTCGACTTTGTTTATCGAAACGCTCCGATTTTCTTCATCACTTTTTGCACCCATGATCGACGACCTCTGCTGGCAAACGGCTACGCCCACTCAGCGTTTGTTCAATTTTGCCAAACTGCTCTCACTCAGGACATCCATGTCGGAAAATATGTTCTGATGCCGGATCACCTTCATTTCTTCGTGGCGCTACCAGACACCACCGACCTTTCGATTTGGATCAAATCTTTGAAGAACTCACTTTCAAAATCTTTGCGAGAACAGTCGGTTCCTGCTCCGCATTGGCAGAAAACTTTCTTCGATCATCTTTTGCGTTCGGACGAGTCCGCCTCCTCAAAATGGGAGTACATTCGTTTTAATCCCGTCCGGGCGGCATTGGTCGATGATGCTTCCCAGTGGCCCTACCAAGGTGAAATTGCCATACTTTATTGATGACCCGTCGGCGGTCATAGACCGCCGCTACAGCAGATGAGCACCCTCTCCCCACTCCACCACCAAAACGCCGAAAACGCCCTCGTGCGCGAGCGGTTCAGCCCGCCGACCGTCACCATCCCCTCCGACGTCCGCGTTGGCTCGGTTCCTTACCTAAACGCCAAGCCCCTCACTCGCTGCATAGCCTCGCCCGTCACGCTGCTGGAGCCCAGCCGGCTTGCGGCCGATCTGCGCGAGGGCCATCTGGAAGCCGCGCTCGTACCGCTCATGGAAGTCCTGGAGGCGCCCAGCATGTTGTACCGGGTGGTCAACGGCGTCGCTATCGGCACCCGTCGCACGGTTTACAGCGTCTACCTCAACTACACCGGCGCGCTGGGCAACATTCAGACCGTCGCGCTCGATCCCGCCTCGAAGACCTCCGTCGAACTCACCCGCATCGTCCTGGAGAAATTCCACCGCCTCAAGCCGCGCTACGTCTCGCCCGACGAGCCCGCCGACGCCCAGCTCCTCATCGGCGATCCCGCCATCCTTCATCGCCAGGCCAATCCGGACCAAAAGTACCTCGACCTCGGCGAAGCGTGGCGCGAGCAGACCCAGCTCCCGTTCGTCTTCGCCGTCTGGGCGCTGCGCCTGCCGCTCTGGCAGTCGTTCTGGACCGCGCAGAAACTCCGCCAAGCCGGCCGCACCGGCGTGGCCAATGCCAACTTCATCGCAAAAAGCGCCTTCGAACGGAAGTACCTGAACGAGCATCTCTGCTACGAATTGGGCGAGCCTCAGAAACAGGCCGTCGCCAAATTCGCGTCGCTTCTGGTCGAACTCGAACGGCTGCCCCGCGTCCCGCGCCTGAGATACATATGATCCAGTCGCTCCTCGATTCCGAGATCAAGACGCGAGTTCTCGCCGGCGAGCGGATCACGCCCGAGGAGGCGAAGCAGCTCTACTACGCGCCGCTGACCGAACTGGGCGAACTGGCCGATGCGCGCCGCCGCCAACGCAAGGGTCCCGCCTACGACGGCCGCGGCAATGAGATCGTCACCTACATCATCGACCGCAACATCAATTACACCAACGTCTGCAACGTCTACTGCAAGTTCTGCGCCTTCATGCGCACCGAGCGCGACGAGGACCACTACGTCCTGACCCACGAGCAGATCGGCGCCAAGATCACCGAGCTCGAAGCCATCGGCGGCACGCAGATCCTCATGCAGGGCGGCCATCATCCGAAGCTCACGATAGACTACTATCTCGACCTGCTCCGCTACATCCGCACCAACCATCCGACAATCAACATCCACGGTTTCTCTCCGCCCGAGTTCAACCATTTCGCCACCGTCTTCAACCTGCCGCTGGCGGAAGTCATCGCGCGCTTCAAGGACGCCGGCCTCGGCTCCATCCCCGGCGGCGGAGGGGAAATCCTGGTCGACGACGTGCGCAACCGCATCGCGCCGCTCAAGTGCAACAGCGACCAGTGGCTGGAGGTCATGCGCATCGCGCACCGGCTCGGGCTCTCCAGTTCCGCGACGATGATGTTCGGTCATGTCGAGAGCATCGACGACCGCATCGAGCACCTGCGCCGCCTGCGTGACGCCCAGGACGAGACCGGCGGCTACACCGCCTTCATCTGCTGGACCTTCCAGAGCGACGGCACGAAGATGCGCAACATCCCGCCCACCGGCTCGCACGAATACCTGCGCATGCAGGCGCTCGGCCGCGTCTTCCTCGACAACTTCGACAACGTCCAGTCGAGCTGGGTCACGCAGGGCCCCAAGATCGGCCAGATCGCGCTTCAGTACGGCGCGAACGACTACGGCAGCGTGATGATGGAAGAGAACGTCGTCAGCGCCGCCGGCACCAGCTTCCGCCTCACCGTCGACGAGATCAAGAAAGCCATCACCGAACTCGGCTACGAGGCGCGGCAGCGGGATAACTGGTATCGGCTGCTCTAATTGTAGCGGCGGT
>CAZZYY010000215.1:0-3550 GCA_964658475.1 uncultured Candidatus Methylacidiphilales bacterium | reverse complement strand
ACGGAGCCGGACCGGCCGACGCGGGAGCAGGCGCTCTTCGGCATCGTGCAGGGCGGGAGTTACGCAAACCTGCGGGTGGAGTGCGCGGGGGCGCTGGTCGAGATGGGCTTTGACGGTTACGCCATCGGCGGCGTGAGCGTGGGCGAGCCGGAGGAGGAGATGTACAAGACGGCGGAGGTGACCACGCCGCACCTGCCCGAAGGCCAGGTGCGCTACGCGATGGGCCTGGGCCAGCCGCACCAGATGGTGGAACTGGTCGCGCGCGGGGTGGACATCTTCGACTGCGTGCTGCCGACGCGGGTGGCGCGGCATGCGACGGTTTACACGCGCGGCGGGAACCTGAATTTGCGCGGGGCGCAGTACAAGCTGGACCCGCTGCCGCTGGAGCCGGGGTGCGGCTGTTATGCTTGTCAAAACTTCACCCGTGCCTATATTCGCCATCTATTCAAAGCGGGTGAAATCCTCGCGTTGGTCCTGGTCAGCCTGCATAACCTGCACTTCTACCTGGAGCTGATGCGGGACATCCGAAAGGCACTGGACGACGGGTCGTTCGGTTCGTTTCGCACCCATTTCCTGGCCACGTACCTTCAAGAGAAAAGCTAATGCCCTCACTGTCTTCCGCCATCTTCGCCCAGGTCACGAATGCGACCAACGCTGCGACCGCGATCAACCCGGTGGATGCCGCCGCGACGCAACAGCCCTGGTGGGCAATGGCGCTGCCGTATGCTGCACTTGCCGGCGTGGCTTATTTCCTTTTCATCCGCCCGCAATCGGTCGCGGCCAAGAAGCAAAAGGAGACAATCGGCGGCGCGAAGACGGGCGACAAGGTCATCATGACCAACGGCATTCACGGCGTAATCTCGAACGTGAAGGACACGACCTTCGTGGTGAAGATCGCCGACAACGTGAAGATCGAGGTCGAGAAGGCGGCGGTCGACAAGGTCAGCCGCGCGAGCGCGACCGAGCCCGTCAAGGCGTAGGACCCTAACTTTCCCGCAGCCATGTCCATCGCCATCCTCATTGCGTCGTTCTGTTTCATCGGCTTTTTCATCTGGTACCTGGCGTCGGAGGACGCGCGGTCGCGGCGGCTCGCCGGCCTCGGCGCGATCCTGGCCAGTTTGGTGACCTGCGGGTTGGCGCTATTCCCGATCCAGAAGGCGATTCATCTCGGACTCGACTTGCAGGGCGGCACGGAATTTCTGCTGGAGGTGCAGGGGGACAACATCACGCCGAGCGCGCTGGAGCAGGCTTCCTCGGTGATCCGCAAGCGGCTCGATATCTTCGGCGGACGGGAGATCAGCATCCAGCCGGAGGGAACGAACCGGCTCAAGATTCAGATTCCCGGCCTGCAGGGCGCGGAACGGGTGGCGACGCGCGACCAGATCTCGCGCTCGGCCAAGCTGGAGCTGCGGATGGTGCCGGAGAACGGCGCGGAGATCCTGGCCGCGGCGAAGGCCAACGGCGGCAAGCTGCCCTTCCAGTACGCGACCGACGACGAGATCCTGCCCCTGGTGGAAAAAGGGCCGGACGGGAAGGACTCGGTCTCGCAGATCGTGGTGGACCGCAAGGTTTCCATCACGGGCAATCACCTGCAGCACGCGCGGCGCGGCATCGGGGCGCTGGGGCAGCCGAATGTGGAGTTCCAGCTCGACGATGTGGGCACGAAGGAAATGGCCGACATGTGCGAGCAGTTTCCCGGGCGGCAGATGGCCATCGTGCTCGACCGCGAGGTGCAGAGCGCGCCGCGGCTGCCGACCGATCAAAGCAAGTACATCACGACGGGGCAGGGCGAGATCAGCGGCGCGAACATGACGCAGCTGGAGTGCGAATCACTGGCGAGCGTGATGGAGAATCCGCTGGAGAACCCGGTCAAGATTCTCGATGAGCACTCGGTGGATGCCTCGCTGGGCGCGGACTCGATCCGCAGCGGCTTCGACGCGGGGCTGCTGGCGCTGGCGCTGGTGGTCGGCTTCATGATGTTTTATTACCGGGTCTCCGGGGTGATCGCGGTGCTGGCGCTGGCGGTGAATTTGGTGCTGCTCTTCGGGCTGCTGGCGCAATTCCACTTCACGCTGACGCTGCCGGGCATCGCGGGCATCGTGCTGACGATCGGCATGGCGGTGGACGCGAATGTGCTGATTTACGAGCGCATCCGGGACGAGCTGGCCAACGGCAAGCCGGCGCGCACGGCGATCGACACCGGCTTCGAGCGCGCGTTCAGTGCCATCTTCGATTCCAACACGACGACGCTCATCCCGGCCATGGTGCTGGCTTACCTGGGGACGGGGCCGCTGCGCGGATTCGCGGTCACGCTGGTGCTGGGCATCATTGCGAATCTTTTCGCCGCGCTGGTGGTGAGCCGGAATGCCTTCGATTGGATCCTGGCGCTGACGCCCAAGCCGTACCTGTCGATGATGCAGTTCATCAAGCAGCCGAAGATCGATTTTCTCAAGCTGCGGGGTCTTGGGCTCATGTTGTCGCTCGTCGTCATCGCGGCAGGGGCGATTGCGGTGAAGGCCTCGGGCGAGCGGTTGCTTGGCGTCGACTTCAAGGGCGGCGATGCGGTGACGCTGACGTACACGCATTCGGTGGATATCGAAAAATTGCAGAACGTTCTGCAGGCGGAAGGTCTGCGCGGCGTGAACTTGCAATACGCCGCGGGCGGAACGCCGGCGCTTTTCCTCGAGACGGAAAAGGGCGAGAGCGACCGGGCGGTGCGACTGCTGGAGCAGAAATTCCCCGATGCGGGCTTTGTCGGCGGCGCATCGGAAAGCATCGGCGCGCAGGTGGGCGGCGAGATGAAGGAGAAGGCGCTGACAGCGCTGCTGCTCGGCCTCTTCGGCATTCTGGTTTACGCGGCGGTGCGCTTCGAGTGGTCCTATGCGCTGGCCGCGGCGGTGGGCCAGCTGCACGACGTGCTGATTGCGCTGGCGGTGATGGCGGTGCTGGGGCGCGAGTTGACGCTGCCGCTGGTGGGCGCGCTGCTGACCATTGCGGGTTATTCGATCAACGACAAGATCGTCGTCTTCGACCGCATTCGCGAGGGCGCGCGGCTGCGCGAGAAGGGGAGCTTTTATCAGGTGATCAACCGCAGCCTGAACCTGACTTTGGCGCGGACGATCATCACGGGCTTTACATGTTTGCTAGCGACGTTTGCGCTGGTGATCTTTGGCGGGCCGGTGATCCACGATTTCTCGCTGACGATGTTCATTGGCATCCTGTCGGGCATTTATTCCTCGCATTTCATCTCGCCGGGCTTGGCCTGGTGGCTGGGGCGGAGTCATGGGACTTCGGGCACGGGGTCGGGTGGTTCGGCGACGGCCAAGCCTTTGCTGCCGAAAGGCTCGCCGAAGGAGTCGTTGGTCACGACCCGGCGCTCGCGGGCTTAGCGGTGGCGTCGCTTGCTCTGTAGGACTCTCCAGGATCGGACTTACAGTCTCGTCGGGATCGGTCCGATGCTGAAATGACGCTTGAGTCGGGGGGCGGGCTTCGGCCGAGGCACGGGTAGCCGGCGCTCTCCGAGCGCCGGTCGGAGTAGAACACGCGTCCG
>CAZZYY010000214.1:0-3629 GCA_964658475.1 uncultured Candidatus Methylacidiphilales bacterium | reverse complement strand
TCCCGCGAGGATGAAACTCCGATGCGGGAGATTTCTGCAAAGCAACGCGCCCGCTGCCATCTTTCGACAAGCTGAGGGGGACGCGCGCTTCTGAAGTAAGCGCACACCGCTTCATCGGCACCTGAGGCCGAATCGCTGTTGCCCTCGTCCGTTCGCCGAGGAACGATAGGACGCATGAGCGAGGCAGCGGCGAGCCAACCTGGACCTGTGGTCGCGCCGGGCGAGTTTTCCTTCGCGGCGGTGGCGCTCGACCACGGCCACATTTACGGCCAATGCCAGGGATTGATCCAGGCCGGGGCGACGCTGCGCTACGTTTACGATCGCGATCCGGCGCGGGTGGCGCAGTTTCGGGAGAAATTTCCGCAGGCCCAAGTGGCACGCTCGCTCGAGGAAATTCTGGAAGACGAGGCCGTTCGACTTGTCGCGGCCGCGGCAATCCCGGACGAGCGGGCCGCGCTCGGCCTGCGCGTGATGGAAGCCGGGCGCGATTATTTCACGGACAAGACGCCCTTCACCTCGTTGGAACAATTGACGGCGGCCCGCGCCGCGACGGCTCGCACGGGGCGCAAGTACCTGGTCTACTTCAGCGAGCGGCTGCACTCGGAATGCGCCGTGTTTGCGGGCGACCTGATCTCGGCGGGCGCCGTCGGGCGGGTGATCAATGTCCTCGGGCTCGGCCCGCACCGGCTTAATGCGTCCACGCGGCCGCCGTGGTTTTTTAAGCGGGCGCGGTACGGCGGGATCCTCTGCGACATCGGCAGTCACCAGATCGAGCAGTTCCTTTTCTACACCGGCGCGCGCGGGGCCACGGTGACCGAGGCGGCTGTGGCGAATTACTCGCATCCAGAATACCCGGAACTGGAGGACTACGGGCATGCCAACCTGGTGGCGGACAACGGCGCGACGAACTATTTCCGGGTCGATTGGCACACGCCGGACGGTCTGCGCACGTGGGGTGACGGGCGGACCATGATCCTCGGCACGGAAGGTTACATCGAGCTGCGCAAGTACGTCGACATCGCGCGGGACGACGGCGGCGACCAGCTCTTTCTCGTTGACGGCAAGGGTGAGCGTCATTTCGCGCTGGCCGGGCAAGTCGGTTTTCCGTTCTTCGGCCGACTGATTCGCGATTGCCTCGACCGGACCGAGACGGCTATGACGCAGGAGCACGCGTTTCTCGCCGCAGAGCTTTGCCTGCGCGCGCAAGCCCAAGCGCGGCGAATCGATTCATGGTAGCGGCGGTTGCCCCGTAGTGTGCCGGGCATGGGCGGAGACAACAGGTAGCCGGAGCTCTCCGAGCGCCGGTCAGTTGCGGACGCGTGTTGTACTCGGACCGGCGCTCGGAGAGCGCCGGCTCCCTGATTGAAGGCGCACCAACATCCGAAGGTCGCTCGCGTTGACCCAAGGCCGGCCGCCGGCCGCAGCGGCCAAATCCGTTCGGAAAAGGAAAGCATTTCCGCAACGGCGCTAACCTCCTCGCGGCGAGCCGCGATCTTTTCTCCAGAGCAGGCGGCGGTCTAGGACCGTCGTGCAACGGGCATCCCACGTGGTTCCGTCGGTGGTCATCGACCGCCGCTACAGGAGACAGGGTCATCCTACCAGCCGCTTGGCCAGATGCCATTCGTTGCCGTCGGGCAGTACGGTGTGCTCGACCACGTCGAAGATGGTCGAAAGCAGATGGAGGCCGAGACCGCCCGGCTTGAGGTCTTCGAGCGCCCGGCCCTTGAGCGCGACTGGGTCCACCGCCGGACCGTGGTCGCGCAAACGCAGGTGCAGGTGGCCGTCGCGAATCTCGGCGGAAAGCATGATGGGATGGTTCGGCTCGCCCCGATAGGTGTGGCGAATGACGTTGGTCGTGGCCTCGTCCGCCGCGAGGACGATCCGGCCGCGCTCGAGGTCGGCGAAGCCGGCGGTCAGCGCCCAATCCTCGATGAACTGGCGCGCGCGCTTGCACTCGGCCGGCGAGGAGGTGATCGCGAGGGAGGTCGGCGGCCGGGTGAGGACGAGCGCCAGGCAGGCGTCATCGTGCTGGTGGTCGCCGTCGACGAAACTCTCCCAGGCGGTCCAGCTGCGCGCGAGCACGTCGGGCGCGCTGCCGAGGCCCAGGCTGGCGCGCAGCCGCTCCACCCCGAATTCCTCGCCCGTGCGGCTGCGCCCCTCGTTGATGCCGTCGCTGAAGAGCAGCCACTTTTCGCCCGGACGCGTGCTGAAGGTGCTCGCGGTGTAGCACTGATGCTGGAAGATCCCGAGCGCGAGCATGGGCGGGACGGAGACGGGCTCCCAGGCGTCGCCGCGCCAGCGCCACGGCGCGAACTGCCCGGCGCAGATCACCTCCGTGGTTTCGCGTTGCGGATCGTAGAGCAGGAAGGTGGTGGCGGCGAAGCGGCCCGCGGCCAAGCGCTGGCAGAGCGCGTGGTTAATCGCGTTGACGTAGGGGGCCAGGCCTTCTTCCGCGACGGGCGCGAGGGCCTGCAGCTCCGTTGCGATCTGCGCGGTGGTCAGCGCGGCGGGAATGCCCTTGCCGCTGACGTCGCCGAGCGCGGCCAGCAACCGGTCGCCGGAAAGCGGGATGCTCGCGTAGAAGTCGCCGCCGATGACGCGGGCGGCGCGGTAGCGCACACGCATCTCGCTGCGGTTGAGTTCCAGCTCCTCCGGCGGCAGGTACGACTTCTGGATTTCCATCGCCATGGCCAGCTCCTGCCCGATCCGCTTTTCCCGGTCGATCTTGAGTTCCCGGTCGAAACGGACCAGCGCGCCCGTGACGATGTTGACCAGGCCGTCGAAAATGTCCTCATCCAGCGGAGTGAAGTTCGGCCGGTCGATCGGGTTTAGCGCCTGCAGCACGCCGAAGCATTCCTCGCGGTCAACCAGCGGGGCGCAGACCATCGCGCGGGTGACGAACCCGGTTTTCAGATCGGCCGTCCGGTAAAGGCGCTTGTCATGCTGGGCGTCGTCCACACGGATGTAGCGGCGCTCCTGAAAGCAGGTGCCGGCGATGCCCTTGTCCCACGGAATGCGAAAGGCGTTGATCGCATCCTGCTTGCCGCGCGCGGAATAAATGACGAGCTCCTTGGTGGCCGCGTCCGGCAGATACATGGAGCAGGCCTCGGCCTGCATCATGGTGCAGGAGTAGGTGAGGATGTTCTCGACCAGGCTCTCCAGGTCGGTGAGGGAAAAAAGATTTCGCGCGGCCAGGAGCAGCGCGCGATACCGCTCCGCCATGGCGAAGTCTTCCATCGGGAAAGTTTGCCGGAGGCATAGGGCGGTGGCAATTCCGCAGGCGCGGGAAGGGCAGGCCAGGTTTACGGGAAACGACGGAAGGAACGGAATGGTTGCCAAGGCGGGCACTTTCCGGCGTTGCGTCGGCTGCAAATTGTAGCGGGGGATCATGACCGCCGGCGGCTAAGCAAAGATCTTCGCGAAACTCCGAAGGTCCCAGACCGGGATTTGTTCGATGGAAACCTTCCGTCTGGAATTCTATTCCAAGGATTGGTTTTAGGCTCCAAAGGCAATTGGAATCGCTCGATGCGGGAACGAGGGCGGAGTCCTCGCGACAGAGAGCAGGACTTTGAGCCGGTCGCTATCCGGGGCGGAGAAGAACGAAGTGAAAACAGGTAGCCGGCGCTCTC
>CAZZYY010000213.1:0-3661 GCA_964658475.1 uncultured Candidatus Methylacidiphilales bacterium | reverse complement strand
AAGAGCACCGGCACCTCGCCGTCCTCCAGCGTCTGCCGGCAGAACTTGATGATCGCAGCCAGCACCTCGGCCGTCGGGGGAAAGACGTAGCGCGGCAGGCCGAAGGTCGTCTCCATGATCACCACGTCGGCGCGCGGCGGTTCGCAACGCTCGGCCGAGCGGCCGGCCCGCAGCTTGAAGTCGCCCGTGTAGAGCAGCGACTCGCCCTCGCGCGCGGCCAGCAGCATGGCCGAGCCGAAGATGTGCCCGGCGGGATAAAGGCAAAGCTCGGTGTCCCCGAAACGGAACGGCTGGCGGAAGGGATGGATGATCTCCTCGCGCTCGCCCGGCAGGCGCGCCTGCATCAGCCGCGCCGTGCCGGCCGAGGTGATGATGCGCCGGTGCGTGGCCACGTGGTCGAAGTGCGCGTGGGAAACGAACGAGGTCTCGCGCGGCTGGTGCGCGTCCAGCCAGAGATCGATCTGCGGCAGATAGATGCTCCCGCCGCGTTCGCCGCCGCGCATCTCCACCTGCCAGGCCATGCTGCTAATCTGCCGGGCCCGTTGCCGCGCGCTAATTTTTTACGAGGCGCCGCCGGCCGACATCTCCAGGACCGGATGCTGCCGCATCGCCTCCTCGTACTTCTGGCTGACCTCCTCCGGTGTGCCGTGGGCGGCAACGGTGCCTTCCTCGATCCACACCGCGCGGTTGCAGAGGCGCGCGATGGTGCGGGCGTCGTGCGAGATGAGCACCGCCGTCTTGCCCGACTTGAGCCGCGCCAGCAGCGCGTCGCCCGATTTTTGCTGGAAGCTGCTGTCGCCCACCGAAAGCATCTCGTCGAGCAGCATGATGTCCGGGTCGACCTCCATCGCCGTGGCAAACCCGAGCCGCGCGTGCATGCCGCTGGAGTAGGTGTAGATCGGCTCCTCGAAGAAGGAGCCCAGCTCGGAGAACTCCTTGATCTTTTCCAGCCGCGCGATCATCTGCTGGCGCGTGGCGCCGAGCATCATGCCGTTGAGGATCGCGTTCTGCCGGCCGCTCAGCGTGGAATGCGAACCGACGCCGATGGAAAGCAGCGTGGTGCGCAGGCCCGGCTGCGTGCGCATCGTCCCGCGATCGGGCAAAATAATGCCGGCGAGGATGCGCATGAGCGTGCTCTTGCCCGCGCCGTTGCGGCCCAGGATGCCCAGCGTCTCGCCCGTGCGGATATCCAGGCTGACCGATTTCAGCGCCCAGAATTCCGAGCGGCGGCCCTTGAAGAAGCCGGTGGCGCGGCGGTAGCACAAGCCCGCCTCGTGAAGGGATATCAGCGGGTCCATCAGCGGTTGATCGCCTTGACCACCGACAGGTCGATGCGCCGGTAGAGCAGGAGGACGAAGAGGAGGATCACAGCGCACTCCGCGCCCAGCGCGCCCAGCCGCGGCCACGAGGGCCATTGGCCGGAGAGCAGCACGGCGCGGTACGCCTCGATAAGGATGGCCAGCGGGTTCAGGTAAAAATAGGCGTGATAGGCCGCCGGCAGCTTGTCGATGCCGAAGAAGATGCCCGAGACCAGCATGAGCGACCGCAGCAGCGCGTCGATCGTGATGCGCGCGTCGGGGAAGTAGGGCATGACGGCCGCGACCCCAAGGCTGGTCACGATGTTCACCAGCATCTGCAGGACGAGCAGGAGCGGCAACGCCGCATACGCCCAGCTCGGCGGATGCCCCGTGCATCCGAGAAAAAGCAACAGCAGCAGGAAGATGAAAATGAACTTCCAGGTCGTGGTCAGCAGCACGATGAGCGGGAGGATAATCTTGGGAAGATAGATGTGCTTGAGCATCGCCCCCGCCTCGAAGATCGAGCCGGAGGAGGAGAGGATGCAGGCATAAGTCCACTGCCAGATGATGGCGCCGACCAGCACGAAGGAGAGCGCATCGGAGGTCTGCTGCTCCAGCACAAAGACGAGCAGGACCATGAAGAGGCCCGTGTTAAGCAGCGGCTCCAGCAGCCACCAGACATAGCCCATGTAGTTGAGCTGCGCCTCCGCCTTCAGTTCCGCATAGGCGCGGTAAAAGACGATGTCGCGATAGCGCTCCCACTGCATGGTCGGGAGATTAGGCGGGAGCGAGGAGCGTCACCAGAGGAAATCGGTCAGGTAGCCGGGGGGCGCCGGTTACCTGACTGAGCCCCCCGATCTCCACGCCGCCCGCAGGATTTTCATTTCCAACCCGCCGCGCAAAAGCTTTCTTCTTCGCATGCCCATTCATCCTGTCGTCGCCGTCGACGGCACCGCCGCATCCGGCAAGAGCACCTTCTCCCGCGCGTTGGGCGAGCGGCTTGGCTTTGTCTACGTCAGCACCGGCGAGATGTACCGGGGCGTGACCTGGTGCGTGCAGGAGCGCGGCGTCGATCCGCAGGACGCCGCGGCCGTCGAAGCGATGATTGTGGCGACGCCAATCGAAACCACCCTGCGCGCCGGCGAGCTGGCGTTTTCCGTCGGCGGCATCGACCCGCTGCCGCACGTGCGCGAGCCGCGCGTGAACGACGGCGTCTCGCTCGTCGCCAAGGTCAGCGCGGTGCGCCGCGTGCTCGTCGCGCAGCAGCAGCGCCTGGCCGAGCTGGCCCCGCTCGTCATGGAAGGGCGCGACATCGGCACGGCGGTGTTTCCCGCGACACCCTACAAGTTTTACATCGACGCCGATCCCGCGGTGCGGGCGCAACGCCGCGCGGCCCAAGGCGAGCACGACGCCGTTCTCCAGCGCGACGTGATCGACTCGCAGCGCAAGGATTCGCCGCTGCAATGCGCGCCCGATGCCGTGCGGCTGGACTCGGGAATTTACCGGGTGGACGAGCTCGTCACGCAGGCGCTGGAGCACCTGCAGGCGCGCGGGTTCGAGATCTAACGGAGCGCTACCAGATCTTCCAGGGCGCGGTGCCGCTGGTCCACAGCTTGTTCAGCAGCTCCATCTCGCGCTGGTTGTCCATGCACTGCCAGAAGCCGTCGTGCCGGTAGGCGTTGAGCAGCCCCTGCTCCGCGATCACCGGCAGCGCGTTGAACTCGAAGCTGCACGTATCGTCGGTCAGGTATTTTTCGATGCCGCGGTTGAGCACGAAGAACCCGCCGCTGACGTAACCGGTCTCGCCCTTTTCCGTGAAGGTGGGGACCTTGTCGCCCTCGAAGGTCAGCTCGCCGAAACGGCCGGTAGGCTTGACCGCCGTCAGCGTGGCCAGGCCGCGCTTGGCGCGATGGAAATCGATGACGCTCGGCAGGTGCACGTCGCAAAGGCCGTCGCCGTAGGTAAGCAGGAACTCATCGTCCGGAATGTGCCGCAACGCCTGCTTCACGCGGCCCCCGGTCTGCGTGGCCTGGCCGGTGTCGATCAGCGTCACCTGCCAGTCCTCCTCCGTGTGCTGGTTGTGGTAGGTGATCTCCGGATGCGCGCCGAGTTTCAGGGTCACGTCGCTGCGGTGCCACTGGTAATTATAGAAATACTCCTTGATCACCTCGCCCTTGTAGCCGAGGCAGAGGATGAATTCCTTGAACCCGTACTGGGCGTAGAACTTCATGATGTGCCAGAGGATCGGCCGCGCGCCGACCGGCACCATGGGTTTCGGGCGGAACTCCGTTTCCTCGCGCAAGCGCGTGCCGAGCCCACCGCAGAGAATGACGACTTTCATGATTTTGTTCGATCACCTGACG
>CAZZYY010000212.1:0-3667 GCA_964658475.1 uncultured Candidatus Methylacidiphilales bacterium | reverse complement strand
GCTGGACGAGGCGCAGCGGGAGAACGCCACGCTGCACCAGCAGGTCGCGCAGCTTCAGATCGCCAACCAGCTGCTGACCGATCGCGCGGCGGAAAATGCGCGGCTGCGCGAGATGATCGGCTTCGAGCAAGCCTCGCCCTACGAGCTGCTGCCCTGCCGCGTGATCGCGCGCGAGCCGTCCAACTGGTGGGACTCGGTCCAGGTCAACGTCGGCTGGTCGGTGAACGACGACCTGCTCAAGAAATATGGCGGTAAGTATTCGCTCGGCCCGGACCAGCCGGTGGTGACGCCGCGCGGCGTGGTGGGCAAGACGGGTACGGTGTCGCAGTACGTGACCGACGTCATCCTGCTGGTGAACGAGAACTGCAACATTTCCGCCACGATCCAAGACCCGACCGATCCGACCACGCACGACCAGGGCATCGTGCAGGGCCAGGGCAACTTCGACGACGCGAAGCCCCGCGTGCTGATCAACTTCCTGCCGAAGAACTCGCGCGTGGCGCAGCACCAGTTCGTGGTCACCTCCGGCCTGGGGCCCTACTTTCCGGCGGGTCTGCGCCTGGGCGAAATCATCGACGTTCCGCCCCTGACGAAGACGTACAAGAACGGCTTCGGCCTTTATCGCCAGGCGACGATCGAGCCGACCGCCGACCTGAACCAAATGGACGAGCTCTTCATCGTCTTGGGGCCGAAGCAGCAGGCGAAGTAGGCGGCGGCGGCTTGAACAAGCCGCCCGTTTCCCTAGGCTTCAAGTATGAGCGAGATCATCTTCGAGGTCCGGGAGGACGAGGTGGATGGCGGTTATAACGCCACGGCGCTTGGATACGGCATTCACACGCAGGGCGATACAATCGAAGAATTGCGGAGCATGGTAAAGGATGCGGTGCATAGTCACTTTGGCGATGGGGTACCGGGCCCCATGTCGAAAATTATCCGTCTCCACTTTGTTCGGGACGAAGTGATCGCGGCCTGAGAACGCGGAGCCGCTTCCGCCCAATTTATGAGCAATCCATCGTCCTCTACCAACTCTGCCGCGCTCGGCGGCTCCTTCACCTTTCCCGGCACGTCGCTCACGGTTTATCGGCTTGGCTATGGGGCGATGCAGCTGACCGGCCCCGGCATTTACGGTCCGCCCAGGGACCCGGAAGCGGCCCTGGCCGTGCTGCGCGAGGCGGTGGCCGCCGGCGTGAACCACATCGACACGTCGGATTTTTACGGCCCGCACATCACGAACGAGCTGATCAAGCAGGCGCTGCATCCCTACCCGGCCGGGCTCGTGATCGTGACGAAACTGGGGGCGCGGCGGCCGGCGGATAAATCGTGGCGACCGGCCATCTCGCGCGAGGAGCTGACCTCCGCGGTTCACGACAATCTGCGCAACCTCGGGCTCGACGCCCTCGACATCGTTAACTATCGCGCGATGGGCGCGATTCACGGTCCGAAGGAGGGCCCGATCGGCGACCAGGTAAGCGTGCTGGCGGATCTGCAGCGCGCGGGGCTCATCCGCCATGTCGGAGTGAGCAACGTCAC
The DNA here is from genome assembly GCA_964658475.1 of uncultured Candidatus Methylacidiphilales bacterium. Lineage (GTDB taxonomy): Bacteria > Verrucomicrobiota > Verrucomicrobiia > Methylacidiphilales > UBA1321 > JABDGH01. The sequence continues at coordinate 2,137 of CAZZYY010000212.1, read as the reverse complement.
GGCGCGGCAGGTGGCGGAGGCGCAAGCGATCACCCCGATCGTGTGTGTGCAGAATCACTACAACCTTGCGCATCGGAACGACGACGCGCTCATCGATGACCTTGCTCGGCAGGGCATCGCCTACGTGCCGTTTTTCCCGCTGGGCGGATTCACGCCGCTGCAGTCCTCGACACTGACGGCGGTGGCGGATCGCCTCGGGGTCAAGCCGATGCAGGTGGCGCTGGCCTGGCTGCTGCATCGCTCGCGGAACATCCTGCTTATTCCCGGAACGTCGTCGCTGAGCCATTTGCGCGAGAACCTCGCCGCGGGGCAGTTGGAGCTTGGCCCGGACACGCTGGCCGAACTGGACGCGATCGGCGAGGCGAAGACCGCTTGAAGAACTCGGCGACCCATGCAGGTTCGGGTCGCGCGGCCGGGTCGTTAGCCCCGCCTGACCCTTTCCTCAGGCGGGGCGACGGCAATCGGCTCTTGCCTCTGGGGGGGAGCTCGGCTTGAGTGGTGCTAAGGAAAAAATTATGGAATCCAACAGCAACGCTAACTCCAGCCGGGAAAAACTCGTCGAAGACTTCAAGGTCCTAAGCAAGGACGTCCAGGAACTGCTCAAGGCGACGGCCTCCGTCGTGGGCGAGCGCGCCATCGACGCGCGCGGCAAGGTGCAGGAGAGCCTGAAGGTCGCGCAGGAAAAGCTTTCGCAGGTCAGCGCGCAGGCCAAGGACAAGGGCCAGGCCGCTATCACCGCGACGGATGTCTACGTGCGCGATAATCCTTGGAACGCCGTGGGCGTGGCCGCGGGCGTCGGTTTCCTGCTCGGCCTTGGTTTTGCCGCCGGCACGTTCCTGCGCCGCAGCGACGACTAGGCGCCCTCCATGGCCGCGATTCCTCCCGGCGAGCGGGTGCCGAGCCCCAGCCTGTTCAACTCACTCCGTTCCTTCGGCGGCGTGGTGCTGGCCACGCTGTGCACGCGGGCCGATCTCGCCACGGTGGAGCTGGAGGAGCAGGCCATCTTCGTCGCCCAGTTGGTTACCGCCGGGCTTGTCTCCGTGCTGTGCCTTTCAACCGCCTTCTTCTTCCTCATGATGCTGATCGTGGCGATCTTTTGGGCGGAAAAGGTGCTCGTGCTCTCGATCATCCTGGCCGTCTATCTGGTTGGCGGGCTCATCGGCCTGGGCATCGCCCGCACCATGCTGGCGCATCGACCGAAGCTGCTGGAGCAGACCTTGACCGAGCTGCGCAAGGACGCGGCCGGCCTGCGTCGGCCGATCGTCACGACCACGGGGACCGCGAAATGAAACTCTCCCAGGATCTTTTCCTCCGCCGCCAGGTGCTCATCGCCCAGATCGAGTCGCAGCGGCTGGAACTGGCGCAGGCTTACCGGCAGCTGGAGAAGCCGATCCAGTATGGCGAGCAGGCGCTGAAGGGTTTTGGCTTCCTCCGCCGGAATCCGTGGATCGCCATGGCGGCGCCGGGCGTGACCGGCCTGCTGTTCAACGGCATCGGCCTCCTCATGCGGCGCGGCAAGCAGACGGTGAAGGAAGAGCCGGTCAGCCGCGAGAAGATCATCGAGGCGCTGCGGCACGAGGAAGCGAAGGCAAAGAAGCCGATGCGCAAGTATCTCGGCTACGCCCTCAAGGCGTTCCAGCTTTACCGGCGGTTCCGTCCCCTCATCCCGCTGTGAAGCCCCGCGCCCGCCGGGCCGCGCCACGCTGGGTGATCAAGCTCGGCACCGGCATCCTGACCAACGCGCGCGGCCACATCGACATCCCGCAGATCGAGCAGCTCGCCGCGCAGATCTTCGCGTTACGCCGCCGCGGGCACCAGGTGCTCGTGGTCAGTTCCGGCGCGGTGGGCTGCGGCATGTCGCTGCTGCGCCTGAAGAAGCGGCCCACCACGATGGCCGAGCTGCAGGCCTGCGCAGCGCTCGGCCAGCCGCGACTCATGAGCCTTTACGACGAAGCCTTCAGCCGGCACGGCGCCCGCGTGGCGCAGGTGCTCGTCACCTACCTCGACATGGACAGCCGCGAGCTCTACGCGAACATCCAGCGCACGGTCGAGACGCTGCTTAAGCACGAGGACGTCATCCCCATCTTCAACGAGAACGACGTCGTTTCCTACGAGGAACTGGTCGGCGCGCGTTTCG
>CAZZYY010000211.1:0-3756 GCA_964658475.1 uncultured Candidatus Methylacidiphilales bacterium | reverse complement strand
ATACTGCGCCTGGCCGCCGGGATAGCCGCCCAGCATGTGCGAATAGCCGAAGAGCCCGGAGGGCGAGTGACCCATCGCCGTCTCGGCCTGCTCGTGATTGGGGTTGGTGTTGTCGCAGAGCGAGAAAAGCGTCTGCTCGCAGAACCAGCACTTGCCGCACGCGATCGTGAACGGCACGACCACGCGGTCTCCCTTCCTGAGCTTGGTGACGGAGGCGCCGACTTCCTCCACGATGCCCATCGGCTCGTGCCCCAAAATGTCACCGCTTTTCATCGTCGGCATCAGGCCGTCGTAAAGATGGAGATCGCTGCCGCAGATCGCGGTGGAGGTGATGCGGACGATAATGTCGCCGGGCTGCTCCAGCTTGGGATCGGAAACGGTTTCGCAGCGGACATCTCCTTTGCCATGCCAGACAAGTGCTTTCATACGACAGATTTTGCAGATCGTGTTCCGGCTAAGAGGAGCGACGCACGCGCGCCAGTTCCGCGTGCCCTTTCGCTCTCAAACGAAGTCGTCTCCGAGGTTGGCATGACGGCGCGTGCGGCCCCGCGGCATGCAAAGGGCAGGTCGGCGATTGCATTTCCCACGCGGAGGAACAGGCATCCGCGCCGGCGCACCTCGGGGGCAGCCGTTTTCGCAACTTTCTCGCGTTCGATTGCTTTACTATTTCGCCGTGATGAGCCGCCGTCTCTTTCTCCTGCTTGCGGTTGTCCTTGTTCGGTCCGCCGGCGCCAGCCCGCAGGATGGGGTTGGGGAAATCTTTCCCCCGCTGCCTCCGGCGCGCGAGGCCGTCCATTGGGAGAACGGGTACTTCGAGATCAAGGGGCAGCCGACGTTCATCAGGTCCGGCTCCATCCACTATGCGCGCGTGCCGCGGGAGCTGTGGCGGGACCGCATCTGGCGCCTCAAGATGATGGGGTTTAACGCCGTCCAGTCCTACGTCTTCTGGAATGCCTCGGAGCCGAGGGAAGGGCAGTGGGATTTCAGCGACAACAACGATCTCGACGCCTGGCTCTCCCTTTTGAAGGAGATGAAAATGTACGCCCTGGTGCGCGTGGGGCCCTATTCCTGCGCCGAATGGGAGCTGGGCGGCTATCCGGCATGGCTCACAGTCAAACCCGGCATGACAGAGCGCGAGATGGGACCGTCGGTGGCCTATTCCGACCCGCACCTCGACAAGGTCGAGCGAATCGTCGCGCGGCACCAGCTGAACCGCGGCGGGAGTGTCTTCATGGTGCAGCTGGAGAACGAGCACTCGCAGGGCTGGGGCACGCAGGTGATCGATCCCTATCTCAAGCACCTGGACGACCAGGCGACCCGGAACGGGATCATCGTCCCCACCTTCAATTCCGGCCTGCACCACAGCGCCGATCCGTCGGGCGAGGAGCCGTTTCCGCCCGATCCCTCGCCCTGGTACAGCACCGAGTTCTGGACCGGGTGGATCGGCAAGTACGGCGACATGACCGAGAACGCGCTGGACCAGAAAATCCGCGGCACTTGGAAAATCATCGCCTTCGGCGGGGCGGGGTACAATTACTACATGGCGCACGGGGGGACGAATTTCGGCTACTCCGGCAGCGGCGAGCCTCCCGGGGTGTCCTACGATTATTCCGCGCCCATTGGCGAGGCCGGGCAGTTCCACAACCTCTACTTTCCCGCGCGGCGCGCCGCCTACTTTGCCCAAAGCTTCACGCCGCTGCTGACGGGCAGCCACAACGATCCGACGCTGGCGACCTGCGACCAGCCTGAGGTCCGCGTCACCTCGCGGACCAATCCCGCGGGTGGCAGCTTCATCATGCTCGATCATTTTCTCCGCAAGGGCGGACCCGCGCCCGTCGCCGCCATCGTGCCGGATGCCAATGCCTATCACGCGCCGAAGGCCGATCCGAACGTCCCGCTCGAAACGCATGTCACCGTCGGCGGCATGAGGCTGCCGCACGAGGGCAGCTTCAAGGTCGGCACGGTCGAGCCGCGCGTGCTCTTGGTGAACGTGCCGTGGACGGCAAACGCCACCTTCGAATCGGTCTGCACCAACGTGCTGGCGCGGCAAACCATCGGTACGATCGACTACTGGATTTGCTACGGGCCCGCGGGCGATTCCGGCGAGGTGACGCTCAGCATCAAGAACGCCGACGTCAGGCCGCAGACCCATTTTGACTTCACCTATCCGGTCGGCGACGCCGTTTCCGAGATCAACCTTGTCTCCGGCGACGGTCACCGCGCCGTGCTCCTGGTCATGAACACAGAGATGACGAACCGCACCTGGCTCGCGCACGACAGGATCTACGTCGGCCCCTCCTTCGTGCGGGAGGACGGCCGGCTCGAGTTTCCGCCGGCGGGCGGCAACGCCACTATCTTCGCCGCGTCGGGGAGATCGAAAATCACCCAGGCCGCGGTCCCGGTGCCGGATCTGCCTGCGCTCACGAATTGGTCCTGGCGCGACGCCGCGCCCGAACGCGCGGCGACAGTCAAGACCGCGACGTGGCTTTCCTCCCAAGGCCCGCAACCCATGGAAACCTACGACAGCTTTCCCAATCGCTACGGCTGGTATCGCACCACGCTGCACGCCGCGGCCCCGAGCCCGGTCTCGCTCCGCTTTGGCGGCCAGTCGGGCACGTTCGTGCCGTACCTCAACGGCCAGCCGGGCCCCACCAGGACGCTTACTTATGGGAAAGCCGGGGTCCTCCAGTTTCCGGACGCCAAGGCCGGCGACAACGCGCTGGCCATTCTCGTCAAGGCCTCGCCGCGATCGAAGACGATGTACCGCGATCCGGTCGGCATGCGCACGGCGCGTGGCCTTTGGGGCGGCGTTTCGACCGAGACACAGGCAACGCCGGTGGCCGTCAGTTGGAAGAAGTGGGATAAGCCCACCAAAGAAGCCGACCCCGCCCAACTGGCCCAGCCGGGTTACGACGACACCGCCTGGCCGGCCGTGGCGCCTGCCGCTGTCGCGCTGGAAATGACGCGGGGCTCCTCCTGGTTTCGCGGCACCTTCAACCTCACGGCCGACCAAGTCGACTCGATGATCGAGACACCGCACTTCGATCCGCCCGTGCCCACGACGCCGCAGAAAGTCACAGCCGCGCCGGCCAAGACCATCGTTTACCTCAACGGCCGGCTGCTCAACGATCACGTGCAGGACGCCTCGAAGATCCTCGTTCCGGGCCGGAACACCGTCCTGGTGGAAATCCAAAGCCGGCTGGGCGGCGAGTCCGGCCAGCTCGGTCTTTTGCTCTGGCACAATTCGCCCCTCGCGCATGCGACCTGGTTTTTCCATGGCGGCCTCGACGATCTGGACGAAAGCGCCATCATCGGGCGCGTCACCGATTGGAGCGACTTTCTCTCGCACGGTGCGTGGCGTGCTGAAGCCTCCGCGCCGGCCGATCAGCCCGCGTTTTGGCGCTGCACGTTTACCTATCATCAGGCGCCCGGCACGATCCAGACGGTCGGCCTGGACACCACCGGGCTCAAGGCCGGCCACGTCTGGCTCAACGGGCACAACCTCGGCGAATCGCCGCAGGCCTATCCGCTCTACATGCCCGAGTGCTGGATCAAGGATGGCGCCAACGACCTCGTTGTTTTCGACATCGACGGCGCGAAGCCGGACCAGCTCAAGCTGACCCGTTACGAAGCCTTCTCCATCACCGCCGCGCCCGCCCTGTCGGACGCGCGTTAAAGCCGCCGGAAAGTTCTGGCCGGCACTCAGTCAGGTAGCCGGCGCTCTCCGAGCGCCGGTCCGAATAGAACACGCGTCCG
>CAZZYY010000210.1:0-3828 GCA_964658475.1 uncultured Candidatus Methylacidiphilales bacterium | reverse complement strand
CAGGACGCCGCGGCCGCGCAGGAAGCCGCGCGACTCAAGCTGCTGCAGGGCGTGAAGGCCCATTCGCTCAGCCTGGGCGAGTGGCGTTCGTTTCTGCAGGACAAATCGACCGCCGAGGTGCGGCAGTATCTCGGCCCGCCGGCGAGCGAGAGCGGCGACTACTGGACTTATGCCGGCGCGTGGACGGTCGACCCCTCCAGCCATCTCAAGGCCGGGCTGCAATTGACCTTCAACGGCGGACGGGTGCAGAACGTGGCGCCGATTCCCTCGCCCTAAGCCCGAACGGCCGCAACGCCTGCCCGGGAGAACAGGTAGCCGGCGCTCTCCGAGCGCCGGTCCGAGTCGAACACGTGTCCGCAACCGAACGGCGCTCGGACAGCGCCCGGCTACCCGTTTACGGGAACCCTCACACGCGAGGGGCGGAAGGACGCGGCGGAAGAAGTGCGGGCGCGGGCGCGTCCTCGTAGGGACGCGCGGCGATCGTCATGCCGTCCACGAGGTCGGCCGGCGGCTCGGCGATCAAGTGATCGCCCGCCTTCACCGCGTCGCCCAGCAGCTCGACGTCGTCGCCGAACAGACGACCCACCCGCACGGGGACGAAGCGGGCCACTTCACGCCCGTCGCTGGAGACGACCCGCGCGATGGACGCGCCCGCCCGGCTCATGATCAACGAGCTCGCGGGCACGAGCAGCGCGGGCGTGCCTTCGACCAGCTGCAGCGCGACGCTGGCCGGCGTGCCGGGCAGCAGCGCACCGTCAGGATTGGAGACATGAACCTCGGTGCGCAGGGTGTGCGAGCGGGGATCGAGCGCACCGGCGTCGCGCACCACCATCCCGGGGAAGATGCGGCCCGGATAGGCCGCGACCTGCACCCGGGCCGCGAGGCCGGCGTGGACATTCGGCGCATTGGCCTCCGGGACATCGACGAAGACGCGCACCGGGTCGGTTTGCGTCACGCGGAAAAGCTCGCTGCCCGTCGGGCCGGGGCCCGCGCCGACCAGCGTGCCGACCTCCAGGTTCCGCGCGGTGATCGTACCGGCGTAGGGCGCGCGGATTTCCTTGAACATCTCCAGGTCGGCGAGACGCCCGACGTTGGCCTCGGCGGCATTGAAGTTGGCCTGCGCCTCGTTGAGTGCGGCGATCTTCGCGTCGGCATCCTGCTGCGAAACGGCGTGGGCCTTGACCATGGCGTTCCAGCGGTCCGCCTCGTTCTGGGCAAGCTGCACCTGCGCCTTGGCCTGGTCGGCGCTGGCCCGGGCCTGGGTGAGCTGGTGGTCGACCTCGGGCGTGTCGAGCTCCGCCAGCACCTGGCCGGCCTGGACCTTGTCGCCGAGATCGGCGAGCCAGTTCTTCACATAACCGGTCGTGCGCGCGTACAGCGGCGTTTCCCGCGAGGCCTCAACCGTGCCGGTGACGGGCAGGTCGGTGGTGGGACGGACCTGGCGGGCCACCACAAACATGACCGGCCGCGGCGGGACGGTCGGTGAGGCGCGGAGCTGTGCCTGATAAGCCGCGAGTCGCGGCGCCACGCCAAAAAAATAGAGCGCTGCCAGCAGCAGCGCGACGATGAGGACCAGGAGAATCCAGAAACCGCGGCCTAGCGAGCCCTGCTCCTTGCGCGCCATTTGCGCCAGCGGGGTCACGGGCCGGCGCACTTCGGGACGGGGAAGCCGGCGCAGGAATTCGGTCGGTGTTTTCCCCGGAACGGCTGCAGGCTCTGGCGCCGAGGCGGCCGCGTCGGTGCCCGAAATCTCCTCCGCCGGCTCGGGACGCGGCACGACGGGCGGCAACCATGAGGATGGGCTGGCCTGGCCGGGACCCGGAGGAACCCAGACTTGCTCCACCGTCCCGGCGGCAGCCGGGATCGCAAAGAACTGCGGCGCGGGCTCATCGACCCGCTCCGGCACGGATTCAGGTGCGGCCTCCACCGCCGGCTCAGTCGCCGCATCGAAGAGCGATTCCTCAACCGTGGCGGCGGGAACGCGTTCCGACTCGGCCAGTTCATACGCGGCGGGGTCGTACTCGACTGGTCGCGCTTCCGCCGGCTCTTCGGTCATGGCCGGATAGGCCGGCGGGCCGTCCTGCGCCAACAAACGTTCTCCGGTTGGCGCAGCCGTCTCGCTGGCCGCAGAACGCAGGGAAATCGGGGCGCACAGCAACTGCTGCGCATTCGGCAGCGGCTGGCTGGCGACCGTTGGGTCGAGCCGCAGGCGAACCCGCTGCGATGCCGTTCGGTTATCACGAGCGGGTTCCGGAAAAGCTGGCAGCGGCTGCGGTTCCGCCCGCGGGGCATCGGTAACGTTCTCCGCAGGCTGCAGGCGCAGAAATCGCGTGGTGGTCGTGCTGCGCGACGGAGTAAGCGCGGGGGGCGGTTGTCGGGGAACGAATTTCATACGCATCGAAGCAGGGCCGTTAGCTTAATCGGAGATTGCGTAAATGTCACCGGCGAGTTGACCGGCAATCGAGGTTGCAGAAAACCCGAAAGCGCCGGGCTTGGATCGAGGCATCGACCTGATGACTAAATTGTCAGGTATGTTACCGCAATAAGTCAGCGAACTGAAAAGAGAACTGCACTTTGACCGCCGTGTGGATTGATTTTGCAATCCAGGGTAGGGGCTCCTCGCATTATCCCTTACCCCGGGAGCCCGTTGTAATGCGAAATGCCGCAGGCGTAATGGAACCTTCTGCCACGTTCGGACGTCTAAGTTATGACGGGCTATTCGAGTCGGGCCCTCAAGGTGTGCTTCCACCAAGCAGGCATGAGCCAAGCTGAGGAAAGGCGTACCGATGAAACTCCTCGACTCCGAACCCACCCGGGACGACCCCATGATGCTCTGTTCGCTACTTTCCTTGGGATGCGCCTTTGGCTTCTCCCCTCCACAAGAAACCGCCACCCTGACGGCGCTCCGCGCCTTGCGCATTGCGCAGAGAAGGCTGAGGCCGGAGGTGCGCACGAAACTCCTCAGCGTCTCCAGCCCCAGGACGACCGCCTCGCTGGAGCCTGACGCATGGCGCTTTGTCTTCTTCGATCCCGGAACGAGCGGCAGAAGCCGCGCCGTGACCGTGGCGGCACGGACGTCCTCGGAGCATCCGGCAACGGTGGAAGCCTTCAGCGCCTTGAAGAACGAGGCGGCCGCGGGTCTGCACATCATCTCCCAGGCCCGGTGGACAATCGATTCCGATGCGGCGCTGCAGGCGGTACGGGGCGAGTTCAAATGCAAGCACGTGACCGCCGCGCAGTACCGGCTTCAGCGCGCCAACTCCGGCAAGGACGCGTTTTGGCTGATCGAGTTTTTTGGCGAGAAGGACGACACCTTGGTGCGCTTCCGCATCGATGCCAAGATCGGGGAATTACGAAAGCTGCCCGAGGGGGAAGAATAGAAGGAGCGTGGAGCCTAGGGGATTCGAACCCCTGACCTCCTCAATGCCATTGAGGCGCTCTACCAACTGAGCTAAGACCCCGAAAGTCGCTGCGGGCGTGGGCTTTGAGGTGATGTTGCCGATCACCGCAAAACCGGGGTGGTCCACCCATTTTGCCCCCCGGCGGTTCCTCGGGAGGCCGCAGGGAAGGAAACATTTAGCCGGGAATCTGGGGGATGCAAGGGAGAAAAGGTGGTTGGTCCGGCACAAAGCGTCACATCACCCTAGCGTCAAAAGGAATCCGTGGGCAAAGTATCCACCTACTACAATGATGTCGCGCTAGGGCACTTCGCCGACATCATCCCGAAGATCGGATCAGTGAGCAAGATGGCCAACGATACGGAAGTATCCACCACCCCAGCCATCAGGCGGTAGTCTTTTCTTCATTCTAACTGGCCCGGAGGTTACG
>CAZZYY010000209.1:0-3850 GCA_964658475.1 uncultured Candidatus Methylacidiphilales bacterium | reverse complement strand
AGCTGGGCCTGCATGCCGGTGACGCCCTCGCGCGAGACGTAGTAGATGAAGCCGCTGGCCTGCCGCACGATCTGCGCGATGCGTTCGGCCGGGCTGGTCGGCGCCACCAGGCTGATGCGCGCGAGATGGCCCAGCGATCCGGCGTCCTCTTCCGGCGGCAGGTCGAGGATGAGCAGGCCGTCAACGCCGGCTTCGTGCGCCTGGACGCAGAAGCGCTCGACCCCGAACGCGTAGAGCAGGTTGAAATAGGTATAGAGGACGAGCGGGATTTGCGAGCGCTGGCGGATGGTGCGGACGACCTCCAGCACCTGCTGGGGCGTTGTGCCGGCGGCAAGCGCGCGCTGGGCGGAGAGCTGGTTGACGACGCCATCGGCCAAGGGATCGGAGAAGGGCACGCCGAGCTCGACGATGTCGGCGCCGGCGCGTTCCAGAGCCCAGACCAGCTCGGGCGTGGCGGCGGGCGAGGGGTCGCCGGCGGTGATGTAGGCAACGAAGGCTTTTTGCCCGCGCTCCTTCAGCTGCCGGAATTGTTGCGCGAGGCGGTTTTCAGAAGGCGCGTTCATCGAGCGGAGAGAGCGTCGGCTATGATGCGCAGCCCCTCGAAGACGAGTAAAGGCCTGAACTCCGCGCGGCCGAGCCCGCGGACGCCACGCAGATATCGCGCCTCGCCTCCGGTGATGAGCGCGCGAGCGCGCGGACTCGTCTCGCGGCGCAAGCGCGTCACGAGTTCCACTATGCCGGCCTGCCAGCCCAGCAGAACCCCGGCGCGCATGGCGGCCTGGGTGGTTTTGCCGAGCGCGGGGGAGCTGGAGGTCACGCGAGCGAGGGGAAGCTGGGCGGTGCGCACGGCGAGGGACTGGAGCTGCGTCTGCACCCCGGGCAGGATCGCGCCGCCGCAGAAACGTCCTTTTGCGTCGAGGACGCTGAAGGCGGTGGCGGTCCCGCAGCTGATGATGATGGCGGGCGCGGAAGTTCCCGCTCCGATCGAGGCGGCGATTCGGTCGGCGCCGATCTCCGCGGGCTTGGGGTAGGCGAAGGCGAGCGGCAGGCCGGGGAGCGTGCCGGTCACCACCGTGAGCGCGGGGAAAGCGCGGGCGAGGAGGTGGGTGGCGGTCGGGACGACGGAGGCCAGGATGACGTTGGCACCCGCGTGCTGCTTCGCAAAGGAGGCGGTCCAGCGCGCGTCGATGGTCGCGGTGGGGGCTTGGCCGCGTTCGCGGATCGTGCCGCGTGCGGTAACGGTGGCCCACTTCAACCGCGTGTTGCCGACGTCGATGAGAAGACGGGCGGTCATCTCAGGCCAGGGTCACGCGGACGTCTTGCACCTGACCCACTTCGCAGACGACTTCAATGTTCATCGGCGAGCAGCAGACCTCGCAATCCTCGATGGTCGTGTAATCGCCCTGCGAGGTGTCGGCAGTCGTGGTGATGATCTCGCCGCAATGCGGGCACTGGATTTGGATTTCGACGAGCATGGCTCAGAGGGTGCGTCGGCTTCCGTGACGGAAACCGATCACCGCGACACGCTTTAAATTGGGATCAATCCGATACGTGATTACGTAAGGTGGAGAAACCAATTTGCGCCACCGAGGATTACGCCGTGTCACTGAACCCATTGCCGGAAATTTTTCCAAGATCATCACCCGCTCGAGCACTTCGTTGCCGAAAGTTTCAGCTCGCTCAGGATTTTCCAAGGCGATGTAAGAGGTAATCTCCTTGAGGCTGACCAGTGCCTTGGGCGAGAGGACTACTTCGTAGTCCACGTGCGGGTCAGTTTGCGGGCTTCTCGCAAGGGTACGCCTTGTCCCGCGTCGATCTGTTTCTCTCCCTCTGCTGCGTCCGCCATCATTTCGTCCGTCTCAACCTCGTCACTTTCGTACTGCGAGTGGAGGAAGTGCATTAATTCAGAGCGCTGCAGCTCCGGTAATTTCTCGATGGCCTCGCGGATTTCCTGAACGGTGCTCATAACTGAATCGTACTCCCTGGACCTGTTGATCACAAGCGTGCCTTCCTCGACAACGCCCGTGCGACTCGCTCTTATGTGAGCATGGCGAAGCGGATTGTCCTGGGCGTGACCGGTTCCATTGCGGCGTACCGCGCGGCGGACCTGGCCAGCCTGCTGACGAAGGAGGGCGTGGAGCTCGACGTGGTGCTGACGGACGAGGCGCTGCGTTTCATCACGGCGCTGACGTTCCAGGCGCTCACGCGGCGGGAGGTTTACACGCGGGACAACGATGGGATGCGCGAGGGCCAGCCGGCGCACATCTCGCTCGCGGACCGCGCCGACCTCGTGCTGGTGGCGCCCGCGACGGCGCATCTCATCGCGCAGCTCACGCACGGGCTTGCGCCCGATCTGCTCACCTCCCTGCTGCTGGCGACGCCCGCGCCGGTCGTGATTGCCCCGGCGATGAACGGCAAGATGTGGCATCACGCGGCGACGCGCAACAACGTCGCGCTGCTCAAAACGCGCGGCGTGGAATTCATCGGGCCGGAGGCGGGATTGCTCGCGTGCGGGTACGAAGGACTCGGCCGTTTGTGGCCGGTGGCGGAAATTGCGCGCGAGATTCTCGCGCGTCTGGCGCGCGCGGCGTGAACGCGCGGGCAAAACTATTTTCACTTTTGCGCAAATTAAATTTGACGCTCTCACGCGAAAAACTTAATCGTTGTGCAGTGATCAATTTCGTTGGACACGATTTCGCGCCGCATGTGCGATTTGCAAAGGGGGTGATTCTCCATGGCAGCTAAGAAGAAAACTACGGCCAAGAAGGCCCCCGCTAAGAAGACGGCTAAGAAGAAGAAATAACTTCTAGCCTCTAAGAAAAGGGAGAGACTCGAAAGGGTCTCTCCCTTTTTGTTTTTCCGGAAGAGACGAGACCGCCGCTGCTTTCAGAGGAGAAAACGGGATTTACCAGGAGCGCGGGAAGCGCCGGTCGATCTCCGCACACAACGTCTCGGGCAGGGCGCATTCTTCCGGCCATTCGCGCGGATAACCTTCGCCGGCGAGCTTGCGGGTGGCGTCGAAGCCGATGTGCGAGCCGATGTTCGCGATGCCCGGCGCATGGTCGAGCGAGTCGCAGGGGCCCTTGGTCAGCAGGCTGTCGCGCTGCGGATCGATGTTGGCGCAGAGATGAAAGAGGACGTCGCTGGTGTCGTGAACGTTCACGTGCGCATCCACCACGACGATGATCTTGGTGAACATCATCTGCCCCATTCCCCACAGGCCGTGCATGATCTTGTAGGCCTGATAGGGGTACTGCTTGCGGATGCTGACGAAGACGAGGTTGTGGAAAACGCCCTCGGCCGGCAGCGCGAGGTCGACGATTTCCGGAAAGTTCATCTGGAAGATCGGGAGGAAAAGCCGCGCGCTGGCCTGGCCCATGTAGAGATCTTCCATCGGCGGCTTGCCGACGATGGTGGCAGGATAGACCGCGTCGCGCCGATGCGTGATGCAGGTGACGTGGAACGCGGGATAGCCGTCGACCGGCGTGTAGAAACCGGTGTGGTCGCCGAAGGGGCCCTCGGGCCGCAACGGCTCGGTTGGGTCGATGTAGCCCTCGATGACGAAGTCGGAATGGGCGGGAACCTCCAGGTCGATCGTCTCGCACTTCACCAGCGGCACCGCTTTCTTGCGCAGGAATCCGGCGAGCAGGATTTCATCAAGGCCATCGGGCATCGGCGCCATGGCGCAGAAGGGCATGACCGGGTCGCCGCCGAGGCACACGGCCACGGGCATGCGCTGGCCGGTCTCGTAGTAGCGTTTGCCGTGGCGCGCGGCGACCTTGTGCAACTGCCAGTGCATGCCGGTGGTGCGGCCGTCGAAGATCTGCATGCGGTACATGCCGATGTTGCG
>CAZZYY010000208.1:0-3910 GCA_964658475.1 uncultured Candidatus Methylacidiphilales bacterium | reverse complement strand
GGCAAGACGAAAACCTCCGCAGGTAGCCGGCATCGGCCCGATGCCGGAGCCGCACCAGCGGCGGAATCAGTCGGAAAAAAACCAAGGGTACCTTCCGCTCGCTTTGCTCGCTCTGGGGATCCAATCAATCCCGCCACCTTCCAAGCCCAATCTCCCAACCAAGTTCGGCGTTGCTGCCCTCGCCCCGGACGGTAAATTAACCGCACGCCATGGCCTATCAGGTTCTCGCCCGCAAATACCGGCCGCAAACCTTCGCCGAGATCGTCGGCCAGGAGACGGTCGTGCGCACGCTGAGCAACGCGCTGCGCCTGGGCCGCATTGCGCAGGCCTACCTCTTTGTCGGTCCGCGCGGCACGGGCAAGACGACCACCGCGCGCATCCTCGCCAAGGCGCTGGAGGCGGGCACCGCGCCCACCCCCGATTTCGATCCCGCCGACCCCATCTGCGTCGAGATTGCCGAGGGCCGCTGCCTTGACGTGCTGGAGATCGACGGCGCGAGCAACAACAGCGTCGACGAGGTGCGCGACCTGCGCGACAACGTGCGCTACGCGCCGGTGAAAGGCCGCTACAAGATCTACATCATCGACGAGGTGCACATGCTCACCGGCGCGGCCTTCAACGCGCTGCTCAAGACCCTCGAGGAGCCGCCCGCGCACGTGAAGTTCGTCTTCGCCACCACGGAAGTCCACAAGCTCCCCGCCACGATCCTTTCGCGCTGCCAGCGCTTCGACCTGCGCCGGATTCCCGAGCCGCAGATCCGCGATCACCTCGCCTACATCTGCAAGCTGGAGAAAGTCGAGGCCGAGCCCGCGGCGCTGGACGCCCTCGCCCGCTATGCCGAGGGCGGCCTGCGCGACGCCGAGTCCGCGTTGGACCAGGCCATCGGCTTTTACGGCGACCGTGTGTCCGAAGCCGACGTTCTCTCGCTCTTCGGCCTCACCGGCTTTGCGCCTGTCGCCGACCTCGGCCGCGCGTTGGCGGCGGGCGACGTTTCAGCCGTTCTCAAGCTCTCCCGCTCGCTCGCCGCGGCGGGCAAGGACCTCGGCAAGCTCAGCCAGGACCTGCTCGCCTTCTTTCGCAATCTCGTCATTTACCAAGTGTCGCCCGCCGCGCTGGAGAACGATCTCACCGCCGCGGAAAAGACCGTGATGGCCGAGGTGGCGCCGCAGATTTCACGCAGCGCCGCCCTCGGTATTCTCGACGAGTTGAGCCAGCTCGAGGGCCGGCTGCGTTACGCGCTGGCCAAGGATGTCGTCTTCGAGGTCGCGCTCATCCAGATCAGCCAGCTCAAGGAAAAGATGTCGCTCGAGGCGATCCTCGCGACCATCGGCGGCGCGGGCGCGGGGATTCCCGCGGTCGCTCCTCCCACGCCGAGCGCCGTCCCCGCCCTTTCCGCCACGCCGCACGCGCCGGCGTCCTTCGCGCCGCCGTCCAAGGCCGCGATCAACGCGCCCGCCGTGGTCGGTCCGCCGCATACTGTCGTCACCGCGCCGGCAAGCCTCGCGCCCGCCGCCGTCACCTCGACGCAGGCGGAGGAAGCGTGGACGAAAGCCGTGGCCGATTTTGCCGCCGCCCGGCCCATGGAAGAGGAGACGATCCGCGCCGTGCAATTCGAGGCCGCCAAGGCCGACACCCTCGAGGTCACCCTGCCCAAGGAGCTGGAAAAGAAGCTCTATTTTCTCAAGAGCCCGCGCAACCTCGAGCTGCTGGAAAACTCGCTCGCCGCCAGCCTCGGCAGCCGCTTTCGCGTCGTCTTCAACATCGGCGGCACGCGCGCCCCGGCCGAGGCGCCGGTTGCAGCCAGCGCAGCCAACAGCGCTCCCGCCAAACCCGCGCCACCTGCCCCGTCCCTCTCGCAAGAGGACTTCGTCAACGATCCCGTCATCCAGAACGCCCTCAAAATCTTCGAGGCGAAAATAGTATCGCCCGCCTCGCCCTAGGTCGCCGGCGTCCTTCGTTCGTAGCCTGCGTCGGCCCCTCCGTTTTGATGGGCAGAACAACAGTGCCTGCGCTATAACCAACCCACAACACCCCACGCTCACCGGACACGACCATGAACATGATGAAGATGATGAAGCAGGCGCAGGAACTCCAGGCCAAGGCCGGCAAGCTCCAGGCCGAGCTCGCCGCGCGCCAGTACACCGCCGAGGCCGCCGGCGGCCAGGTCAAGGCCGTCGCCACCGGCGAAGGGCAGCTCGTTTCCCTCAAGATCGATCCCGCCCTCGTCAAGGAAGGCGAAGGCGAGATGCTCGAGGACCTCATCGTCACCGCCGTCCGGGAAGCCATCGACAAAGGCAAAGCCGACGCCGCCAAGGAACTCGGCAAGCTCATGCCCGCCGGCCTGGGCGGGCTGCCGGGATTCTGAGCCCCCTCGTTCCCAAGTTGTACTTGGGAACGTCACGGTTGCATTCGCCGGCTTAAACCGGCGCGACGAAGCAACCTCGCTCGCTCAACCGCGCGGCGCATGCCGCGGAATACACACGCATTCCCAAGTGCAACTTGGGAACGAGGGAACGGGTGACCCACGCCTGGCCGGTCAAGCCACCACCGGCGTCCCCACGCTATGAAACGTCGCGTCCTTCGGCAGGACAACGCGGTCGCAGTAATCGCCGAAACCTTCGCCGGGCCGCCGCTCCTTCGCGTAACGCTGGATGAGCGGGCTGACCAACTCGACCGCCTGCTCGAGCGTCACCGCTGCGGCATAGAGCCGGTTCAGGCGCGTGCCTTGGTACTTCGCGCCAAGGTAGAGCGCGAACTTGTTCGGCGCCTTGCCCACCAGCCCGATCTCCGCCAGGTACGGACGGGCACAGCCGTTCGGGCAGCCGGTCATGCGCAGGCTGATCGCGTCACGCTGCAAGCCGGCGCCGTCCAGCACCGGTTCCAGTTTCGCCAGCAGACCCGGCAACACTCGCTCACTTTCGCTCAGCGCGAGCCCGCAGGTCGGCAACGCCACGCAGGACATCGCGTTCAGTCGCAGCCCCGACCGCTCATTCTCCTTGTCCAGCCCATGCTTTTGCAGGATGCCGTCAATCACCGGCTTCTGCTCCGAGGTAACACCCGAAATGGTCAGGTTCTGCGAAGGCGTCAGGCGGAAGTCGCCGGTGTGCACCTGCGCAATCTCGCGCAGCGCCGCCTTCATCGGCCAACCGGGACGGTCCACGACGCGCCCGCTGAGAATGTGCAGGCCGTAGAACCAGGTCCCGTCCGCGCACTCGTGCCAGCCATGCGGGTCCTCAATGGTGGTGAAGGTGACATCGCGCGCGGGCTGGAACTTGATCCCGGACCGCTGCTCCACCTCGCCGCGAAACCAGTCGATCCCCTTGTCCTCGATCGTGTACTTCAGCCGCGCGTGCTTGCGGTTGTGCCGGTCGCCGTAATCGCGTTGCGTGGTCAGCACCGCCTCGCCGATCGGAATGACCTGCTCCGGCGTGATGAAGCCGGCCACATCCGCCAGGCGCGGGAAAGTCTCCACGTTGCCGTGGCTCATGCCCAGTCCGCCGCCGATCGTCACATTATAACCCACCAGCTTGTCGTTCTCGATGATCGCGATGAACCCGAGGTCCTGCGAAAAAACATCCACGTCATTGGAGGGCGGGACGGCGAACCCGGTCTTGAACTTGCGCGGCAGGTACGTCGCGCCATACATCGGCTCCGATTCCTTCGCCTCGCCGCCGGCCACCAGCTCGTCGTCGAGCCAGATTTCGTGGTACGCGTGCGTCTTGGGCAGCGCGTAGTCGCTCCAGGCCTTAGCCTGCTCGTAAACCTGCATCAGCACCGGAAGCCGCTCCGGGTTGGGCGAGGTCATCACGTTCCGGTTCACGTCGCCGCAGGCCGCAATGGAATCGAGCAGCACGCCGTGCATGCCCTGCACCAGCTTCTTCACGTTGCCCTTGAGCACGCCGTGGAACTG
>CAZZYY010000207.1:0-3926 GCA_964658475.1 uncultured Candidatus Methylacidiphilales bacterium | reverse complement strand
GCCGGCTACCTGGTTTCTCGCCGGACCGCCGGCGGTCATAGACCGCCGCTACAATCAGAGCGAAAACGTCTGCGCCACCTGCGCCCAGATCATCGCCTCGGTTTCCTCCACGCTGCCTCCGGCGGAAACGATCCTAACCCGCTCCGGATGGGCAGCGGCCAGGTCGGCGTAGCCCTGCCGCACCCGCTCGAAGAACTCGGCGGGCTGCTCCTCCATCCGATCCGCCATCGCGGCAATACTGCCTGCCCGCTCCAGCAGGCGCGCGCGGGCCAGCTCCAGATCGAGGTCGAGGACGAGCGTCAGGCCCGGCAGGCGCACGCCCACCGCCACCGCGTTCAGCCGGTCGACCACTTCGTGCGGCAATTGGCGTCCCGCGCCCTGATAGACCGTGGTGGAATCCATGAAGCGATCGCACAATACCCACGCTCCCCGATCCAGCGCGGGCCCAATCACCTTGCGGACCAACTCCGCGCGGCTGGCCAGGAAAAGCAGCAGCTCGGTCTTTGGGCTCATGTCGCGACCTTCCGGCGCGTGCTTGAGCAGGTGGCGAATCTGCTCGCCCAGGGGCGTTCCGCCCGGCTCGCGCGTCACCAGCACCTCGTCGCCGCGCTCGCGCAACTTCGCCGCGAGCCGTTCGATCTGCGTCGACTTGCCCGCCGCCTCGCCGCCTTCCAGAGTAATGAAACGAGCCGGGGTCACCTGATCGACTTAACGGGTTTCCAGCGGCAAGTCGATGCGGAACGGTGCGGAACCTGTCAGGGCAAGGTTCCGTTCCATCACCCATTTACGGAGCGCGGTCTCCTTCAAAATCCGCTTCAGTTCCGCGAAGTCGATGGGCTTGACCAGAAAGCCGTTCATGCCTGTTTGCGCGCACGCTTCCCGCGACAGCTCGAGATCGCTGGCCGTCACGGCAATGATCGGCATCTGCAGCCCGGCATGGCGGAGCCCTTGCGCGCAGTCCACCCCGCTCATTTCCGGCATGTCCAAATCCGTCAGGATCAGGTCAAAGGAACCGGCGAGTGCGGCGTACAGGCAATCGCGGCCGTTTCCCACCGCGTGCGGTTCATACCCCAGCCCCTGCAGCATCAGCACAAGGAGCCGGCGCGTGGTGTGGTTGTCTTCCGCGATCAATACCTTGAGCGGAAAGCGGACGGAGAATCGAACGTCGGCCAACTGGCCCCGCGGAAGGCAATCTGAGGAACTCAATTTCGGCCCCGCCGATCCAGGAATGCGAACCGGAGCACCCGTTTCAGGTCCTCGAGGCATACCGGTTTTATCAAACAGTCATCCATGCCTGCGGCGAGACAATCAGTCCGGGATGCATCCGGCGAACTGCCAATCATCGCGATGATGTTCACATCGACGCCGGCCTCGCGCAGTTTTTGCGCGCATTCCAACCCGTTAATTCCCAACAGGTCGAGATCACACAGAAAAACGTCGTAGTTGCCCAGCAGAGCGACCGTGAAGGACTCGTTTCCATTTTCGCAGGCAAAGGCCTGGTAGCCAAGGCCACGGACCATGGCGAGCAGCAGCTGGCGGTTGATGTAATTATCTTCTGCCACCAGGAGCCGCAGCGGATGTTCGGCGGCAAAGCCCGACTCCGTGGCTTCGCCCCGGGCGAGGCGCGGGGCGACGGCGCATTCGGTAGCAAACTCGTGCGAAGACGACGCGGTCATACAGGACTAGAGGCAGGACGGATGCCGCTCGTCCACGCCATGGCTAAGCACTTGATAAGCAACGGATGAACAATCCGGGCGATGGAGAAATTCTCCCCTTTTCTAAAAGAATCCATGCAAAATGCTGGACGTAAACGGAAACAAACTAGTCGTTCGATCAATCGCGGGGACAGCTTTAGGCCGGGGCCGCACCCTCGTTGCTCTCCAACTGATCGCTCGTGTCTTCGAGCAGGTAATCGAAATCGGCCTTGCTCAGGCTGCCGGTAAAGCCTTCCTCGCCGAGGACGTCCTGCGCGAGCTGCGCCTTGCTCTGCTGCAGCTTCCAGATTTTCTCTTCCACCGTGCCCTGGGTCACCAAGCGATAGGCGATGACGGTGCGGTCCTGGCCGATGCGATGGGTGCGGTCGATGGCCTGCGCCTCCACGGCCGGGTTCCACCACGGATCGTAGAGCACGACGTAGCTGGCGGAGGTGAGGTTCAGCCCGGTGCCAGCGGCCTTGAGCGAGAGTAGGAAGACGGCGGGCTCCTTGCATTCGTGGAAGGCGCTGACCACCTCACCGCGGTTGGAAGTCTGGCCGGTGAGCATGAAGTAGGGCCGGCCGCGTTCCTCCAGCTCGCCCTTGAGGATTTTGAGCATCTCGACGAACTGGGAGAAGACGAGCACCTTGTGCCCGCCGGCGTAGAGCGGTTCCAACACCTCGAAGAGCGACGAGGTCTTGCCCGAGCCGAGCGTCTTTTTGCCGCCGGCGAGCATGGGATGACAGCAGATCTGGCGCAGGCGCGTGAGCGCCGCGAGCACATGCATGCGCGACTGGCCCGAGGCCGGATCGAGCGTGGAAAGCGCCTGGCGACTGCGCTGCAGCTCGGCGAGATAAAATTTGCGCTGGCCCTCGGTCAGCTCGCAGTCGAGCCGTTCCTCGATCCGGTCGGGGAGATCCTGCGCAACCTGCTTCTTGAGCCGTCGCAGCATGATCGGCCGCATGCGGCTGGAAAGAAGCGCGCGCGCGGGCTGCGAGGCGCCGCGGTCGTATTGCTCGAGGAACTTGCCGCGCTCGGGCAGGTAGCCGGGATGGACGAACTCCATGATGCTCCACAAATCGAGCAGCCGGTTTTCCAGCGGCGTGCCGGTGAGCGCCAGCTTGTGGTCGGACTTCAGCGCCTTGGCCGCGCGCGCCACCATCGATTCCGGGTTCTTGATGTTCTGCGCCTCATCCAAGACGATGGCGCGGAAGGAAAACTTTTGCAGCGCGGCCAAGTCGCGCCGCAGCAGCGCGTAGTTGGTCACGACGAGATCGTGCTGCGGAATTTCCTCACGCAGCGTGTGGCGATGCTCGCCGGCGGTAAGCAGCAGCACCTTCATGCCGGGAACGAACTGTTCCGCCTCGCGCTGCCAGTTGAAGACCACGCTAGCCGGGCAGATGACGAGGCTGGGCGCGGGCCCTTTTTCTTCGCGCAGATGCTGGAGCCACGAGAGCGCCTGCACCGTCTTGCCCAGGCCCATGTCATCGGCCAGCAAAGCGCCGAGCCCAAACTTGGCGGAGTAGGCCAGGAAGTGGAGACCGGTTTTCTGGTACGGACGCAGCTCGGCATGCAGACCTTGCGGCTCCGGGATTTCCGGCACGCCCTGGAAATCGGTCACGGCCTGGCGCAGCTGCTTGAGCACGTCGCCGCCCGGCTCTTCGCCGATGAGCGCCTCGAGCTTCTTCCACGCCGCGGGCTGCGCGCCGGACATCTGCAGTGCGCCGAGCTGCTGCTCTTCCGCGCCCACCTGCACGCCGATTTCCGCCAGCGCGGTCACGGCTTCGGCCAGCTGCGTCGCCTCCTCGCGCTCCATCCACGTGCCGTTGGCCAGCTTGATATAGGGGTCGTCGCTCTGCTGCAGGCGCGACCAATCGCCCTCCGTCATGGAGACGGTCTCGTCCTCCCACTCGGCCTTGACGCTGAACCAGTCGATGCCGGTGGCCTGGATTTTCAGCTTGGGGAAGCGGCGGCGCTTGCCGCTGATGAGATGCTGGAAGCGCTTGTTGGCGAAATAATGCCACGCCGCGCTGCGGTCCTTCCAATGCTGGAGCAGCTTGGGTATGCCCGCGGCCTGCACGTGCAGCCACCAGCCGGAGTTATCCGGATGCCCGCAGAGCTCGCCGCGCTCGGCCTCGAAGCCGCGCAGCCACGCCAGCGCGTCGGCCACGTCGGCGTCGGCGGGGACGTCGTCCCAGATTTCTACGTCGTGGCTCTCGCGCCCGGCGCTTT
>CAZZYY010000206.1:0-3928 GCA_964658475.1 uncultured Candidatus Methylacidiphilales bacterium | reverse complement strand
GCGCGATCCGGCCACGCTCGCCGCGTCGATTGCTCGCGTGCTGGACGACGCCGCGTTGCGCACCCGACTCGGCACGGCGGCACGTGAATACGCTGAGACCCATCACGGCATCGACCGCATGGGCGCGCGGCTGCTGGAACTTTACGAATCGCTCGCGCCTACTCGAGCGTGAAGCTCCGCACCGCCGCGTCGAAAAGAGGCACGTAGCGGGCCTCTCGATTTTTCGAACACGCGCATCGCACCGCGATCTTCTTGTTCGCGCCGCCATCGAAGAAGAAAAAGACGAACGCCGTGGGCGTTTTGTCTGCTCCGTCCACCAGTGGCCCGGTTGCAAGTACACGAAATCCGTCGAGTCCCGCCGTGGTCGCGAAAGGCTTCGGTGCACCTATCCGCAGCCGTTCTCTTTCACGGAAATCGTGAAGCCTCGCGGCGACGAAATCGGGCATCGCTTTCGCCGACTCCTCAATCGAGACCAGGATGCTGCCGAAGTCGCCACCATTTCCTGTCCGGGAAACGTCGAAAGCCGAATTCGACTGCGGACCCACCTGCCAGCCCGGCGGCGCTTCGTAGGAGAAGAGGCCCTTGGCCAGAACCGTATCGGCCCAACCGAACGGGCAAATGGCCGCGAGCGCGAGCAGGGCCAACGCAACACCGCCCGCTCGCATCGCTACTCGTTACTCCCCTTCAACCGTGAGGCCGGCGGCTTGCCCAGGTATTCCTTCTCGAACCGCTTCAAGACGCCTTCCCGCTGGTTGAAGGTGAAAAGTTCCGCGTACCGCGCCCAGCCCATCATCGTCTTGAAAAGCACCTTTGGGCGCTCGCCGGGGAAGAGCTGCGCGAGGTCCTCGTAGATGTCCTTCTCCGCGATCTGCCCCCCTTCCGCGTGCTCGAGCAGGTCGGCGAAATGGCGGAAGGTCTTCAGATCCAGCAGCAGGTTGTGCATCAGGATCTTCTTCAGCTTCGGATCGGCCGCCCGGAACTCCTGGCCTTTGGTCGTGAGCCGGACAGCCTGCCCCGGCGTCTCGACGAGCCCGATCAGCTCGGCCGCCTTGATCACGGAGAGAAACGTGCTGAAGTCGCGCCGTAACCGCGTGGCCAGCGCGAAGATGCTCTCCGGATCCTTGCCCAGGGTCTGCACGAGCCCGATCACCTCGCCCATGTTCACGTTCGGAAGCGGCTCGTAGCCCGATTCGATTTCCAGTCCCGGCGTTTCCTCCGGCGGCTCGGTCACCGACGCCTCGTCGTGCAGCACCGAGTTGGTCAACATCGCGTGGATCTGCGCCACGAGCTGCTGAAAGGCCGGGCTGGCCGGGTCGCGCGGATAAGGCAGCGTGTTCGGCACGATCTTCTGCACGCGGCCGGGATGAGCTGCGAGCACGACGATGTGCTTGGCCAGATAAACCGCCTCCGAGATGTTGTGCGTGACGAGGATGAGGCTCTTGAAGCCGGACGCGGGATCGCTCGCGATGCGCCCGATCTCGTTGCGCAACGTCTCGCCCGTCAGCACGTCCAGCGCGCTGAACGGCTCGTCCATGCACAGGATCGTCGGCTCCATGATCAAGGCGCGCGCAATGCCGACCCGCTGCTTCATGCCGCCGGAAAGCTCCTTGGGCAGCACGTCGCCGTAGCCGTCGAGCCCCACCATCTCGATGATCTTCTGGAACTGGTGCTCGCGCTCTTCCGCCGAGTAGCGCGAGTTCTCCAGGCCAAGCAGGATGTTTTCCCGCACCGAAAGCCACGGAAAAAGCGCGAAGTTCTGGAAGACCATGGCCACGCCGGGATTCACCCCGCGCAGCGGCTGGCCGCCGGCCTTCACGATCCCCGCGGTCGGCTTGATCAGCCCGGAAAGGATCCGCATGATCGTCGACTTCCCGCAGCCGGAGGGTCCGAGCAGCGCCATCACGTCGTGCTCCTGCACGGTGAGGTTCACGTCCTCCAGGATCTTGGTCTGCTCGCCGTCGGCCTCGCCAAAGCGCATGTCGATGCCGATCAGTTCGACGAGCGGCGCGGCAGTGGATTCGGCGGCGGGCATGGCGTGATTCAGGTTAAGAGTTGGAAGCGCTGTTGCGCCAGCGCGGAAAGCCGTTTCCACACCAGCCGGTTGAAGATAACGACGAAAAGGGCCATGGCCATCACGCTGGCGGCAAGAACGGAGTAGTTCCCCTTGTCCATCGCGTCGGAAATAACGGCGCCCAGGCCGTGCGCCATCAGCGTCTTGCCCTGGTAGGGAATGTACTCGCACGCGATGCTGACATTCCACGCGCCGCCCGCCGCGGTGATCCAGCCGGTGGTCAGCGCCGGGAAAATGCCCGGCAGCCACAGCGTCCGCCACGCCTGCCAGCGGGTGAGATGCGTCAACAATGTGCACGACCGCAGGTCCTGCGGCACCGCGCTCGCGCCCGCAATGACGTTGAAGAGAATGTACCAGATCGGCCCGACGACCATGAGGATGACCGAGCCCCACTCCAGGTTGCCGTGAATCAGGAAAATGAGCGCGAGCAGATTCGGAAAGATAAAGGGCGACGGGAACGACGCCGCGATCTGCGTCACCGGCATCAGGTACCGCGCCAGCCGCGGGCTGCTCCCGATCCAGATGCCCACCGGCACGGCGATCAGCGTGCTGATACCCACCGCGCCGAGCACACGCAGCAGCGTAAGACCGAGGCTCTCGACGATCAGTTCCCATTCCGCCGCCCTCACCCCCGCCAGCAGCTTGAAGATATTATACGCGCCAAATGCGCCGCCGACCAGCGCCAGGCCCACCACGATCTTGCTCCACGGAATGGCCCGCCACCCCGCGCGCGGTTTGGCCGCTACGGGCAGGGTAGCCTCGGGCGGGACAACTGCCGCCGGCCGCCGCATCCAGCCGCTGACCACATCGTGAATCCACAGGGCCAGGCGCGAGCGACCGAGATACTCCAGCACAGCCGAGCGGTCCTGAAACTGCGCCTCCGTATCCTCCAGCTTGAACTTGTTCGACCAGACCAGCAGCGGCCGCCAGACAAGCTGATCCAGCGCGATGATCATGACCAGCATCGCCACCACGTCCCAAACCTGCGCCGCATAATTGTTCGTCGCCTGCGCCACGCTCATATAGGAGCCCAGACCGCGCACCCGGTAGTCCTGGCTGTTGAGCGTGAAGGCCTCGATGATGGAGAGGAAGAACCAGCCTCCCGCCATGGACACCATGCTGTTGTAGACCAGCCCCTTGGTCGCGAACGGCAGCTCGATCTGCGTGAAACGCTGCCATTCCGTGAAGCGCGCCAGCTTGCTCACGAACTTGAAATCGTCCGGCAGCGCCTTGAGCGAATAGTAAAAGCTGAAGGTCATGTTCCAGACCTGCCCGGTGAAAATAATGACGATGCACGCCAGCTCCACCCCGAACTCGCTGTGCGGAAAAAGCGCGACCAGCCCCAGCTCGATCGGCGCGAGAAAGGCGGAGAGCGGCAGGCTCTGCAGGATGTCCAGCAGCGGGATGAGAAAGCGCTCCGCCGTCCGGTCGTACGCCGCCCAGCGCGCATAAAAGAGCGTGAAGATAAACGACAGCACATAGGCGATCACCCCGCGGCTGAACGACAGCAGCGTGTAGAACGGCAGGTACCAGGGCGACATGTCGATATCCAGCTTCCGCTGGAACGGCTGGTGCCATTGTCGGCCCATCTCCAGCAGGCTGAAGATGCCGACCAGGACCATGACCAGCACCAGCACATCCGCCACCGTGCTGCGGCGCGGCTCCGCCTGCGTGCTTTGGGCGGGATTGAGGTCCATGCGGGGATTAGTTCGTAGGTTCCGCGAGGGAACTTGTCCACTTGGACGCAGCCCGGTTGCGAAAATGTCACCTCAGGCTCAGTAGAAACCTCGAAAGCCTGCCCTGCGAAAACCTCCGCCGGTAGCCGGCATCGGCCCGATGCCGGAGCCGCAGCAGCGG
>CAZZYY010000205.1:0-3949 GCA_964658475.1 uncultured Candidatus Methylacidiphilales bacterium | reverse complement strand
GGGTTGTACGAAAAATCTGCGCACGCGCGCCGGCGGTCATAGACCGCCGCTACAGAAGACAGCTGCCGCCGCCGGGCGCAGGCCCCAACCCACAAGCGCGAAAACGCCCGCCCCCAAACTCCGTCATCCTGAGCCAGCGCCGCAGGCGCGCCGTCGAAGGACCTTTCCTCATTGCCCCTCGTCCCCAAGTTGCAATTGGGAACGCAACCGTGTCTTCGACGGCTTAAGCCGTCGCGATCCCGCGAAAGATCGACGCACAATCACGGCGGCCATAGACCGCCGCCACAGAAGACCTATCGCCGCGGGCGCCCTGACTGCACGATCTTCGGCACGGCCTGCATTTCCAGCGTCAGCTGGCGATGGCGGTGCAGCAGCGCCTCGTGCTCGCGGCGCAGGTTGCGCAGGTCTTCCTCCAGCTGGCGGATGCGCTGGTCCTTCGCCATGTCCACCGCGATCATCACGGTCGATTTGTTGCGTTCCGGCGCGGCCCGGCGCGCGGCCCGCTTCTTCTCGAAATCCAGCGCCGCGAAAAGCGCGCCCACCGGCAGCGACTGCGTGGTGATGACATTCGTCGCGATGCTCTTGTCGCTGATCAGGCTCTCCGCGATGAATTCCCGCAGCGTGCCGATCGACGTCGGCCCGTAAAGCTCCTCGCCCGGCAGCTTGATCACCCAGACCATTTCGAGAAACGGGTATTCCGGAGCCGCGCGCCAGTTCTCGTCGCTCGTGTCGATCAGGTCCTCGGGCGAGATCTGCGCCGCGCCGGCCCATTCCTTCAGCGTCGCCTCGTCCACCGGGCCGTAGATGTCGCCATCGGGCATCTTCTTCACCCGCCAGATGGCGGGCGCTTCCGCGGCGATTTCTTCCACGTCGCTCATCTCAGGCACCGGGCTTCGGGATGAAAAGTTTCTGGCCGACCTTGAGCGAGCTTTTGGAGCTCAGCCCGTTCGCGTGCCGGATCTCTGCCACCGTCACGTCCACGCCGTGGTCGCGGTAGGCCTCGCAGATGAGGGACAGGGTCTCGTGCGGCGCCACCACGTGATAATACCCCTTGCGCGGGCGGGATGGCGAGGGCGGCGGTGTCGCGGTGGTCGATGCCGTCGTCGAATCGGGCGCGGGCGGCAAATGCACCGGACCCGACGTCTCCGATTCCGCCGGCGGCGCCAGGGCCGTGGCGGAGTCCGGCGCGGTCGTCTCCGTCATGTCGTCGTTGTGCGGCTTGGGCGCAGGCGCGTCACCGGAGTCCTCCAGATGCGCGTGATGCGCCGGCTTGCTCGCCACCAGCGCGGCCACCTCGTCGATCAGCGCCTGCCTCTCCTTGATCCGGTCCGCCTTGATCTGGTCGAGCGCCTCCTGCTGCCGCGTCACCGTCTCCTGAAGGGTGGACACCTGCGCCTTCAGCGCCGTGTTCTCGTCCTGGATTTGCGCGAGCTGCGTCTTGAACGAGTCGAGCGCCACCTTCGTCGCCTCGGAATTGGCCTCGATGGAATCGATCTGGTCGGCGGCTTTGAGCAGCTTTTCGCGCTCGTCCTCCGCGTCCTGCGACGCGCCGGGATCGCCCAGCGGCCGGGCCCGCACGGTCCCGGGAATGGGCGCGTCCTCGGGGTCGCCCCCCGTCTCCGGCGATTGCGCCGCCAGCGGAAGTGTCAGCAAGGACAACACGGAAAGAGCGAGAGCCGTGCTGAAAAGAAGAAGTCTCACGCCGCGGGCATTTTACGTAAGCGGGAGTGAATCGCAAGCTCAGGCGGGAGGGGATCGCGTCCTGGCCGGCACGAGCTCCGCAAAGGGCTTGGTGGATTCGACTGGCGCTGGCAGCCGAAGCGTACGAAAATCAAGATTCAAGAGCACCTAGATGAGACGACGTCTCTCGATTCCGTTCGTTCTCGCACTGGCGTGGGGACCGATCTTGGCCGCTAATCCGCAAGAGAGGGCAACGAATCGTCAACTATCGCCCTTCGATGTCATTTCTCTCAAGGGGCAGTTAAACGCCAGAGACAGAATCAGGGCCTATACGCTCAAAAAAGACGGTAGCTTTTCGTCATTTCCAATGGGAATGAGCGGAACCTGGGTTCAGGGTAAATGGAAGTTGGAAAGTTCGTCCTACGGGTTAAGAGTCCACGTTGAAGGGAAATGGGGCGGGGTGAACCAGCTTTCTCCAGACGACCAGTTCATCACCATGCAAGTCATGATTCAACCAGGGACCCTGCAGGATACCGGACATCCGGAAACAGACAGCTACACGTGCTCCGTTGTCGTTAGTGATACGAAGACGTTCACGGCGCCTCGCTTGAAAATAACGCCTTTCCCTCCTTTGACGCCGAGCCATTAGCGTTTCGCTCACGACGGGCGAGATGGTAAGTCTGTTCTCCAGAGACCGATAAGTTACTATTGCTGGTGCCGAGCGGCTAGAGTGGCGAGAGGGAAATGAAGAAGCGTCCTGCAACCTTTCTGTGGCTCGGGTTTATCCTAGTACTCGCCTCCCTCGCTTGTTCTCTTGGCTATGTTGCATCGCTTGTGCCCACGAGGGGGCTGTCCCATTTCCTCTCTCCCGATCAGGAGAAAGCCCAGGCGGCCATCGGCTTTAGCTTGGCAAGTTTCCCTCCGGTACGCGGGATTCTTTTTGTGGTTTTTAGGAACGACCCTGTTCGTGGTTGGCCGGATTTGGCACAACCGGGCGAGGAAATCCGCAGCGATTTTAACTTAGAACACGACCCGGGATTCTCAGAGAGCGTCGCCCTCACCCCGCCATCAACCCCGCCAGCCCCGCCTCATCCAGCACGGCCACGCCCAGTCGCTGCGCATCCTCCAGCTTCGACCCGGCGTGCTCGCCGGCGACCACGTAGCTGGTCTTCTTGCTCACGCTCGAGGCCACCTTGCCGCCCGCCGCGCGAATGCGGTCGGCCACCACGTCGCGCGGCTCGGTCAGCGTACCGGTGAGGACAAAGGTCTTTCCTTCCAGCGACGTGCCGCCGGCCGCCGCCGCCGCCTGTTGCGCCTCGAAGTTCAGCCCGGCCTTCCGCAGCCGGCCGATCAGCTCGCGGTTCTCCTCGCTGCCGAACCAGGTCACCACGCTCTCCGCCATGATCTCGCCCACGTCGCGCACGTTCTGCAACTCCTCCACGCCCGCGGCGGCCAGTTGGTCCAGCGTACGAAAATGGGTGGCGAGCGCCCGCGCGCCACCGGCGCCGACGTGCAGGATGCCCAGCCCAAAAATCAGCCGCCACAAATCCTGCCGCTTGCTCGCCTCGATGCCGGCCAGGACGTTCTGCGCCGATTTCTCCGCCATCCGCTCCAGCCCGGAAAGCTGCTCCAGGGTGAGCGCGTAAAAATCCGCCGGGTCCTTCACCAGATTCGCCTCCACCAGCTGCTCGATGAGCGACTCGCCCATGCCATCGATGTCCATCGCGCCGCGCGCGGCAAAGTGGCCGAGCTTCCGCTGCGTCTGCGCCGGGCAGGCGCGATTCGGGCAGCGCAGGAAAATGCCGTCCCACGCCAGCTGGTGCTCGCAGGCCGGGCACTTCGTCGGCGGCTCGATTTCCTTCTCCGCGCCCGTGCGCGCCTCGAGCACGGCGCCGAGCACGGCGGGAATGATCTCGCCCGCCTTCTCGATCGTCACGTGGTCGCTCAGCCGGATGTCCTTGCGCTTGATCTCCTCGAAATTGTGGAGCGTGGCGCGCTTCACCACCGTGCCGGCGAGCAGCACCGGCTTCAGCTCCGCCACCGGCGTGATCGCGCCCGTGCGGCCCACCTGGAAGGTCACGCCCTCAAGCGTCGTCACCGCCTTTTCCGCGGAGTATTTATAGGCGATGGCCCAGCGCGGCGCCTTCGAGGTCGCGCCGAGCGCAGCGCGCAGCCGCCACGAATCGAGCTTCACCACCGCACCGTCCGTCGCATAGGCGAAGCCGCGCCGCGCCGTGTCGAGCTCCTCCACCGCGTCGAGCAGCGCTTT
>CAZZYY010000204.1:0-3972 GCA_964658475.1 uncultured Candidatus Methylacidiphilales bacterium | reverse complement strand
TCGTCGCGCTTGTCGGCCTGGATCTGGACGAGGCGGCTGATGCGCTCGCGCTTGTTGGTGCGCGGATTGTAGACCGTGGTGCCCTTGTTCAGGGTGCCGGAATAGACGCGGAAGAAAACGAGCTTGCCGACGAAGGGGTCGGTCCAGAGCTTGAAGGCGAGCGAACAGAACTTGGCATTGTCGTCCGCGGGGGTGGGGACCTTTTCCTCGCGGTTGTGGGGGTTGATGCCCACGGCCGGCGGAATGTCGAGCGGACCCGGCAGGTAATCGATGACGGCGTCGATGAGGAACTGGACGCCCTTGTTCTTGAAGGCGGAACCGCCGACGACGGGCACAAACTGGTTGGTAACGGTGAGGCGGCGGATGGCGGCCTTGAGCTGCTGCGCGTTCGGCGTCTTTTCCTCGAGGAACATGTTGCCGATTTCCTCGTCCTTGTCGGCGACAGCTTCGATCAGGTCCTTGAGGGCCTGCTCGGCACCGGCCTTGAGCTCGGCGGGAATCTCGACCAGCTCGTAGGTCGAGCCGATCTTGTCATTGTCGGCGTAGCGGACGGCCTTCTGGTTGACGATGTCGATCTGGCCGTGAAGCTGGTCCTCCGCGCCCCAGGGCATGATGACGGGCCACGCGTTCGCGCCGAGCTTGTCGCGCATCTCGTGAATCGCATTGGCGAAGTTGGCGCCGACGCGGTCCATCTTGTTGACGAAGGCGATGCGGGGCACGCCGTACTTGTTGGCCTGGCGCCAGACGGTCTCGGACTGAGGCTGCACGCCGGCGACGCCACAAAACACGGCGATGGCGCCGTCGAGCACGCGGAGCGAGCGCTCCACCTCGGCGGTGAAGTCGACATGGCCGGGGGTGTCGATGATGTTGACGCGGAATTTCTGGCCCTCGTACAGCTTGACGATGCCCTCTTCCTTGCGCGCAGGCCAAAAGCAGGTGGTGGCGGCGGAGGTTATGGTGATGCCGCGCTCGCGCTCCTGCTCCATCCAGTCGGTCACCGCGGTGCCTTCATGCACCTCGCCGATCTTGTGGATCGCGCCGGTGTAGAAAAGGATGCGCTCGGTCAGCGTGGTCTTGCCCGCGTCGATGTGCGCGGCGATGCCGATGTTGCGCGTGCGCTCCATCGGGTACGGGCGCTTGGGGGAATTGGGATTCACGGCCTTGGGAGCGGCTTCGGTTGCGGTGGACATAGCGGGATGGGTCAGTCGCTACTAAAATTAGAAACGGAAATGGGCGAAGGCGCGGTTGGCCTGCGCCATCTTGTGGACGTCGTCGCGCTTTTTGACGGCATTCCCCTGCCCGTTGGAGGCGTCCTTGATCTCGGAGGCGAGCGCCTTCTGGAGCGGAACGCCCTTGCGCTTGGCGGCATTGCCGACCATCCAGCGCATGGCCAGCGCGAGCTGGCGCTCGGGCGGGACTTCCATCGGCACCTGGTAGGTGGCGCCACCGACGCGGCGGCTCTTGACCTCGAGACGCGGCTTCACGTTCTCGAGCGCCTTGTTGAGGATGTCGAGCGGATCGCCGTCCTTGTTCGTCTCGTTGACGGAATCGATCGCGCCGTAAACGATGCGTTGCGCGAGCGACTTCTTGCCCCGCTGCATGATGGCGGAGATGAGGCGGCCGACGACCTGGGATTCGTAGCGGCTATCGGGAATGATCTGGCGCTTTTCTGCGCGACGACGACGGGCCATGGTAGATAGAAAGAGCTGAGGGTTATTTCTTGGCCGCAGGAGCGGCAGCGCCCTTCTTGGGCTTCTTCACGCCGTACTTGGAGCGCGAGACGTTGCGGGGGAGCTTGTTGGTATTGCTCGGCCCAACCGCGCCAAGCGCGTCGAGCGTGCCGCGGACGATGTGGTAACGCACGCCGGGCAGATCCTTCACGCGGCCGCCGCGGACGAGAACGATGGAGTGTTCCTGCAAATTGTGGCCCTCGCCCGGGATGTAGGCGATGACTTCCTGGCCGTTGGTCAGGCGTACCTTGGCGACCTTGCGGAGCGCGGAGTTCGGCTTCTTGGGCGTGCGGGTCATCACCTGCACGCAGACGCCGCGGCGCTGCGGCGCGCCTTTGAGCGCGGGCGACTTCGTCTTGACGACGACTTTGCGGCGTCCTTTGCGGACCAACTGGTTGATCGTGGGCATGTCTCGTTTTGTGGGGCTGAAATTCGTCTGCAGTGACGGCCAAGCGTTCGGCCCACCCGGGCTTCAAAACGAAAACACGCCACTGAATGGCGTGCTAAGCTTTTGAAGCTCGCATGGAGGACGGTACCTGCCGCGGGCGGCCAACCGTCACACGCTTCCTCATCACTACCCGGCGCGGCGTTTCGCGCTCGAACCAGGCGTCCCCCGTTTTGCAGGGGACGCTGATCATCTCACAACCGCGAAGGCGTGCAAGATGTTTTTTCAGATCCACTCCTGTTTTTCGCCTGGCATCTGTTTCCGTAGATTCCACTTTCCGACGGACGTCTCCTCTAAAACGACGTAATCTCCTTCGCGGACATTATAATCCCTATAAAAGCGGGCGATTTCTCCTCGTTCCCTCAATTTGTTTCCCTGGTGAGAAACATCGGTGTTGAATGTTGAACCATCCGGGAGAGTCACACATAGCCGCTCGCCGACCTTAATTTTGCCGAGCTGAATTGGCCTGGTAAGGGTAAGAAGATTTTGCCGAAGACAACCACCAGTTGTCTGACAATAGATTTTACGGAGCTTCGGCTGCTGCGCTTTCTTTAGAAAAACTGAATCTTCAATTTCCCTTTTTCGCTGCTCAATGGCTGCTTCCTGAGCGTCAAGATCAACCACTTCTCTCAAAGCATCCACCGCGCGAAAAAGTGACGGTAAATCAGACTTTTTGGCAGATTCACTAATTTGTCCTAGCAGGTACTCTTTAGTCAGTTTCATGTTTAGGTAGGTATAGACTAACCCATTCTGAATGTCAAGCTCCATAGCCTGCGGAGTACCTACGGCGGTAATACCTTACTGCGGACGCTAACTCACCCTTGAGAAGCCGGGCAACATGCTCTTGCGCCAGCGCGGATTCCATCTGTGCCTTACAGTCTGCTGGCCGATGATGCGCTTTTGACGGACAGACTCGGCCACGCGCTCCATCAGCTCTGCCAGCCGTTCGTCCGTAGGCTCGACTTCAATGTCGAGAAGATCGAACCCATGGTTTGGTCGCTCAACCATTGTTTCATTGCGCTTTAGCTGCTAGAACTCGACAAGCCTACTTGTACGGAAGTCACTGCCGTCACTTCACGGCGCCTTGTGGCTGGTCGCGCGGTCTTCTTCGGAATCCTCGAAGGCGTGCAGGCCGCCGAGGCGGACGGGCGCAATGCGCGGCGGGGGAAAAGGATAATGCCGCAAAACCACGGTGTCGGAAACGGCGTCGGTCGGCCCGGAGAAGAGCTGGATGAGGTAGGTGCCGGGCGGCACGTCGAAGAGGCGGGGCCGGCCTGACGCGGCGCTGTGGAGCAGGTCGAACTCGGCGTTGCGCGCGCAGGTCTCGAGCAATTTTTCGCCCATGAGCGCGAGGCGGCCGAAGCTGCGCACCCAGCCGCTGGCAAAGGGCTGCCGGCCGGCCGGGATCACCCGCTCGATGGGCTCGTCCTCCGAGATCAGCACGAGGTCGAGCCGGCTCACCGGCCGGCTGACGTCCCAAGCCAGGATGGTGAGCGCCTTGGTTTGCCGCTGCAGGTGGGCGCTGATATCAAGTGCATCGGCGCCCGGGGCGACGTAGCGCGTATAGGTGCCCAGATCGAAAAGGGCGAGGTAGGAGCCCGCCTCATGCGTAAAAACGTCATGCGAATCGATCGAGAGCCGGTGAACGGGCGGGGATCGCATGCCGCTTTCTAGCGCGGACCGTGCCGGGTTGCGGCGAATCGGGCGGCTGCGCGTTGGGGTAGGTAAACCCGATTGGAGTCTGGAGACTCAAGGGGGCGCCCGCGTGACAGGTTGCCGGCGCTCTCCGAGCGCCGG
>CAZZYY010000203.1:0-3983 GCA_964658475.1 uncultured Candidatus Methylacidiphilales bacterium | reverse complement strand
TAGGCGGTGTGCGCGGGGGTGAGGCGGAAGCGCGGGGTGTCGAAATCGGGAATGAAGCGCGGCTGCGGCGTGACGAAGTTTTCCGGCGCGGCTTCCACGTCGCGCTCGAGCAGGCTTTCGATGATCGGCACGATGCCGGTGAGCTGGTCGAGCCCGATGAAGGCGTCGACTTCGGGCAGCGACTCGGGCAGTTCCCTGGCAAAGCGCTGCGCCATGCAGCCGGCAACGATGAGCTTCTGGCGCTCGTGCCGGCGGGAGAGGCCGCGATTGCGATTGCTCTCGAGAATCGCGGCGATGCTTTCCTCCTTGGCGGCGTCGATGAAGGAGCAGGTGTTGACGATCATCACGTCGGCGGCGTTAGCGTCGCCGGTGAGGACCAGGCCGGCCTCGCGCAGATGGCCGGCGATGATCTCGGAATCGACCAGGTTTTTCGCGCAGCCGAGGGAAACAATGCCGACCTTGAGTCCGGCGGCGGGTGAGGCAAGGACGCTCATGGGACGTGGGACTCCACCGTGAAGGTGTCGGGCGCGGAGGTGTCGCTGTGCGGGCCGTAGTTGACGCCGTCGAGCGCGATATCGACGGCGGAAGGATCGCCGACGTTGATGGAATACTTGCGGTCGTTGAACGAGATCGACTGACCGCTTTTCAGCAAGGAGGAGTAGCGAACCTGGCCCGTGCCGGAGCCGTCCAGGGCGATCACACGCACGAAGGAATCGTGGGAGGCGGTGAGGACCAGCCGCTTGCCGTGGAACGATTCAGCGGCAGGAGCAGACGAAGCGGCCGTGCTGCCGGAGGGCGAGCCGGTGACGGCGGCGTCGGAAGCGGGCGCGTTATTTTCCGATTGGTAGGCGGCCATGGGCGTCAAGGACGAGGGCGCACCGGGCGGGGAGGCATCGGGCGTCGAAGCGGAGGCGACCACGGGGGCAGGATCGGCCGGGGCGGACGGGTTGGGCAGCACCACAGGCGAGGCGGGGGCGGGCGGCGCTTCGGTGGGAGGAGGGGTGGTTGCCGCAATAAGGTCCGGCGTGGCCTTGTCGGCGGCGGCGTGAACGTCAGTCGGGCGCGCATTGGAACCTCGCGCGGAAAGGGAGGGAGCGGGACGCGGCTCGGGAGCAGGCGGGGTGGTAGGCGACGCATCCGCCATGGGCGCGTTGGTCGTGGCGTCGGGGCTGAGGGCGTTGAGATCGACGGGCAAGGCCCGGGGCGGAGTGGACGTGGCGGGCGAAACGGTGGGAGAGCTGGCGGTGCCATCCGGCACGGGAGCCGTCGCGGCGGCGGGGCTTGCCGTTGCGGCTTCAACCGGAGGCGCCGACGCGACAGCCACGGACGATGGTGCCGCCAGCGCAGCCGCGGGCGGGTTGGTCATTCCCGCGACGGCATTCAGGTCGACCGGCTGGGCGCGGGGAGCCGCATTCGTATCCACTGGCGCGGCGGCCGGAGCGGCGGCGACGGCGGCGGCGGGTGGAAGATCGACCGGCACGGGGACCGGGGCGGCGTTGCTGTCGGCCGGAAGGGCGCGCGCGGTCTCGGCGTCGGGGACGGCGGGCGGGGTGTTGGTG
This sequence comes from uncultured Candidatus Methylacidiphilales bacterium, assembly GCA_964658475.1. Taxonomy (GTDB): domain Bacteria; phylum Verrucomicrobiota; class Verrucomicrobiia; order Methylacidiphilales; family UBA1321; genus JABDGH01. The sequence goes on along the minus strand of CAZZYY010000203.1, from coordinate 2,424 downwards.
GCCGTGACGGGCAGCGCGGCCGGCGCCGGCGTGGCGGAGGCGAAGTAGCCCGCGCGGTAGGACTGGACGAGGATGAAGCCGATGAGCAAGAGGAGCGCCATGCCGACGCCACCGGCGATGTAAACCCCGCGACCGACCTGGAACGGCTTGGCGACCTGTGAGGGCTCGGGCATGTAGGGGACGCCGGTGTCGTTGGCGAAGCTGGCGTTGTCGTCCTCGGGCAGCTTGTTGTCGAGCTGGCGGAGGATGCGGTATTCATCCAGGCCGAGAGCGCGCGCGTAGGTGCGCACGAAGCCGCGGGCGTAGGTGGGGCTGGAGAAATTGGAATAGTCGTCCTCCTCCAGCTCGCGGACGCGGTCGAGACGGATCTTCGTCTCGCGCGCGGCCATCTCGGGCGACCAGCCCTTGGCCAGCCGGGCGTCCTGAAGTTGTTTTCCCACTGTTTTCATCGCAAGTGGTGAACAATAGGGAGTTTCCGCCCATGTTACAAGCGGTGGGCAGGCAGCCAGACGAATCGTAATGCGCAATACCGACGCGCCGGGTCGCGGAAGCAGGCTCAGGGCTGCTTGTAGCGGGTGGAGTAGCCGGGATTGTCGGCGGGCCGCAGCGCGTTGGGATAGTTCCAGTCGGTCTTGATGTCGACGCTGACCTGCTTGAGCTGCTTGTAGACGTCGTAGGGATGATCGATGGCGCTGAAGCTGTCGTAAAGGTTCGCGCCCTTTGCGCTGGTGCGGCCGGAGAAGAAGCGCACGGTGCCGCAATCGCCGACCATGCGCTCGATGGGGCCGACCGAGACGGTGGCCTCCTGGATTTGATCGTAATCGATGCTCTGGAAGCTTAGGCCCCAGAATCCGCCCTGGATGATTGCGCGCCGGTTGGTCAGCGCGTAGATGGTGTTTCGATAAACCACCGGGAGCCGAATGAAATTCGCCAGCGCGAACCAGAGCGGAAAAAGGTGGAGGGCGAAGAAGGGGACGAGCGCGTAGGTCATGCCGTCGGGCATGTTGGCCTGGCCCATGTGACGGATGAACCCGAAATAGTCGAAGGCGCCCCAGCAGAGGCCGAAGATGAGGAACGGGATGCCGGTGGCGAAGAACGGCCCGGGATGGGGGCGGCCGGACCAAAGGACGGTTTCGTCCTTGTCGAGGACCCGCGCGAGTGGCGTGTCGGTCAGCGAAGTGGTCGAGGGGAGATCCACGCGGATAAGTTGAAGGAATGGGACGGCGAAACAAAGAAGATTTGGAGCGGGGGGGGGAGGCCGGAATGTTCCGTTATGGGGTGTTATGAAGTGGTATGATGTGGTATGGAAACGGAGGGGTCGTGGCGCGCCGGTTCCAGTGTTGAGGTCCTCGGGAACCGATCCATTTGGGGCTGAGAGGCGGCGGTCATTACGGCATTATCTCATCTTTTCGAGAAAGGCGTTATCACTGGAGGCCCTGTTTTGCCTGTTTACCTTAAAATCTGATTGAGTCGCGGATGGCTCGCCGCGAGTAGGACCTAGCTCGCGCCAAGGCGCGTGAGGTTTTCGCGGACCGATTTTTCCTTGGCGACAAGTGCGATTTCCAGGGCGCGCCATTCCTCGACCTTGGCGGGCGGGGCCTTGGCCAGCATGTTGGCGTCGCCGAGCTTCTTGCGCGTTTGCTCGAGGTCCTTAGTCACCTTGAGGAGTTCCTTTTTCAGGCGCTCGATTTCCAGCGCGGGGTCGATCAGGCCGGTGCCGGGGAGGGAGAGCTCGCCGAGCGGGGTAAAGGCCTTGGGGCCGGGGGTCTCGGGTTTTTGCAGGTGGAGTTCGGAGGCGTTGAGCAGTGTTTGCAGGACGACTGTCTCGTATTGAGTAAGCTCAACTTTGCTTTCCAGATAAAATGGAATTTTTTGGTTCGATGGCAGGCCAAGCTCACCGCGTAATGATCTGCCGGCGTCGGCGGTGACATAGATGCTTGCTGCTAGAAACCGTCGAGGCGAGCGATCGTCCGTTACGAACGTTTTCGACGGCCACGCCTCAAGCTGGATGCTTGGGCCGAAACCGAGCTCCACCCATAGCTCCTCCGTCACGAAGGGCGCGAAGGGATGGAGCAGGCGCAAAACGCGACTCATCACATAATCGAAGGTGGCGAGCGTGCCAGTGTGGAAAGGAGAGTCGGCCTGCGTGAAGTCGAGCTTGGCGGCTTCCACGAAACGGGAGGCGAAGTCGTCCCAGACGAAGCTGTAAAGGCGCGCGGCGGCCTCGCTGAAGTTGAAGGCTTCGATTGCGGCGGTCTCGGCTTGCGCCACGTCGTGGAGGAGGCGAAGCAGCTCGTCGGCGAAGATGGAACGCACGTGCTTGGACGGATCGGCCTGCGGATAGATCGCGCCGTGCATGGTGCGGAAGCGGCAGATGTTCCAGAGCTTGTTGCAGAAGTTGCGGCCTTCCTCGATCTGCTTTTC
>CAZZYY010000202.1:883-3995 GCA_964658475.1 uncultured Candidatus Methylacidiphilales bacterium | reverse complement strand
CACGTGTTCTACTCCGACCGGCGCTCGGAGAGCGCCGGCTACCTGACCGATCTACCGCGCGCAGTCGCTGGTCCGGTAAACTGACGCGCTGCGGGGCTGCGGAAAATCAGGGCGCCGCAGCTGGAGGCTTGGGCGCCGAGGGCGGCGGACCCCAAGCGGGCGCGTTGGGGTCCACGACCCATTCGCAGGTGTCAGTGATCGCTCCCTGGCTGGAGGTGGCGGTGGCCACGATCACGTTCTTCCCAGGCTGCAGCGTCACGCTGGGCCAGCGGAAGACCTTCACGTTGTCGGGCAAGACCGCAGCCTGCGGGGTGCCGTTGACCGATAGCTCGACCTTGTCGCAGTTGGAAAAGACCTCGACCTGCGTGGTTGCCTGCTGCCGCGGGGTCATGCGGCTGGAGGCGATGTGGACCATGGGTTTGTCGGTCCAGTTGGCCTGGTAGAAGAAGTAGGCGTCCTTTTTTGTCTTCCGATCCTGGGTGACAAGGCCCTTGTCGTTCAAGTCGGGCTGGTTGCCCTCGTGCCGCGCGGCGACCTCGAAGTCGAACATGACCCAGACGAACGTGCCCCAGAGCAGCGGGTTGTTGTTCATGACGGCCCAGTCGGTCTCGTGGACGTACGTTTGCCATTCCTCGGGATGGTACTGGGCCTTGTTCCGGTTTTGGGCGAGCACGCCCTCTTCATGCTGGGCGACGTTGGCGCCCGCGCCGTATTCACTCAGGCCGATCCGCCTGCCGATCTCGGCATGATCCTGCTCGATGGTCGGGACCAGGCTGTTGAGCCCCTGATACCAGCCGGGGTAGATGTTGAAGCAGGGATGGTCCGCGATCGTGTTATAGCTGTTCTTCTTGCCGTAGATGGCGCAGACGATCAGCCGGGAAGGGTCGAGTTCCTGCACGACCGACTTAAGATGCTTGAGGAGGTCATCCGGCGGCGCGGTGGTATGCAAACCCAGCTCGTTGAAGATGCCCCAGAACGCGGCACTCGGGTGATTGTAGCGCTGCAGGATCATTTCGCGCAGTTGCTGCTCCGCGTTGGCGCCGAAAGCCGGGTTTGTGCTGATGACGTTCACGAGGGAGACCTCGTTCCAGAGCAGGATGCCGTTATGGTCGCAAAGATCGTGCACGTAATCGCTCTGTGGGTAGTGAGCCAGCCGAATGGCGGTGGCGCCCATGTCGAGCATGATTTGAAAATCCTGGTCAATGTTCGCCGTGGTGGCGGCCCAACCCTGATCGCCCCAATCCTGGTGGCGATTGACGCCATGTATCGGATAGGGCTGGCCGTTGAGGAGGAAGCCCTGTTCCTCGGTGATGTCGACGGTGCGCAGGCCGAGCGGCTGCTGGACGGAATCGCCCGCCGCGGCGCCCTGCACCAACGAGACCGTTGCGGTATAAAGATACGGGTCCTTGCGCCCGTTCCAGCGATGCGGCGCCGGCACGGTGAGCGTGGAAAGAACGGGCTGGGTCTCGTTCGCCGAGAGCGAGGCCGACTGCGTTTGCGTGGCCACGATCTTCCCGCTGGCATCGGCGAGGTCTGTCTTCACCTGAAGGCTGGCCGCGCCGGCCGCGCCGTTGGAAACGAGGGTCTTGACCTCAACCTGCGCGGCGGAGTCGCTTAGCGACTTGGTCGTGAGATAGACGCCCGGCGACGCCATTTCCAGCGGGGAGATGCAAACCGGATCGGTCACGAGCAGATGAACGGGCCGGTAGATGCCGCCATCGATGTTGAAGTCGCCAGAAAGCGGCGGAATGTCCTTCTGCTGGGTATTGTCGACCTGGACCCGCAATTCGTTCGTCCCGCCGAAGTTGAGGTAGGGGGTCAGCTCGTAGCAAAAAGCGGTGAAGGCGCCGCGATGTTCGCCCAGCTGCTGGCCGTTTAGATAGGCCTTGGCGACGAGCGACGCCGCCTCGAAGCGGATGAAGACCCGTCGGCCCTTCCAATCGGCCGGGATATCCAGCGCGCGTTCGTACCAGCAGGCGCCCCGGTAGTAGCCATTCTTGAAGTGCGGATCGCCTTTGTGGTCCCCCGCATCCGCCGGCTTCGTGTTCCAGGTGTGCGGGATGGTCACGCTTGTCCACGAATCGGTTGGGGCGGTCAGGCCCGCGTCGTTCTGGATGAACTTCCAGCCGTCCACGAGAAGTTGATCCTGCCGGGACGACGCCAGAGCCGGCGAGATTGCTGCCCCCACGATGAAGACGGCGAAGAGAAAAGTGCGGACGGAGCGGATGGATGCGGGCATGTGGATGGCAGCGTTATAAACTTTGGCGAGATCGGGTAAAGAGATTCATCGTGACGGGCCGGTTCTGAAGGATAGCAGGAGCCCTACGACGGTAAATCCAGGCTTGCCCTTTGTCGGCGCTTTCGGCATGGTCTCCCTTCCCCGAAATCCGGCTCCAGCCGGGTGACGAGGCAACGCCGGCCCTGCCGGCACAACCACAACAACCTATTCCGTAGAAACGGAAGCCGGCCCTGCCGGTCATAAACCGAAAATCAGCAAGACATGAACCGAGTCGATATCAAGGAACTTCTGGACGCCGGCGTCCATTTTGGCCACCGCACCCAGCGCTGGAACCCGAAGATGAAACCCTTCATCTTTGAGGCGCGCAACGGCATCTACGTCATCAACCTGGAACACTCGGTCAAGCAGCTCGAGAAGGCGCAGGACTTTTTGGAAGGCATCGCCGCGAGCGGCAAGAAGGTGCTCTTTGTCGGCTGCAAGAAGCAGGCGCAGGAGACGATCAAGGAACTCGCCCGCAAGAGCAATTCCTATTACGTCATCGAGCGCTGGCTCGGCGGCACGCTGACCAATCTCGCCACCATCCGCAAGAGCGTGGCCCGGATGAAGTTCATCGACGAGCTGGAGTCGAGCGGCAAGGTTAACCAGATGCCGAAACAGGAAGTCTCGGTCATGCGCCGCGAGAACGTGAAGCTGCACCGCAACCTGGACGGCGTACGCGAGATGGAGAAGTATCCAGCCGCCATCGTCATTGTCGACGTGCCGCGCGAGGCCATTGCGGTTGCGGAGGCGCGCCGGCTGGGCATCCCGGTCGTCGCCATCACGGACACCAACTCCGATCCCGATCTGGTCGATTTCCCCGTCGCGGGCAACGAT
>CAZZYY010000202.1:0-873 GCA_964658475.1 uncultured Candidatus Methylacidiphilales bacterium | reverse complement strand
TCCATCAATGTCATCCTCGAGGCGCTGAACGACGCGATCATCGAGGGCGCGATGAAGTCCGGCACGCTGGGCAAGGATTCGGTCAAGCCGGTCGAGGAAGAATCGCTCACCGGCGTTTCGGCCTAGTTTTTTTTCGCGGCGGTCCGCGTGGCCGCCGCGTTTTTCCGTTTTAGTTTAACGACACCATTTCCATGAGCATTCCCGCACCCACGCCGTCCGGCGGCGACAACATCGATCCCAAACTCGTCATGCAGCTCCGCGTCAAGACCAACGCGGGCATGATGGACTGCAAGAAGGCGCTCCTCGAAGCCAAAGGCGATCTCGCCGCGGCCGAGATCATCCTGCGCAAGAAGGGTTCCGCCCAGCAGCAAAAGAAGGCCGGCCGCGAAGCGAAGGAAGGCGTTGTCGGCTCCTACATCCACGTCGGCGACAAGGTCGGCGTGCTGGTGGAGATTAACTGCGAGACCGACTTCGTCGCCCGCAACGAAAGCTTCCGCGCCTTCGTGAAGGACGTGACCCTGCAGGTGGCCGCCGCCGCACCGCTCTACGTGAAGCGGGACGAGGTGCCGCAGAACCTCATCGACGTCGAGCGCGACGTCGCCAGCGCCACGCTCAAGAAGGGCGACAAGATGCCGCCCGCCGACAAGCTGGAGCAGATCCTCAAGGGCAAGCTCGACAAATATTACAGCACGGTCTGCCTGCTCGAGCAGGCCTTCGTGAAGGACAATACGAAGACGATCAACGATCTGCTCGCCGCCAAGATCGCCGAGCTGGGCGAGAACATCGTCATCCGCCGCTTCACCCGCTTCCAAGTAGGTGAAACGTTGGCGGGCCAGGCTCCAGAGACTCCGGCCGCCGCCTGATCGCGAATAA
>CAZZYY010000201.1:0-4115 GCA_964658475.1 uncultured Candidatus Methylacidiphilales bacterium | reverse complement strand
GTTGCGGACACGTGTTCTTTTCGGACCGGCGCTCGGAGAGCGCCGGCTACCTGGATAGGCGCTGCGCGCCACAAAAAAGCTTGCTCCTCCCCCAAACCCCCGTAGGCTCGACCCTCTCACTTATGGAAGCAGCGCAGAAGACGGAATACACGAAGGAGTTCAAGTTGCATGAAAAGGACACCGGCTCGGCCGATGTCCAGATTGCGCTCCTGACGCATCGCATCAACGATTTGACGAAGCACTTGCAGAAGTTCACCAAGGACCACAGCTCGCGCCGCGGGCTGCTCATGATGGTGGCCCAGCGCAAGAAGCTTCAGGACTACCTCAAGAAGTCCGAGCCCTCGCGCTACGACAAGGTGATCCAGAAACTCAATTTGCGTAAGTAGTCAGCCGATTCCGCGAAAGGCCTCTCCGCCTCGCGGAGCTGGCTCATCCGAAAACACCAGAGAACAATCAGTCCGGCACCTCCGCGGCAGTCAGCACTGCCGCCCCGCGAGACGAGCCGGGTTCATTGTCCTCTGAGTTTTCTTTTCCCGGCGGTCGGCGTGCTGCGCATTCAACGGAAAGCACACATGCCCACATCCCCCACCACCGTCCGCGCCCGCTACGGCGCGCATGACATCATCATCGAAACCGGCAAGCTGGCCAAGCTGGCCGACGGAGCCGTCACCGTCCGCTACGCCGACACGCTTGTCATCGTCACGGCCGTCTCCGCCACCAAGATCAAGGAAGGCCAGGACTTCTTCCCGCTGACCGTCGAGTACCGCGAGCGCGCGGCCGCCGTCGGCAAGATCCCCGGCGGTTACTTCAAGCGCGAGGGCCGTCCCTCCGAAAAGGAAATCCTCACCTGCCGCATGACGGATCGCCCGCTGCGCCCGCTCTTCCCCAAGGGCTACCTTTACGACACGCAGATCATCACCACGCTCCTCTCCGCGGATGGTGAGAACGATCCCGACATCCTTTCCATTAACGGCGCCTCCGCCGCGCTGATGGTCTCCGACATCCCCTTCGCCGGCCCGGTGGGCGCGGTGCGCGTCGGCCGCGTCGACGGCAAGTTCGTCACCCAGCCCACGCACCAGCAGATGCTGCTCAGCGACCTGGACCTGGTCTACGTCGGTTCCGAGACCGAGATCGTCATGATCGAAGGCTCGGCGCATGAACTGCCCGAAGAGGAATTCAAGGCCGCCCTCGACTACGCGCAGGAGCAGGTGCAGATCGTCATCGGCCTGCAGAAGGAGCTCGCGGCCAAGGCCGGCAAGCCCAAGCGCAACATGCCGCTCTACGCCGTGAAGCCCGAGCTCGTCGAATTCGCCTACTCGCTCGTCGGCGACCGCATCGAGGGCGCCATCTACCGCCCGAGCAAGGTCGAGCGCTACGCCGCCACCGGCGCGCTCAAGGCCGAGGTCGAAAAGGCGATCAAGGAGAAGTTCCCCGAAGCCACCTCCTTCGACATCAGCTCCGCCTTCAGCTCGGTCGAGATCAAGGCGTTCCGCGCCGCGATCCTCGACAAGCAGAAGCGCAGCGACGGCCGCGCCATCGAGGAAATTCGCCCGCTCTCCGGCGAGGTGGGCCTCCTCCCACGCTCACACGGTTCCTCGCTCTTCGCCCGCGGCGAAACGCAGGCGCTTTGCCTCGCGACCCTCGCCCCCAGCGACGAGGCGCAGGATCTCGACGGCTACACCGGCGGCGAGACGACCAAGCGGTTCATCCTCCACTACAACTTCCCGCCCTTCTCGGTCGGTGAGACTGGTCGCGTCGGCGGTCTCAATCGCCGCGAAATCGGCCACGGCGCGCTCGCCGAGCGCTCCATCCTCGCCGTCATTCCCGAGGAGAACGACTTCCCCTACGCCATCCGCGTCTCATCGGAAGTCATGGAATCCAACGGCTCGACCTCCATGGCCTCCGTCTGCGGCGGTATCCTCGCCTTGATGGACGCGGGCGTGCCGATCACCACGCCGGTGGCCGGCATCTCCGTCGGCCTCGTGACCGAGTTTGACGAGAACGACAACCTCAAGCGTCACTTGCTCCTCGCCGACATCCTCGGCGCGGAAGATCACTACGGCGACATGGACTTCAAGTTGTGCGGCACCAAGACCGGCGTCACCGGCTTCCAGCTGGACCTCAAGCTCGGCGGCATTCCGCTCTCCATGATGAAGGACGCCATCGACCAGGCCGTGCGCTCGCGCAAGGCCATCCTCGGCTTCATGCAGACGGTCATCGACGCGCCCCGCGGCCAGCTCTCCGAGTTCGCCCCGCGCATCGAGACCATCCAGATCAATCCCGAGAAGATCGGCCTCGTCATCGGGCCCGGCGGCAAGAACATCAAGAGCATCGTGGCCGAGACCGGCGCCGAGATTAACATCGAGGACGACGGCCGGGTGAAGATCTACTCCTCCAACGGCGACGCCATGGAGCGCGCCAAGGAAATCATCCTCGGCATGGTCGGCGACATCGAGGTCGGCAAGATCTATCGCGGCCGTGTCGTCACCCTCAAGGACTTCGGCGCGTTCGTCGAGGTGCTCCCGGGCAAGGACGGCCTCGTCCACATCTCCGAGTGGACCGACAAGCGCGTGAACCGCATGGACGACGTGGCCAAGGTCGGCGACGAAGTCTGGGTCAAGTGCATTGGCCAGGACGACAAGGGCCGCAGCAAGCTCAGCCGCAAGGCCGCCATGAAAGAGCGAGCCGAAGCCGAAGGCGCCCCGCAACAGCAGCAGGCCTAGTCCTCCCTGCTTCTCCACCACAAAAAGCCGTCCCTCACCCGGGACGGCTTTTTTGTTTTCCACCCTTGGGCGACAACCCCCTGGCGAAACAATCCGAAGGTAGCTGGCGTCGACCCGACGCCGGTCGCGCCAGCCAAAGCCCCGTTCGAAGAACCATCATCCCCCTGCGCGATCCCCTGGACAGCCGGCGACCTCCGGGCGCCGGACGCCAAGCCGAAACGCCTCCTCCAACCCACCCCTCGTCCGAACATCAACAGCACAACGCCAAGAGCTCCGCCAAAAACATCACTTTTTAAGCCAAACAAGACCTGCAAGCCCTCCAGCACTACCGCATCTCCGCCATTTCAGTTATTATCCCACCATGCGCCTCCCGCGCCGCTCGCTCTTTGCCTCGCAGATCATTAATCCGCAACCATCAGCAATCTTCGCTCGAAACGAAACACCCGCCATACCACCCCATACCACTTCATACCACATCATAACGGAATATCCCCGGCAACCCCCCCCGGGGCTCATTGACACCGCCCGCCCCCAATTCTAGTTTCACGCCACACCGTCTCATCCACTTCTAACCCGAATCCCCATGCCCCTCAAAATTGGAACCGCCGCGCCTGATTTCACGCTCAAGACCAAGTCCGCCAACGGCCTGGAGGACGTGACCCTCAGCACCAACTTTGGCCGGAAGCCCACCGTCCTTCTCTTCTTCCCCCTCGCGTTCACCAGCGTCTGCACCGACGAAATGTGCGACAAGTCCGGCGGCATCGCCGCCTTCCGCGAGCTGAACGCCCAAGTCTACGGCATCAGCATCGACAGCCCCTTCGCGCAGGAAGCCTGGGCCAAGAAGGAGAACATCACCATCACGCTGCTCAGCGACCTCAATAAGGAGGTCATCAAGAAGTACGACGTCGTCTTCCCCGGCCTCGCTGGCATCGGCGACGCCGCCGCGCGATCCGCCTTCGTCATCGATAAGGAAGGCGAGATCGTCTACGCCGAGCAAACCCCGACCCCCAAGGACCTGCCCAACCTCGACGCCATAAAGGCTGCGCTGGCCAAGCTGTAAATACCCCCGCTGTAGCCGCCGTCGGCCCGATGGCGGTAGCGTTCGCGATCCCACTCCCCTTCCACTTGCGCCAAGCCAATCGCGTCTATACTACCCCTATGAACCCGAACGATTCCGTCGGTGAATTGAAGGAACAAGCCAGCGAAGCCCTCGAAAAAGCCGGCGACCAACTCTCCGAGCACGCCTCGCACCTGCAGGACCTCGCCACCGACGCCCGCTACCGCACCGAGGATTTCATCCAGGCCAACCCCTGGCTCGCCGTCGGAATCGCCGCCAGCATCGGCTTCGTCCTCGGCGCCAGCCTCTCCCTCGCCCGCCGCTAGACAACCAGG
>CAZZYY010000200.1:0-4245 GCA_964658475.1 uncultured Candidatus Methylacidiphilales bacterium | reverse complement strand
CGCTCATGGCCGGAGCCGCCGCGATCGAAGCCTGGCTTGGCGTCAAGGCCGAGGGGCAATCGCTGGAGAAGATCGCCGCTCCGCTCGCGGCGGAGTGACCCCCGGGCAGATTGATCGAAACGGTCTGGCTTTCGGCGGGTTTAACGTGGCGCATGTTCGAGCCCGCCGCCATCCTTCCGCCGGTGCGTGGGACATGCCGCTGGCCTCTCGACACGCTCGTCTTGGTGGCTCTTCTTTCCCTCGGCGCGGTGCTCGACAGGCCGGCGCTGGCCGGCGAACTGCCAGGCCCTTCCGCTCCCGTTCCCGTCATCTCGATCAAGGCCGATCAGGTCACCGCCAAGGTCAGTCCCACGCTCTACGGCCTGATGACGGAGGAGATCAATTTCTCCTACGAAGGCGGCCTGTACGGCGAACTCATCCGCAACCGGACCTTCAAGGCCGACCCCAAGCAGCCGCGGTACTGGACGGCCGTCGGCGCGGCGTCGTTGGCGCTTGATCCCGCAACCCCGCTCAACGATGCGCTGAACCTCAGTCTGAAACTGGATGCGGGCCGCGCCACCGAAAGCGCACCCGCCGGCATTTCCAACCCTGGCTACTGGGGCATTCCCGTGCATGCCGGGACCCCCTACCGCGTTTCCTTTTATGCCAAGGCCGCCGATGGATTTTCCGGCGGCGTGCAGGCGGCTTTGAAGTCGGCCGACGGACACACGATCTTCGGCGCGGTCACCTTCCCGCATCTCACTACGGAATGGAAGAAGTACGAGGCCACGCTGCTCGCGGACAAGAGCGCCTCCTCGCCCGACAATCAATTCACGCTCACCACCACCTCACCGGGCGTCATCTGGCTCCAGCAGGTCTCCCTTTTCCCGCCGACCTATCACGACCGCGCCAACGGGAATCGTCCCGACCTGATGCGCCTCCTCGCGGAGATGAAACCGCGGTTCCTGCGTTTTCCCGGCGGGAATTATCTGGAAGGAAGCACGGTTGCCACGCGCTTTGACTGGAAGAAGACGATCGGCGACATCGCGCGGCGGCCCGGTCACGAAAGCCCGTGGGGTTACTGGTCGACCGACGGCTTCGGTCTGCTCGAATTTTTGGAGTGGTGCGAGGACCTCCACATGCAGCCCTTGCTGGCAGTTTACGATGGTTACTCGCTCAAGCAGGATCGCGTCGCCACCGGCCCCGCGCTGCAGCCCTATGTCCAGGATGCGCTCGACGAGATCGAGTACGTCACCGGCGCGATCACCACGCCCTGGGGCGCCCGGCGGGCCCAGGATGGCCATCCCGCTCCCTTTCCGCTCACCTATGTCGAGATCGGCAACGAGGATTTATTCGATCACGCCAAGACCTACACGGCGCGTTTCACGCAGTTTCGCGATGCGATCAAGGCCGCCTACCCGCAGCTGCAGATCATCTCCACCCTCGAACCGGGCCATTCCGGCTTCAATCCCGACCCCGCCCACCTGCCGGATGTGATCGATGAGCATCTCTACCCCGATTCGGAGGGGAAGATGGAATGGCGCGCGGACGAATTCGACAGCCATCCGCGGAGCGGTCCCAGGATCTTCGTTGGCGAATGGGCCACGCGCGTCGGCAGCCCCACCACCAACATGACGGCGGCACTGGCCGACGCCGCCTGGATGACGGGCATGGAACGCAATGCGGACCTCGTCATCATGCAGAGCTACGCGCCGCTCCTTGTCAACGCCAGCAATCCTGGCGCCCCGCACGATCCCAATCGCTCGATGCAATGGCCGAACAACCTCATCGGCTACGATGCCTCCACCAGCTACGGCTCGCCTTCCTACTACGCGCAGAAGATGTTCAGCACGCACCACGGCGACACCGTGCTGGCCACCTCGGCGCAGAACATTCCGAACTGGACCTGGCAACCCCCCGCCCCCGCCGGCCCCGGCGTGCCCAAGCCCGCGCCGCCGCCCCGGCAGGTTCCCGCGCTCTTCTTCGACGCCACGCGCGACAGCCAGTCCGGCATCATTTTTCTCAAGGTCGTCAACCGCCAGGCCACGCCGCAGCCCGTGCAGATCGTTCTCAGCGGTGTCCCGTCCATCACGAGCCATGGCAAGCTTCTCGTCCTTTCCGCGACCGATCCTGCGGCAACCAATACGCTGCATGACCCGACCCGGATCGTGCCCGCGACCCGCCTAGTCGAAGGCCTGAGCACAAGTTTCACTCAAGTCTTCGCCCCCTGCTCGATTTCCATCCTCGAACTCCAAACCAGGTAGCGTGCATCGCTACCATCTGCGCCATGCCAATCCCATCTAGTCTTGTCTCGCCACCATCGCGGAGGAAATCATCCGGCGCCTTTTCCAGCGTGAGGAGATTTCTGCTGGTTGTCGGTTTCATCCAGATTGTCGCGCCCCTTCGGGCAGAGCCCACCGATCCCGCGGCCGGAACCAGCGACGAACAGCCCGTCCCTGAGTATCAACATGCGCCCCCATCCGCCGTCGAAGCCTTCAATGATCTGAAATATGGCGTCCGGATTCATTGGGGAATCTATACGCTCGAGAAGTCTCTCGGCCATAAGGGGAAAGATGCATCCTGGATTTTTCCCGACCTGAATTACCAGGAAAAACAGGATTATCAGCAACTCTATAAGCAATGGAATCCCACCGGATTCAACGCCGACGAGTGGTGCAAGCTTTTTTCGGGGAACGGGATGAAAATGTTCGCGATCACCACCAAGCATCATGAGGGGTTTTCGCTTTTCGACACCAAAACGCGCGTCAAACAGCGGCTTAACTGGACCGCGCCGGGCGGGCCGGCGCTGGAAGACTGTGACCTCGCTTATAGTGTCATGGACACCCCGTTTCATCGCGACATCATCAAGGAACTCTGCGATGCCGGGCATCGGTATAATCTCGCAATCGACCTCTATTTCTCTCATCCCGACTGGTATGACGCCGATTTTCGTCCCTACACCCGGGACCCGGTGAGCACACCCTCGGCTCCCCAGCACGGTCAAAAGTACGGATTCGTTGCTCCCGAGCGCACGCCGGAAGAAACCAATCGGATGCTGGAACGGCATCGGGAACAATTGACCGAACTATTAACCAATTATGGCAAGATCGATATGGTCTGCCTGGATATGTCTCTCGGCACCGACCCCTGGCCAAGAATGCGCGTGGCTGCCGACATCTGGCCTCAGTTGCGCGAAACCATGCTTCGACTCCGAAAAATCCAACCGAACGTGATGTTCCGCGATCGCGGCATCGGCAAGTATGGGGACTATGACACCCCGGAACGCGCCATCCCCAGTTCCGCGAAAAAGCCACGACTGCCCTGGTTTGCCATCTATCCCCTGGCGAAGGATTTCGATTACGATAACAATTCCGCCAACTATAAAGGCGGTCCCTGGATCATTCGCTCCTTGATCGATTGTGTGGCCAAGGGCGGCAATTTCATGGTCGGAATAGGTCCGGACGCCAACGGAAAATTTCACCCGCAAGCCATCGAAAACATCCAGACAGCGGGCGCCTGGTTAAAGCTCAACGGGGAGGGTATCTACGCCACGCGGCCTCGTGATGGCGATCTCTGGCATGAGGGAAATGAGATTCGCTATACCCAAAGCAAGGATCACCAGATCATCTATGCGTTCGCCCTGCATTGGCCAGGCAAAACCCTCGTCCTGAAAACCGTCCAGCCGAAAGTCAATTCCAGTATCCTGCTCTTCGGCTACGACAAGCCACTGTCGTGGACCTATAACGCGGATACCGGCACCGTCATCCAAATGCCTGACGACCTACAAAATCCCGCCGCGCAGAAAAACTTCTTCGCCTGCGGCTTAAAAATTCAGGTTCAACCGTAACACGTTCGGGTAAATGGTGCGCGGTACAGGGTTCGAACCTGTGACCTTCCGCGTGTGAAGCGGACGCTCTACCGCTAAGCTAACCGCGCAGGTGGGAGCGAAACCGAGTTTTCCTTTTGAGAAAACCGCTCAAAAAAAGCAAGGTGAGGATGCTGGCCGTCGACTCGCGATGCAAGGATATTTGGCCTTGGCGCGCGGCCGCACTCGCTGGGCTGCCGGCGGTGGCCCTTCGGCGGACTCTCGGCCTTTTGCCCGGCGAGCCGGGGACGCTGACTGGCGGGAAATGGCAGCTGCCCAGGCGATTGTTTGCGCCAAACTTTGTTGCATTTGAGGAGGAACTTCGGCTCCATGGCAGGTGATGCGGACCACGCTGCTCGTCCTTGCCGCCGGCATGGGGAGCCGCTACGGCGGCCTCAAAC
>CAZZYY010000199.1:0-4274 GCA_964658475.1 uncultured Candidatus Methylacidiphilales bacterium | reverse complement strand
AGGGCGTCGACGGCCTCGGCGGCTGCGAGCACACGATTATTCCCGATCGTATTGAGGCGGGCACGTTCATGGTCGCGGGCCTGATCACCGGCGGCGATGTCTTCCTCGATGGCGCGAACGGCGACCATCTTGTCAACGTCATCGACCGCATGAAAAGCTGCGGCGCGGAGCTCAAGTGCAGCGGCGAGGGGATTCAGGTGGCCGCCCCGCGCAAGCTCAGCTCCATCGATCTCGTCACGGAAACCTACCCGGGCTTCCCCACCGACATGCAGGCGCAGATGTGCGCGCTCATGTCCGTGACGCCGGGCATTTCCGCCATCACAGAAAAGATTTTCCCCAGCCGGTTCATGCACCTGAGCGAGCTGCGCCGCATGGGCGCGAAGGTCGACCTGGAAGGGTCGACGGCCATCATTCACGGTGTGAAGGAGCTCAGCGGCGCGCCCGTTATGGCCTCCGATCTGCGCGCCTCTGCCGCGCTGGTGCTCGCCGGCCTCGTCGCCGGGGGGACGACGGAGGTGAACCGGGTCTACCATATCGATCGCGGCTACGAGCACATCGACCAGAAGCTGCGGTCGCTCGGGGCGGAGATCGAGAGGGTGCGGTGAGCCGGATCGTCTATCCCGGAACCTTCGATCCCATCACCAACGGTCACCTCGACGTGATCGGCCGGGCGCTGCAGATGTTCGACGAGGTCGTGCTCGGCATCGCGGGCGATTCCACCAAGCGCCCGCTCTTCAGCTTGGAAGAGCGGCAGGAACTTGCGGAAGGCGCGCTGCCGCCTGCCATTGCCGGCAAAGTCCGCGTCGTGGCCTTCCAGGGTCTGCTCATCGATTTCGTCAAGGCGCAGGGTGCCCGCGCCATCCTGCGAGGCCTGCGCGCCGTCTCCGATTTCGAGTTTGAATTCCAGATGGCGCTCATGAACCGGAAGCTCTCCGACCAGATCGAGACCATCTTTCTCATGCCGAAGGACAGCTATACCTACCTGAGCTCCACCATCATCAAGGAGGTCGGCCGGCTCGGCGGCGACATCTCTCCTTTTGTCCCGCCGCTGGTGGAGGCCGCGTTGCGGCGCAAGTTCGCAAGGGAAAGCAGGACATGAATGCAGTCACCTTCCAGCCCGCGCTGGTCACGGAGACGCGACCGCTTGAGCTGACGGGCGAGCTGCAGCCGGAGACCCTGGCCCTGCAGGAGCCGGTGGCGAAGGCGGACGAGCCTGTTCAAGTTGAGCTGCTCGTCACCCGGGACGGCGACGACTTGCTGGTCACCGGGACCCTCGTGACCACCCTCGCAGTGGTCTGTGGCCGATGCGCGGCGTGGATGCCCCTGCCGGTGCGGACACAGTCGGAGCACCTTTTGGAGGCGCCCCACCCCGCTTCCATCGACTTGACTCTCCTCCTGCGGGAAGATATTTTGCTCGAATTGCCGTTGAACGCGGCCTGTCAGTTGGGGGCGGATGGCCGCTGCCCGATAACGGGCGAGCTCTACCAACCGCCGCCTGAAGCCGCCCCCGGTTCGCTTGCCGGCGGGGACGTATGGGCGGCGTTAAGCAAAATCAAACCGAAGAATTGAGATCATTATGGGAGTTCCTAAACGTAAGACATCGAAAATGCGCCTGCGCACTCGCCGGGCCGCGAACGCCTGGAAATCGCCCGGCCTGTACGTTGACCCGAAGACGGGCAGTCGGCACCATGGCCATTGCGTCGATGCCAAGACCGGCACCTATCGCGGCCGTCAGGTCATCTCGCGCACGGTTGAGGAATAGCCTCCTCGCATGAGGATCCGACGGGAGACCCGCCTGTGAAGATCGCCGTTGATGCGATGGGCGGGGACCACGCGCCTGCCAGCCCGGTCGCCGGCGCGATCGAGGCGCTGCACAAGCACACCGACATCGAGATCATCCTGGTCGGTGATCAGGCGCGCATTGAGGAGGAGTTCGTCAAGCTTCACCTCAAGCAGCCGAAGCGGCTGACCATCCACCACGCCAGCCAAGTGGTCGAGATGGCGGACGCGGCCATCGACGCCGTGCGCCGCAAGAAGGATTCGTCCATTTCCCGCGCGGTCGATTTGCTGGCCGATGGCGCCGCGGATGCGCTGGTCTCCGCCGGACACACCGGCGCCTTTGTCGCGGCGGCCAAGATCAAGCTGCGCACTCTGCCGGGCGTCGACCGCCCCGGCATCGCCACGGTCATGCCGACCGAGCACAGCCTCTTCCTGCTCATCGACGCGGGGGCGAACGTCGATTCCGACCCGCGCCACCTGCTCCACTTCGGCATCATGGGCTCGGTCTATTCGCGCGAGGTGATGGGACGCAAGAATCCCAAGGTCGGCCTGATGAGCATCGGCTCGGAGGCTTCCAAGGGCAACGAGCTCACGCGCGAGGCCTACAAGGAGCTCTCGCGCGCGAAGATCAATTTCATCGGCAACGTCGAGGGCCACGATCTTTTCAACAAGGCGGTCGATGTCGTGGTCTGCGACGGCTTTGTCGGCAACGTGATCCTGAAGACTTCCGAGAGCCTGGCCGGCGCGATCTTTTCCTGGCTGCGGCGCGAGTTGAAGAAGGACTTGGTGCGGTCCTTCGGCGCGCTCATGGCCAAGGAGGCGTTCTACGCCATCCGCCGACGCACCAATACGGAGGAATACGGCGGCATGCCGCTGCTCGGCGTCAACGGCATCTGCATCAAGGCGCACGGCAACTCGACGCCCAAGGCGATCCGCAACGCCATCCGCGTCGCGCGCGAGGCGGTCACGCAGCAGGTCAACCCGCATATCGTCGAGGAAATCGCGCAGCACGAGAACGGTTCGAGTGGTCAATTTCCCGAAGCGGCCTAGGCTCTTACCCTGATGGCTCAACCTCTGCCCCGTCGCAGCGCTTCGATCGTCTCGACCGGCGCCTACCTGCCGGCGCGCGTCGTGACCAATGAGGATCTCGCCCACATGGTCGAGACCAGCGACGAGTGGATTCAATCGCGCACGGGCATCAAGGAGCGGCGCATCGCGGCCGAGGATGAGTTTACCAGCGACATGGGCGCGAAGGCGGCGCAGCAGGCGCTGGAGCTCGGCGGCATTGCGCCGGAGAGCATCGACCTGATCATCGTCGCGACCTGCACGCCCGATACCATCTTTCCGTCCACCGCCTGCCACATCCAGCGCAAGATCGGCGCGACCCGCGCGGCGGCGTTCGATTTGCTCGCCGCCTGCTCGGGCTTTTTGTACGCGATGATTACCGCGGACCAGTTCATCGCCAGCGGCGTTTACAAGACCATCCTGGTCGTGGGCGCGGAGAAGCTGTCCTCGATCGTGGACTGGAAAGACCGCAACACCTGTGTGCTTTTCGGCGATGGCGCCGGCGCGGTCATCCTGCAGCATCGCGAGGGCTCGCGCGGGATGCTTGCCTTCAACCTGGGAGCGGACGGGTCGCAGCCGGAAATTCTGTCGCTGTCCAGCAGCGAAGGTTCGCGCTTCAATGCCGAGACGCTCACCGCGCCGTTTATCCGCATGGCGGGCAAGGAGGTTTATCGGCAGGCGGTCGGCGCCATGAATCGCTCGGCGGAGGAATGCCTGGAGAAGGCCGGCTGCAAGCCGGAGCAGATTCGGTGGTTCATTCCGCACCAGGCCAACTTCCGCATCGTGGAGGCGGTGGCGCAGCGCATGGGCGTTTCGCTCGAGCATTTCGTGATCAATCTCGACCGCTACGGCAACATGTCCTCGGCCTGCGTGCCGGTCGCCCTGCATGAGACGTCGATGGCCGGCAAGCTCGGTCGCGGCGACCTCGTTCTGCTGGTGACCTTCGGTGGCGGAGTGACCTGGGGCAGTCTCGTCCTGGAGTGGTAAATCTTTTCGCGTATGACGCGCACGACCCAGCTCGAGCTGCCCGAGGAGATCGACCTTCAGATGGAGGTGGCCAACGTCGGCAGCCGCACGCTCGCCGTCATGGCTGACCTTGGGATCTGCGCGGTGGCTCTCCTCACGGTTTACGTGGTCAGTTCCTTGCTCAACCGGAACGTTTCCGACTGGATGACCGATTTCGGCGCGAACGCCGTGACGATCGTGCTCATTGTCCTGCTCTTCGCCACGCCGTGGATCTATTTTTTTCTCTTCGAGTGGCGCTGGAACGGCCAGACGCCAGGCAAGCGGCTGCTGCATTTGCGCGTGGTCAAGGTGGACGGCGCGCCGGTGAGCTGGATCGACATTCTGCTCCGGGACTCGGTGCGGCCAATCGATGCGTTCGGGCCCATGGCGCTGCTCGGGCTGCTTTTGATCTTTGTCAGTCCGCG
>CAZZYY010000198.1:0-4316 GCA_964658475.1 uncultured Candidatus Methylacidiphilales bacterium | reverse complement strand
CCCCGGCTACCTGACCGAGCGCGGACCTAACATTCGAAGGTAGTTCGCATGGGGGATTCCGCGCCCTCCTCGGTCCACCTGGGCTCGCGGAAAATTCGGGCGACAACTCGCCCGGCCTGCGCATGCTTAACCGATGACCACCGCGCCGCTGCGCCTGCAGGCTCAGATCTTCAGCCTGGGCGTGCAGAACAACCTCATTTACCGCTGGAACTTTCTCCTGCGCGTGCTGGTGGGGTTTGTGCCGCTGCTGGGGTCCGTGTTTCTGTGGGGCGCGGTCTTCAACGGGCGGCAGGCGGTCGCCGGCTACACCTTCAACGCGATGGTGGCCTATTTCATCACCCTCATCGTGCTCGATACGCTGACGGTGCCGAACGAGGACGATTTCCAGATCGCGGAGGACATTCGCGAGGGCCGCATCAACGCGCTGTTGCTCAAGCCGCTCGACTACCGGCTGTACCGCTTCCATCTCTACGCCGCCGCGCGGCTCGTTCACGCCGCGTTTGCCGTCATGCCGCTGGCACTGGCGATGATCTGGCTAGGCCACTACTACACCGGCGTGCCCTGGCTGACGGAGCTACCGCTGGCGCTCGCGGCGAGCGTGGGCGCTGCGCTCATCCAGTTCTTTCTCTGCTTCACCCTCGCGATGATCGCCTTCTGGATTCTCGATATTGGCAGCGTCACGTTCATCCTCTATTCCGTCGAGTTTCTGCTGGGCGGCCACATCTTCCCCGTCGATGCGATGCCGCGCTGGCTGCAGGTGGTCTGCCTCGACCTGCCCTTTGCCTACGAGACCTACTTTCCCGCCGCCATTCTCATCGGCCACCTCCACGGCGCCGCGCTGGCCGCGGGCTTCGCCTGGCAGTGGGCGTGGGTGGCGTTTTTTTATGTGCTTAGTGGCGTGCTGTGGAAACGGGGGTTGCGGCAGTATACGGCGGTGGGAGGGTGAGTTATGATGTCAGAGTGAACATTCTCTTCGCGGAGGGGAAAATCGACGTTGATCGTGCTCGAGAAGCCCTCGACGAGTCTGCAGCAGCCTCTAACGCATCTCCGTGGTTGGCCAATGCGCAATCCATTGCGAATTACGTGTTGCCTCGGGAAGCGAACGGATTTGAAGGTTATCTGCGCTTTCCCATGCCACGCGATGACGATGATTCCGGTGACGAAAAGCACGAGTTGCGGATCTATTTTTCGCCGCGTGCCATGCAGCCATACCGCATCATCTTTGTGTGTCGAACTTCGGAGGGATCTGTTGGCTTCGACGTGAGTCAGTCTCCGTGGGCGCATCAGATCGCGGCTCAATTGGAAAGTACCGGTGTGCTGAAGAGAGAGGTGCCCAAGCCGGTCTACGGGAGCGATCCTCTAGAAGGCTGACGGTTGGGAGTAACTTTGTGAAGAAGTTGGAAACTTCGGCGAACTACGGTGCATAAGGTGATTAAACCTCGACACGGAGCGGTACGAGCAGCGGTATAGGATGCTTATGATTATGCCTGCTTCATCTTCCCCTGCGCAAAAGAAGCGCCGCTCGGCGACGCCGCTGGATGACGAGCTCCTGCAGAGGAAACTTTATAGCGAAGCTGCCGAAATGGCGGTCCTGGGCTGCATGCTCGCCCAGCCTCACGAGGTTATAAACGACGCCACGGAAACCCTGTCGAAGGACGATTTTTACGTTCCGAGCCACAAGGAGATCTTCGACGCCTTGCGCGAGCTGTACAATAACGCGCAGGCGATCGATGTGATGACGGTGCACCAGTACCTGACCGACCGGAAACTGGCCGAGGCGGTGGGCAGCCCGGGCATTTTGGGCGAGTTGCTGGTGGGCTTTGCCACGCACCTCAACGTCGGGTCGTACATCCGCATCGTGAAAGACAAGAGCCTCCTGCGCTGCCTGCAGACGGCCTGCTCCTCCATTGTGCAGGAGATTGCCGACCAGCCCGAGGCGGTGAGCACCGTGCTGGACCACGCGGAGAGCGAAATCTTCAAGGTGACCAACATGGGCCTGACCAACTCGACGCAGACGGCGAAGGACGAGATCCGCGCTGCGATCGAGCTGATCGAGAACTTCCAGAAGAACAAGAACCGGCTCAAGGGCATCGGCACCGGGTTCAAGAAGCTGGACGAGCTCACCACCGGCTGGCAGCCGGGCGACATGGTCGTGCTGGCCGCGCGGCCGGGCCAGGGCAAGACGGCACTCGCGCTCACCTTCGCCCGTCGCGCGTTGGAGCAACGCTACGACGAGGCGACCGATGCGTGGAAAAAGCCGGGCTACGGCGTGGGCATCTTCAGCCTGGAGATGACGAACGCGCAGCTCATGCTCCGCATGCTCGCCGCCACGTGCAGCGAGAGCTTGCAGCGCATCCGCCAGGGCCAGCTCGACGAGCACGCGCTGCAAAAGCTGCGGCTGGGCGCGGGCGATATGGAGGAATGGCCGCTCTATCTCGACGACTCGTCGTTCCTCACCATCAACCAGCTGCGGGGCAAGGCGCGGCGCATGAAGCAGCGCGGGAATATCGACCTGCTCATCATCGACTACCTGCAGCTTTTGCGCTCGGAATCCGCGCAGGCGAAAGACAACCGGCAGAACGAGGTGGCGGAAATCTCGCGCGGGATCAAGGCGCTGGCCAAGGAGCTCAAGATTCCGATCATCATCCTGGCGCAGCTCAACCGTAAATCCGAGGAGGCCAAGGCCGAGCCGGCGCTGCACAACTTGCGCGAGTCCGGCGCCATCGAGCAGGACGCCGACATGGTGCTGCTGCTGCACCGCGTCGAGCAGGAAAAAGATGCGGACGGCAACGACCGACCGCACGACGCGATCATGCCCTACATCCTCAACATCGCGAAGCAGCGCAACGGCCCGACCGACCGCGTGGACATTCTGTTCCAGGCGCAGTACACGAGGTTCGACGATCCCCTGCGGCACGAGACGCGGAGTTGATTCCTTGCTGGAGCGGCGGTCTGGGACCTTCGAGACCTTGCGAACGATCCCGTTAAGGCGCCGGCGGTCATCGACCGCCGCTTGCTCTATTTGGGACCGCGCTCAGTCAGGTAGCCGGCGCTCTCCGAGCGCCGGTCAGTTGCGGACGCGTGTTCTACTCGAACCCCCGCTCGGAGAGCGCCGGCTACCTGGTATGCCCCGCCCGCTGGCTCAAGCTGCCCTCCCAGCATCGGACCGATCCCGGCTCGAATGAAAGTCCGATCTTGGCAATTTCTCGAGAGCAGCCCCTAAGCGTTTCGCCTAATCTTGGGAATCGTTGCGCAATCGAAACCGGTTTTGCCTTGCCGACGTCTCCAAGGTCAGTCACGCTGAGCCTCCCCCGGCAGCCGTTTTCCGGTCCACTTGCCCGTGTGGGCGGTTGGCTCGCGACGTGCTTGGGCTCAGTCCCGAACAACGCTTATGCCTGAAAAAGACAAAGAGCAGCCTAAACGCAAGCCCCTCCGCGCAAGCGGATTGCAAGTCGCCAGCACGGTCCGTCCCTCGTCCGCTTCCTCGCCCATGCCGGAGGTGGCGATGACCGCGCAGCCTCCCGGCGTCGCCGGAAACGGTGCGCCTTTTACGCCGCCGGCATACGAATTTTTAGGCCACCTTCCGGACTCCTACGGCACCCGCAAACTCTTCCTCGTCGCCCGCGATCCTGAGCTGCTCTTTGCTTACTGGGATCTCGATCCCGCGCAGTACCAGGAGGCCGCCCGGCTCGCGCACGACGGGAAAGTCTTCCTCGAGCTCTACGTGCCGGGCGAAGGCCGTGTGCAGCAGATCCATGTTTGGGACAGCCACAAGAATTGGTACCTGCAGGTCAGCCGGCCGAACACGCCGTTCGTCGCGCAGCTCGGGTACTACCGGCACGATGGCGGGTTCGAGGTGCTCGCTCGCAGCGCGGAGACGCGCACCCCGCGCGCCGATCTCTCGCCCAACACCGAGGCCACCTTCGTCACCATCCCCTTCCATCTCTCCTTCCAGGAACTCTACGACCTCGTGGCGCGGCAGGTGAAGCCTGGCGAGGAACTGGCCGACACCCTGGCGCGGCTGGAACGGAGCGATTACGAGCTCCCCTTCCAGGCCCGCATCCCGCGCGATCTTTCCGCCAGGGAAACCGATGAACTCTTCGGCTACCTGGGCGACGAGGAACGCCGGCGCATGGGCGGCAGCTTCGAGATCACCGAGATGCTGCGCAAGCGGTACGAGAGTGCGCTTTCCTCGGGCCAATGGGCGTCCAGCGCAGGCGCGTGGGTGACCAGCCTGAGCAGTCCGTTCGGCGCCTCGTTTGGCAAGCCGCGCGGCTTCCACATGCACGTGAACGCCGAGCTGATCATCTACGGCG
>CAZZYY010000197.1:0-4341 GCA_964658475.1 uncultured Candidatus Methylacidiphilales bacterium | reverse complement strand
GAATCACGTTCTTCGCAAGGCCGAGGAGATCGCGGAAACTCATCTGATTGAAACGGGCGCACCTTCCGGCGACCTGCTCCACGTAGCCAGCGCGGTGGCACTTCATGCGAAGGATTTCTGCACCTTCGATCACCGCCAATCCGAGCTCGCCCGACGTGCGGACCTGAAAGTCAAAGCGTGGCGTTCAGCGACCTGAGTTCCTGTCGGCTGAGATAGTTCCGGTACCCTGCATCCATAACGTTCCAATGCAAGCTGCCGGCGTAAATTCCAGCGAGGGGAAACACGATGAAAACCGCGCCCCCCAAGTGATCCGGCAGCCGCCAGAACCTCTCCACGATCCAGAATAAAGCGGCCGTTCCGATGCCCCAACACATAACCCAGCGCAGGAACACGTAACGGGCCTTGCCCTGGTCCCGTATCTTCTTCCAGGACGCCGCAGCCTTGGGGTCCCATTGGGTGGAAAAGCTCACGGCAGGATCACCCCAGCTTCGCCACGTGGTCGCCTACTGCCCGGGGAAGCGCTTCCAGCGTATCGCGGTACTTGCTCTTGGGCAGGACCTGGAGGGCGGCCACGGCTTGGTCGAGGTAGCCCTGGATGCGCCGCACCGCGTTCTTCAGCCCGCCGCGCTCGACCACCTGGGCCAGAAGCTCGGTCCGATTTTCGTCCGTGCCGTGCAGGATGATCTCGTGCAGCCTCTCGCGCTCGGTCTCGTTCGCCTGCGCCAGTACGTGCAGGAGCGGGAGGGTGAGCTTGCCCTTCGCGAGATCGGTGCCCACCGTCTTGCCCGTTGATCCCTCCGTGCCGACGAGGTCAAGGCAGTCGTCGTAAATCTGGTAGGCGATGCCGAGATAATCGCCATAGTTGCGCAGGGCGGTGACTTCCTCCGGACGCAGGTTGTTCAACGCGCCGGAAAGTTCCGTACTAACGCGGAAGAGCGCGCCCGTCTTCATGGAGATGATCTTGATGTACTCGGGGATGCTGAGCTTGAGGTCGAAACGCCGTTGCGTCTGCAGGATCTCGCCACTGCAAACCTCGTTGGAAGCCTCGGCAATCTTGCGCGAGATGGCCGCATCGGGGAACTGGCAGCTGAGCTTGAGCGCGTGGCAGAAGAGGCAGTCGCCCAGCAGCACGGAAAGTTCCGCGCCCCACTTGGCCACAGCGGTCGGTCGGCCGCGGCGCTTGGTCGCGCCGTCCATGATGTCATCGTGCACCAGGGTGGCGAGGTGGACGAGTTCCACCACCACGGCGAGATCGAGATGGTGCGGCGTGGCCTGGCCGGTGGCGCGCGCGGTCAGCAGCACGAGCGCGGGGCGAATGCGCTTGCCGCTGCTTTCCAGCGCGTAGCTGATGTAACCCGCGATGCCGGGATCAAACTCCTGCACCTGAAACTTAATCCGCTCCTCGATGGTATCGAGATCGGCCCGAATGGCGCCGAACTGGCTGCGCAAATCGAGCTTTTGCGAAAGGACAGGAAACGCCCGCCGCAGGGAGCCACTCGCCAGATCGCTGAAGGGAGCGTTGAGTTCGCTCATGTTCGAAGCGTAAGCGGCTGAATCGGATGGGTCAAACCTGCCGACGAAGTTATTAGCAGGCGTACGCCACCTGATTTGAGTCTTACCTGCCGTGCGCCATCGCCAGCAGAAAGACCGGCACTGAAATGCCCAGGATCAGCGCGATCCAAACGGGAATGCGATTGCGCACCATGGTGAAGGCCAGCAGCAGGCCCAGCGCAACGGAAACGAGCAGCGCCACCGACATGGCGGCGACAAGCCACTTCATCGGCAGGGCGCGAGTCCGCTCCGCGCCGCGACCCTGACGGCCGCCGAATTTGTGCGGCGCTTCGAAAAGCTGCCGCGTGTGGACCTGCGACAAGTTCTCCAGCACCGGACTGGCATGATCGAAATCCATGGTTTGTGCCCAGCCGGTCACCACGAAGACCAGGAGCAGCGGCGCAAAGAAAACGCTGAGATAAAGATGCAGCCGCCGAACAACGAGAAGGGTTTTTCCGCGCATCGTACTCCTTCTATAGCCCGTGCTGCTGCCAGAAGTCTTCTTCTTCCGTGGTCATGTTCGGGATCCAGAATCCGACTGGCTGGCTGGCTTGGCGCGCGAGCCATTCCTGGTGAAAATGGACCACATGATCGCGCGGGACAAGCACGGCGTCCTCGCCAGGATTGACAAGCAGGCCCGCCGTTTCGGGCCGGTCGAGGCACCAGGGAAAGGCCTTGATCGTTGGCATGGAGATAGGCGGAGGCGCCCCTTCGGTGCCGGCCGTCAACTCCTCCACATGCGCGGCATCGGAGAAGATGAGCAGGTAACGGGCGCCGTCGACCTCACCCTCGGCCGGTTGGGGCCTTTCGCGGGTGCCGATATTAAGCAGGTGCCAGTACGGCAGCGAGGCAAGCGCGCCCAGCACATAGTCGGCCTGCCGCTCCGGGTCGGCGCAAGCCCGGGCCTGGCGCACCCAGAGATCAAAGCGATCAGGCAGGCGGGACATCGCGGGAGATCATCCGACTTTGGGAGCCTCACTTCAAGACCGCTGCTGCATGCCGGCCCGGGATGGCCGGGGCGCCGCTGCGCACGTTGTTTGTCCATCCGCCAAAAGTTTGTTGACTCAAACTCTTCCGCGCGGCAGCCTGCTCGACGATGAGCCGCTCGCCTTCCCCCAGCCACGAGGGCGGGTGGCGTCGCCAGCCGGACGCGCTTTCGTTGGCGGAAGTCAACGGGTCGATCGCCATCCCCCAGGGCGCGCCGGCCTGGCGGCGGATGCTTGCCTTCGTCGGCCCGGGTTTCCTCATCGCGGTCGGCTACATGGATCCCGGCAACTGGGCGACCGACCTGGCGGGCGGGGCACAGTTCGGTTACGCGCTGCTGAGCATGGTGCTGGTCTCGAACTTCATGGCCATCCTGCTGCAGCATCTCTGCGTGAAGCTGGGCGTGGCGACGGGGCGCGACCTGGCGCAGGCCTGCCGCGATGCGTACCCGCTGCCGGTGGTCTGGCTCCTGTGGATCCTGTGCGAGATTGCCATCGCGGCGTGCGACCTGGCAGAAGTCATCGGCTCGGCCATCGCGCTCAAGATTCTCTTTGGCATCCCGCTGGTCTGGGGCTGCGTGATCACGGTGGCCGATGTGCTGGCCATTCTCTATCTGCAGAACCGGGGGTTCCGCATCATCGAGGCGCTGGTGATCACGCTCATTGCCACGATCGCGGTCTGCTTCGCGATCGAGATCGGCTGGTCCGGCTTTGGGCACGAAGGCTTTGGCGGGATGCTGCGCGGGTTCGTGCCGCACGCGGAGCTGCTGCGCAATACACCCATGCTTTACGTCGGCATCGGCATCCTGGGCGCGACGGTGATGCCGCATAATCTCTATCTGCACTCGGCCATTGTGCAGACGCGCGCGTTCGACAAAACCGTCTCCGGCCGGCGCGAGGCCATCCGGTTCGCCACGATCGATTCGAGCACGGCGCTGATGTTCGCGCTGCTGGTCAACGCGGCGATCCTCATCCTGGCCGCGGCGACGTTCCACTGGTCGGGCCACGAGAACGTGGCCTCGATCCAGGATGCCTACCAGTTGCTAACCCCGCTGCTGGGCGCGGGCGCGGCCGGCGTGTTGTTTGCGCTCGCGCTGCTGGCGTCCGGCCAGAACTCGACTCTCACCGGCACGCTGGCGGGGCAGGTGGTGCTGGAGGGGTTCATGCACCTGCGGCTGCCGCCCTGGCTGCGCCGGCTGGTCTCGCGCCTGCTGGCCGTGGTGCCGGCGGTAGTGGTGGTCGGCCTCTACGGCGATCGCGGCGCGGACAATCTGCTCGTCCTTAGCCAGGTGATCCTGAGCATGCAGCTGGGCTTCGCCATCTGGCCGCTGATGCGCTTCACCAGCGACCGCCGCAAGATGGGCGAGTTTGCCAATGCCACCTGGCTCAAGATCCTGGGCTGGCTTACCGTCGGGGTGGTGATCGTGCTTAACGGCAAGCTGCTTTTCGACACGGTCGCGCCCGATGCTTGGCGGAAGGCGGCCTACCGCGCGTTGCATCTGCCGGTGCCGGGGTAAGGTGCGCGCGTGAATGGCTGATCAAAGATGCCCCGGACAGCGGGGCGATTTTCATGATACCCCAACGTCGGCGCTTACCGGCCCGGTCGATAGCGGCCACGCGGCGCAAACGCACTTGCCCGCGGACGCATTTCCGCTGGCGGGAGGATGCCTCGTGCGCGAACGTGGGTCATGCCTGTCGCGGCCGCCGACGATCTTGCCCATCAATCGCCCGAGGCGATCGCGGCGATGTTCGGGCGCGTGGCGCCGCGCTACGATTTCCTCAACCACGCGCTCTGCGGCGGGACGGA
>CAZZYY010000196.1:0-4366 GCA_964658475.1 uncultured Candidatus Methylacidiphilales bacterium | reverse complement strand
CCTTCATCGCGTGGCTTCGCTGATCTCGCAGAGCCGGCTCTTCGGCGGCGGGGGCGGCGCGTCGGGAGGCACAATGCCTCGGGCGGCCTCGAATCGTTCGCGGGTCTGACCGGCGGGACGCACCTCGTCGCGATACAAAAGGCAGCCGATTTTTTCCTTCACGATGATGCCGGGAGCGAGGTGATTGCTCAGGTCGGCATGGACGGTTAAGACCTGGCCAGTTTTCAGGTGCATGACCTTGTCATGCTCGTTGTAGAGGTAGTGATACGCTTCCATGAAGCGCCCGCGGTGGCAGGATTGACACCGTGCCTGCGGTCGAGAGCGACTGCGCTCTGAAAAGAAATTGTCGGGCGGGGCATGCGCCGGACGATCCATTGCGAATTGGGAAATTAGTTCCCGGGCGGGATCGAATTTTACCGCCCAAAAAAAGCCACGCGCCGAGCGTCGCCTGAGCTTTGCCGATTTCAATCGCGGCGAAAGCGACATCGTTTCTGACACGGATCAGGGGCCTGAAGCAGACGGCGGCACGGGCGCGGAACCGATCGGTTTGAGGCCGTGGGCCAGGACCTCGAGCAGGATCATGCGGGCCTTGGCATAGTCGGGCCGGGCGAGGAATTGCTGGTAGCAATCGATCCGGACGACGTGGCCGGTGCCATCCATGACATTGTCCACGACGAGAAACTGCTCCGCCTGCGCAAGCTTGGGGTCCTGGCGCATCTGGGCGGTGACCTCGGGATCGTAATTGACGGAGAGCCAACGCTGGCGCTGATGCTGCGCGTTGAAAACCTCCGCCATCCAGGCGCAATAGGGTGGCTGGCGATAATCGAAAAACTGGGTGATGCGCAGGTCGAGCCCGCCGGGCAGCGGTACACGCTCGCGCACGAAATAGGGCTTGGTCTTGCCCTGCGCGTAAAGGTTGCGAAATTCCTGGAGGAGGATTTCGACCTTGGCGTCGCGTTTGAGCGTCTGGTTGACCTGGATCAGCATCTCGATCGCCATGGGATAATCGGGGACGAGCGCGTGGAGCTTGCTGAAGTAATCGTCGGCACGCGCGTAATCGCCCAGCTGCACGCTGATCAATCCGGCCTCGCGCAGGGAGCCCTTGGCGTCCGGCGCGTCGGCGATGATCCCGTCGAAGATCGAACGCGCCTGCTCGAGGTTGCCCTGCGCCTCGACGGCCTGGCCCTGTGCGAACCGCTGCGCGAGGGCCGCCGTGCGCGCATCCAGGGGTGAAGCGGAGGGGGCCGTGCTCTCGGCCGGCGCAGTCGTCTCCGTGGAGGTCGTCCGCGTGGTCGGGCGCGGCGCCGGCGCGCTGGCCGCATCGGGGTCGAGCTGTAAATCCGCGTGCGCGGCGAGCATGGAGAATCCGGCCGCGACGGGCAGAAGAAAACGCGTCCTCATACCCGCCGTCGTGAATGATGCGCGCCGGCTAATAGGCCGCCTGGGCGCCGCCGAGATTGCGCTTGGCGATCCAGGGCATCAGGCCGCGCAGGCGGGCGCCGGTCTTCTCGATCGGGTGCTTGGCACCGTCGTTGAGCAGCTTGGTGTATTTCTTCTTGCCGTTCTTCGCCTCGCGAATCCAGCCGCGGGCGAACGTGCCGTCCTGGATTTCCTTGAGCACCTTCTTCATCTCGGCGCGGGTGGCTTTGTTGATGATGCGCGGCCCGATGATCACGTCGCCGTACTTGGCCGTGTCGGAAATGGAAAAGCGCATGCCCGCGATGCCGGCCTCGTACATGAGGTCGACGATCAGCTTCAGCTCATGCAGGCACTCGAAGTAGGCCATCTCGGGCTGATAACCGGCGGCCACCAGGGTGTCATAACCGGCCTGCACCAAGGCGCTGGCGCCGCCGCAGAGCACCGCCTGCTCGCCAAAGAGATCGGTCTCGGTCTCTTCTTTGAAGGTGGTCTCGATCACGCCGGCGCGCGTGCCGCCGATGCCCTTGGCCCAGGCCAGCGCGATCTTCTTGGCCTGCTTGCTCGGGTTCTGGTAAATCGCGATCAGCGCCGGGACGCCGCGGCCTTCCTGGTACTGGCGGCGCACGAGATGGCCCGGGCCCTTCGGCGCGACCATGAGCACGTCGATGTCCTTCGGTGGGGTCACGGTTTTGAAATGGATGGCAAAGCCGTGCGAGAAGAGCAGCGCCTTGCCCTTGGCCAGGTTCGGCTTGATGTCCTTCTCATACACTTCGGCGATGGCGAGGTCGGGCGTGGCGACGAAGATGACGTCCGCCGCCTTGACGGCCTCCGCGGTGCTCATGACCTTGAAGCCGTATTTCCTGGCCGTCTCGATCGACTTGCTGCCTTTATAGAGACCAATGACGACGTTGACGCCGCTTTCCTTGAGATTGAGGGCGTGCGCGTGGCCCTGGGAACCGAAGCCGATCACGGCCACGGTCTTGTTCTTCAGCACATTCAAATCGGCGTCTTTATCGGAATAAATCTTGGCAGGCATAGAGGGTCGACTGTAGGGGAAGCGGCTGGGGGTTGAGAAGTCAAAACGCCCACGATCGGCTCCAGGACTTTTCTTGAAACAGTCGCCGGGGTGGCGGATGCTAGGAGAATGAAGACCATGGTCGATCTTGATCGGGATGTGCTGATTGCGGTTCAGGATCTCGCCGCCACACAAAAGAAGACGCCGGGCCAGATATTGTCTGAAATTGTCAGGGGTGTGTTACCGAGGAAGGCTCGAACCGTTCGGCGGAATGGTGTCCGCGTTTTCGCCAAGGTGAAAGGCGCCAAACCGGTGACCGTTGAATCCGTTAATCATCTCATCGACAAGCTGATGTGACCTTCCTCTTGGACGTCAGCCTGCTCATTGCTCTCCTCGATGAAAATCACGTTCATCATGAAATGGCGTTCCACTGGTTCGAACGGCAAGGGAACAATCGATGGGCGACGTGCCCGATCACCGAGAACGGCCTGCTGCGGATTCTCACCGCGCCCGGCTATCCGATACCGCTAGGTCCTGCCTCGTGGGTATTCGAGATCTTCCGAGAGTTCTGCTCTCGCGGGGATCACGATTTTTGGGCAGACGACTTTTCCCTGCTCGAAGTTGCCTCGACCGGGTCTCTGCCTTCGGCCCACCTGACTGATCTCTATCTTCTTGGTTTAGCCATTCGGAAAGGTGGAAAGCTGGCGACGTTGGATCGGCGCCTTCCAGCCCACCTGCTTGATGAGGGCATGACAAGCCTGCACGTTATTAGCTGATGAAAATCGCCACGTGGAACGTCAACGGCATCCGGGCACGGGAGGCGGATGTGCTGGGGTGGCTGGAGCGGGAAACGCCGGATATCGTCTGCCTGCAGGAGACGAAGGCGCCGCGCGAGAGCGTGCCGGCGGCGTTGCGCGATCACGAGGCCTACTGGAGCTACTGGCATGGCTTCAAGGGCTACTCCGGCGTGGCGCTGCTGGTGCACAAAAGCCTCGCGCCCACACCGCCGGATTTCCGGCATCCGGCCTTTGACATGGAGAACCGCATCGTGACCGCGCGCATCCAGGAAATCACGGTGGCCTCGATCTACGTGCCGAACGGCGGCAAGGATTTCCCGGCCAAGATGCGGTTTCTCGGCGCCATGGAGGTATTTGCGGCGGAGGCGAAGAAGGAGGGCCGCGCGCTGGTGCTCTGCGGCGATTTCAACGTGGCGCACGACGAACGCGATGTGCATCCGAAGGAGCGCAAGCTCGTTACGGGCCAACTGCCTGAGGAGCGCGAGCTGCTCGACTCCATCCTGGCCCACGACCTGGTCGATCTCGGCCGCAAGCTGCACCCGCATGACGACCAGATGTTCACCTGGTGGGCCCCGTGGCGGCTGATGAAGGAGCGCAACATCGGCTGGCGGCTGGATTATCTTTACGTGAGCACGGCCTTGGCCAAGGCGGCGACGTCCTGCGTGGTGGAGCGGAGCACGGGTACGAGCGACCATGGGCCCGTCGTTGCCGTGTTCGATCCGAAGAAGTCCGGCATCGTCCGCCACGTCGAAGCAGCGAGTGTCGTAGCGCCGAAGAAGACCGCAGCGCTGAAGCAGGGCGAACTGATCTAGGCAGGAGGGACACGAAGGTCCTGCAGATTGGACGGAATTAACGGAATTTACCAAATTAAGGAGAGGCGAGGTCGGGGATACCTTCCCCCCAACTCCGTTAATTCCGTTAATTTCGTCTGAAATCAGCCCGCCACCTGTTAATACTTCAGCACCCGCCGCAGGAACGCGCGTGTCGCATCCGACTCCGGCGTAGCGAACAACTGCTCGGGCGCACCGATCTCCGCGATGCGCCCGTCGGCCAGCAACGCCACGCGGTCCGCGACATGACGCGCGAAGCCCATTTCGTGCGTGACGAGCAGCAGGTCGCGGCCCTCGTTTTTCAG
>CAZZYY010000195.1:0-4427 GCA_964658475.1 uncultured Candidatus Methylacidiphilales bacterium | reverse complement strand
AGCGCGCGAAGTGATTTGAGCAATCCTTCTCGCCGGCGCCGAACGGGACGGAGAATTATTTCCCCGTCATTTGGACAAAGGACGATGAATTTTTGACCCGTGACGAGTCCGCGTTTCACGCGGATGTGACGCGGAATGGTGATCTGCCCTTGAGCCGAAAGTTTGATGGTCATTAAGTTGCTAAAACGGGCTGCGGCTCGGTGATGCCGAGGTTGAGTTCTTTCAGCAGCGCGTGGTCGGCGTCGGTGCCGGGGTTGGCGGCGGTGAGGAGTTTGTCGCCGTAGAAGATGGAGTTGGCGCCGGCGTAGAAGCAGAGGGCCTGGCCTTCGCGGGTGAGGCGGGTGCGGCCGGCGCTGAGGCGGACGCGGGCCTTGGGCAGCGCGAGGCGGGTGACGGCGATCAGGCGGACGAGCTGGAAGATGTCGACGGGCGGCTGCTCGGCCAGCGGCGTGCCGTCCATTGGCATGAGGCAGTTGATCGGCACGCTCTCGGGCGCGGGATCGAAGCCGCAGAGGACGGCGAGCATCTTGAGGCGGTCGTCCTCCGTCTCGCCGAGGCCGATGATGCCGCCGCAGCAGACGGCCATGCCGGCTTTCTGCACCGAGTCGATGGTGTCGAGCCGGTCCTGGAAGGTGTGGGTGGTGACGATCTGCGGGTAGAACTCGGGGCTGGTGTCGAGGTTGTGGTTGTAGGCGGTGACGCCGGCCTCGCGCAGCTGCCGCGCGGCCTCGGGCGTGAGCGAGCCGAGCGTGACGCAGACTTCCATGCCGAGCTTGCTGACCTCGCGCACGGTCTCGAGCACAGTCTGGAATTTGGCGTCCTTTTCCGTGACGCCGCGCCAGGCTGCGCCCATGCAGAAACGGGTGCTGCCGTTGGCCCGGGCGCGCTCGGCGGTGGCGAGGATTTGCGGGAGCGGGAGCAGCGTTTCCTTTTGCAGGCCGGTGTCGTAGTGGGCGCTTTGGGCGCAGTAGGAGCAGTCCTCGCTGCACCCGCCGGTCTTGATGCTGAGCAGGGTGCAGAGCTGGACTTCATTGAGCGGCCAGTGCTGCTGGTAGACGGCGCGTGCCTCGCCGATGAGATCGAAGAGGGGCCGGTCGTAGAGAGCGCGAAGCGAAGCGAAATCGTGGCGGAACATAAATCGCGAGGATAGGGCGAACGGCGGCGCGAGGCGAGCGTTCAGTGGCGGGGGGAGGGGTGGGGGAATGTTCCGTTATGATGTGGTATGAAGTGGTACGACGGGAGGGTTGGCGGCGTTCTGGCGGGGCGGTGATGGGCTTGGGAGATTTGCCGGCGGCGTGGGGCGGGCGGTACGGGTCATGCGGGCGATGGTATCATCGGGGTGGGAAAGGCGTTAGCACTGGAGGGCTTGGAGGACCTGGGGGGCTTAAAATCTTCGTTGGATGGGGGATTATTGGACGGGAGCGGTCGCGATGTTGTCGTGGCACCGAGACGCTTTGCTTTCTGAAAAGCCTGCGCTTTTCCGTTCCGCTCGCTGCGCTCGCTCCGGCGCTCGGAGAGCGCGGGCTACCTCTGAGGTCTGCCGCGACGGCGGCGTCTGCTGTTTTCCCGACTGATTCCGCCGCTGGTGCGGCTCCGGCATTGGGCCGATGCCGGCTACCTTCGGAGGTTTTGCCGGTGCACGGAATTGCCGCGGGTGACCAAGCGGCGTTGTCCTTGCGGATATCGCGCCGCCGTGGCGCTTCCTAGGTGCCGGGCTTGGGCTTGCGCTTGAGGTCGGGCAGGGGCTTCTTCAGGTTGCGGTAGATCTGGATGATCGCGACGGCGTTATTGATCACGTAGTAGAGCGACAGCGCGGCGGCGAAATTGTAGAAAAGGAAGAGGAAGAAGAGCGGCATGAACTGCGCGACCTTCTGCTGCTGCGGGTCGCCCATCTGCGGGGTCATGCGCATCATGACCATCATCAGCCCGGTCACCATGATGGGCAGCGGGTTGATGGTGAGGTGGCTGATGCCGAAGAAGTCGATGCCCAGCGGCATGGAGAAGACGGTGTCGGGCTGGGTGAGGTCCTTGACCCAGAGGAAGTGACGCCCGCGCAGCTCAACCGCGTTCTGCAGCATGTAGTAGAGGCTGAAGAAGACGGGCATCTGGATGAAGGCGGGCAGGCAGCCGCCAAACGGGTTGACGCCGTATTCGCGATAGAGCCCCATGGTCTCGGCGCTGATTTTCTCCGGCTGGTCCTTGTACTTGGCCTGGAGCTCCTTGATCTTGGGCGCGAGGGCCTGCATGCGCTTGCCGGAACGGTTGGCGATGCTCTGCAGCGGCCAGGTCACGCCCTTGATCAGGAGCGTGAGCATGATGATGGCGACGCCGTAGCTGTGGAAAACGCCGTTGAAGAAGTGGAGCACGCCGAGCATCGGGACGATGAGGAGCGAGAACGGCAGCCAGCCGTCGTAGTTCATCAGCTCGCCCTGGTTGTCGCCGAGCTTGTTCAGCGCGTTATACTCGCGCGGGCCGGCATACAGCGTGTAGTTGAGCGAGGTGGCTTGGCCGGCGGGCAGGTGCAGCTCGGGGAAATCGGCGAAGGCCTCGATCTCGGGCGGCTCGGTCTGCGGGATGTAGCCGCGCTCGTCGCGCTTGTTCAGGCAAAGGAAGGAACCCTGCGCGATCGGGTGATGTGGGTCGGGCGTGAGCAGCACGGCGTAGAACTGGTCCTGCACGGCGAGCCAGCGCAGCGGGTTCGGGTCCAGCGCCTGGGTCGTGACCATGTCGCGCGGCGGGCCGGGATTGAAGAACCAGCCGCTGGGGTTGAAGGCGCTGACGGTGGTGAGATGAAACTTGCTGGTGGTGAGCCAGCCGGCGCCCAAGTACTGGTTGGAGATCGGCTGGTACTGGCCCTTGACGAGAAGGGGCTTGGCGCGGCCGACGCTGACGGTGTAGGCGGGCAGGACGGCTTCCGTCGTGCCGGCGTTGGTCAGCGTGTCCTGAACGGTCAGGAGGTAGTCGCTGCCCAAGGTGTAGGTGCGGGTCCACGTGACGCCGTTGGGCATGGCGCCGGTGTAGGTGACGCTGGTGGGCGTGGCCTGGACCTTGAAGTTGGTGGTGTCCGAGCCGGGCCAGCCGGTGACGGCCATGACGTTGTCGCGCGCCTGGTCGTTGAGGATGACGTCCTTGTCGCCTTCGCGGTGCTGCTTGAGGTCGATCTGCTTGATCGAGGCGCCCTGGCTGGAGAGGGTGATCTTGACAAGGCTGTTCTCCAGGTTATCGAGCCTCGCCGGTGCGGTCGAGGCGGCGGAAACGGTCGGCGGCGGGACGACGGGGTTGACCGGTTGTTCCGTGAGCGTGGGGGACGTCGGCGCAGCCGCAGGCGCATTGGTGGCGGGCAGGGTGGCGCCGGCGGCGACCAGCGCATGGTGCACCGGTGGTGGGTACATCCGGGTCAACACCACGTTGCACCCGATGTAGAGTATGAGGCAGGCGACGACGCCGATCAGGCCCTTGCGATCCATAGAATTCCTTTAAAGCCGGCCGGCGCGTGCGGGCGGCACGGGGTCGTATCCCTCGCCGCCCCAGGGATGGCAGCGCAGGATGCGGCCCGCGCCCAGGCAGAGGCCGCGGCAAACGCCGTGCGCGCCGATCGCCTCCTCCATATAGTGGGAGCAGCTGGGCGAGTAGCGGCAGCAGCCCTGCAGGCCGAACATGACCTTAAGCGGCGCGAAGATGACGCGATAGGCGCGCAGCAGAAAGCGACAGAATGACGGCATGAGCGGTCAAGCATGCCGAGCTTTGGGGAAAAGGCAACGTGGCGTTGGCCCGGCTTTTTCTTGCCACTCCGCGGGCGGCCCGTCATCGTCGCCCATCCCATGCGGCCCGTGATTCTTGGCATTGCGCGGGGATACGACGCGTCGCACTTGCGCGCTTTTCTCCGGTCGCTGCGGCGGACGGGTTACCAGGGCGACGTCGCTTTCTTCGTCGACGGTCTTTCGCCCGACGCACTGGAACTGCTGCACGAGCACAACGTGAAGCTGCAGGTCCTGCCGCGCCGCCATTTCGTGCAGACGCGCCGACATGCGCTTCGGCTGGCTGCGGCACTGGCTTCGCCGCCGGCGCGCGAGGAGGCGAAGGTGGCGTTGGCGCAGTACTATCTCCATCTTGTCGACGCGCGGTGGGTGGCTTATTCCCAGTTCCTCGAGGCGACGCATGGGCTCTATAGCCACGTGATGTTCAGCGACGTGCGCGATGTGGTCTTCCAGCGCGATCCTTTTGAGTTCGAGTGGAAGGCGAAGTTCTGCTCGTTCGTGGAGGCCCTGGGCGTTCCGATTCGGGACGAGAGCCATACGCGGGGATGGATCGCGAAGGGTTTCGGCGAAGCCGCCGCGCGCCGGCTTGGAGAAAAGTTGGTGGTGTGCGCGGGCGTGAGCCTGGGTGAGATCGACGCGGCGCGGGAGTATGTGCGTCTGATGGTGGAG
>CAZZYY010000194.1:0-4541 GCA_964658475.1 uncultured Candidatus Methylacidiphilales bacterium | reverse complement strand
AGCCGCGGCACCGGCATGGGCGGCGGCCACGACGAGCGCGAGCAGACGCTCAACGCCTTGCTCGTCGAGATGGACGGCATCGAGACGCAGGAAGGCGTCATCATCATCGCCGCGACCAACCGCAAGGACGTGCTCGACCCCGCGCTGCTGCGTCCCGGCCGGTTCGACCGCGAGGTGCGCGTCAATCTGCCCGACGTCCGCGGCCGCGAGCAGATCCTCCAAGTCCACGTCCGCAACGTGAAGCTGGCGAAGAGCGTCGATCTCGGCTTGATCGCGCGGGGCACGCCCGGTTATTCCGGCGCGGAGCTGGCCAACGTGGTCAATGAAGCTGCGCTCCTGGCCGCCAAGCACAACAAGGAAGAGGTTACCCAGAGCGAGCTCGAGGAAGCGCGCGACAAGGTGCGCTGGGGCCGCGAACGCCGCAGCATGGCCATGACCGAGGAGGAAAAGCGCGCCACGGCTTATCACGAGGCCGGTCATGCGCTGCTCAACGTCCTGCTCCCGCATACCGATCCGCTTCACAAGGTCTCCATCATCCCGCGCGGGCCTGCGCTCGGCGTGACCATGTACCTGCCGGAAAAAGACCGGTACACGAATTGGAAGAAGGAGATTCTCGACAAGATCATTGTCATCATGGGCGGACGCGTGGCGGAGGAAATCTTCCTCGGCGACATCAGCAACGGGGCCTCCAGCGACATCCAGCAGGCCACCTGGTACGCCAAGAAGATGGTCTGCGAATGGGGCATGAGCGAGAAGCTCGGCATGGTCCAGTACGGCGAGGAAAGCGCGATGAGTTTTCTTGGCCGCGACCTCGGCCACGCCCGCGGCTACAGCGAGGAGACGGCGCGCGAAATCGACCGCGAAGTGCTCACCCTGGTCAACACCGCCTATGCGGAAGCCCAGCGGATCATCACCGAGCACCGCGAGGCGATGGAAAAGATCACGCTCGCGCTGCTCGAGTACGAGACCCTCGATGGCAAGCACATCCGCGACATCATCGAGCACGGCCACATGCTCACCCCGCCGCCTGCGCCGCTCGCCCCGCCTAGCAATCCGACGCCGCAGGAACCGCTCCCCGTCAATCCCCCGGTCAAGCCGAAGGAAGATGATGGCGGTCTGCTGCCCGGACTGCCTGCGCCGGCTTAAAATCGCGATTGCTGTCGCCGCTGCGAGCTAGGTAAGAGGCTCGCGCGTGTAGGCAAAATGGTGCTGATTTCGGGGTACGTGCAAACGGCGCAGCATGGCCGCTAGTCACCTAAGTCTCTAGCTGGTAGCGTTTAGCAGTTCCAATCACATTAGTTCCACGTCGGTGGCACGCGTCTTGGTCTTGACGGGGCATGCCCTCTCTTACCTGGCTTCAGATGACTCTTTGTTTGATTGGTCTTGGCATGCAGGCGACCGCAATTTACTTCGCCCGTCGCTCGAAAAACGGGATGCCCGCGACGCTGACCCCGGCGAAAGTCGTGGCCCCGTCCGCACCCCGCCAGCGCTCCGCGTCCACCGCGCCCACCGCGCCCGGCCCGTTCTCGCTCACCGCTCACCTGCCACCCCTTTCTTCTCTGCCTCATCTTCGCCGTAGACCGGCAGCCGAGAAGCCGAGTTCCGCTTCGTCGCAAGTGCGCCCCGGCCTGTTGACGAAGACGGAGAAGGTTTCCTTCGTTCGTTAAAGCGATCCCGAGGGGGGGACGCTCCTCGTCAATCCCCGGGTCGAGCCGAAGGAAGATGATGCCGGTCTCTTGCCGGGGCCGGCACAGAGTTTGGTGGGATTCGACGATAAGGACCCTTTCGAAACGCCGCGTGGTTCAATACCACCCTCGTTTGCGGTGCTTGTCGTATTTCATTCGACGATTCGTTGTCCGAATGTCGGGGCGTTTCGGCTCTCCCTAGTGGCGAGTAGCACTCGTCCCAGCTTGGACTCATGGATCGACGCCAGTTGAAAGACCACTCTAGCGACGGTCTATAACCGCGACGGACAAGCAGCGCGCTTCCTCATTCCTCGGCGGTCATAGACTGCCGCCACCATCGGCACCCGATGGCAACCCTTGCGCCTCCTTCCTTCACACTTCTTCCTTATCTGGGCTGGTTCCTGCTATCCTCGGCGCACTTACATGGCCATTCA
Organism: uncultured Candidatus Methylacidiphilales bacterium; assembly: GCA_964658475.1. Taxonomy (GTDB): domain Bacteria; phylum Verrucomicrobiota; class Verrucomicrobiia; order Methylacidiphilales; family UBA1321; genus JABDGH01. The sequence goes on along the minus strand of CAZZYY010000194.1, from coordinate 2,422 downwards.
CGTCGCGCTGACCCACGTCACCCACTATAAGTACGACCGCCAGGTGACGCTCGGACCGCAGATCGTCCGGTTGCGCCCTGCGCCCCACTGCCGCACGCCGATCCTCAACTACAACCTGAAGATCACGCCGGCCAAGTACTTCCTCAACTGGCAGCAGGACCCGCTGGGCAACTTCCAGGCCCGGCTGGCGTTCCCGGAAAAGACGGACGAGTTCAAGATCGAGGTCGCGCTCACTGCCGACATGGCGACGATCAACCCGTTCGATTTCTTCCTCGATCCCTCCGCCAACCAATACCCGTTCACCTACGACCCAATTCTCGCCCACGAGCTCAAGCCCTACCTCGAACTCGAGCCGGTCGGCCCGGGTCTGCAAACCCTGCTCGACTTCGTCCCGCGCCGGCCGCGCAGCACGATCGACTTCCTTGTCGATCTCAACGGCCTCGTGCGCCACGAGGTCAACTACATCGTCCGGCTCGAGCCCGGCGTGCAAAAGGTCGAGGAGACGTTGAGCAAGAAAAGCGGCTCGTGTCGGGATTCCGCCTGGCTGCTCGTGCAACTCTGCCGCCAGCTGGGCCTCGCGGCCCGGTTCGTCTCCGGGTACCTCATCCAGCTGACCAGCGACGTGAAGCCGATTGGCGAAGGCGCCGCCGGGCCGACCGAGGACTTCACCGACCTTCACGCCTGGGCGGAGGTTTACCTGCCCGGCGCCGGGTGGGTGGGCCTCGACGCCACCTCGGGCCTGCTCGCGGGCGAAGGCCACATTCCCCTCGCCGCCACGGCCGATCCCTCCAGCGCCGCGCCCATCAGCGGCGAGGTCGAGACGTGCGAGACCACCTTCGATTTCCACATGAAGGTCGAGCGCGTGTTCGAGCCGCCGCGCGTCACGCTCCCGTATCGCGAGGCGCAATGGCGCGACATCCAGGCGCTCGGGCGCCGGACCGACGAGGAGCTCACGCGCCGCGATGTGCGCCTGACCATGGGCGGCGAGCCGACGTTTGTCTCCGTCGAGAACCGCGACGGCGAGGAATGGAACTTCACCGCGCTGAGTCCCGAGAAGCAGGCCATCGGCGAGAAGCTGCTGCGCCGCCTGCGCGGCAAATACACGCCGGGCGGATCGCTCCTCCACTTCGGCCAGGGCAAGTGGTATCCCGGCGAGGTGCTGCCGCGCTGGGCTTACGGCTGTTATTGGCGGCTGGACGGCGAGCCCGTCTGGAAGGATGACAAGCTCATCGCCGAAACGGGCACCGACTACAAAGCCACCCCGGAACTGGCCGGCCAGTTTCTGAAACTGCTGGCCAAGCGGCTCGGCCTCAGCCCGGAGTTTGTGCGGCCGGGCTACGAGGACAACTACTACTACCTCGTCCAGGAGAACAAGCTGCCCTACAACGTTTCCTCGCTCGACGCGAAGACCAAGCCGCCCGAAGAACGCGCGAAGCTCGCGGCCCTTTTTCGCGGCGGGCTGGAGGAGGTGGTCGGCTACGCGCTGCCCCTGCTGCGGGAGTCGGCCAAGCCGGGCCGGCCCTGGATTTCCAGCCTGTGGAAACTGCGCACCGACCGCATGCTGCTCATCCCCGGCACCTCGCCGATGGGCTATCGCCTGCCGCTGGAATCGCTGCCGTGGACGAAGCCGAGCGAGGCCGTGCAAGTCGTGGAACGTGACCCGACGGAACTGCGCGAACCGCTGCCCGTCCGCGATGTCGTGACCATGCCCGGCAATGTCCCCGCCGCGCCTCCGCCGAGTTATCCCGCCGTGCCGGAAGGCAAGCCGGACGACGGCCCGGTGCGAACCTCCATCTGCGTGGAAGCGCGCGACGGGATCCTCCACGTCTTCATGCCGCCCACCGCGACACTCGAGGATTACCTCGACCTGCTCGCCGAGGTGGAGGAGACCGCCAGCGAGCTTTCCCTGCCCGTGCGGATCGAGGGTTACACCCCGCCCACCGATCCGCGCCTGCAGAATTTCAAGATCACGCCCGACCCCGGCGTGATCGAGGTCAACCTGCATCCGGCCGCGAGTTGGTCCGAGCTGGTGGAGAACACCGAGACGCTTTACGAGGAGGCGCGCCAGTGCGATCTCGGCGCGGAAAAATTCCTGCTCGACGGCCGCCACGTCGGCACGGGCGGCGGCAACCACGTCATCCTCGGCGGGCCCACGGTGACCGACAGCCCGCTTTTGCGCCGGCCGGACCTGCTGCGCAGCCTGCTCGCGTTCTGGCAGAACCACCCGTCGCTCTCCTATCTCTTCTCCGGCATGTTCATCGGGCCGACCAGCCAGTCGCCCCGCATCGACGAGGCGCGCAACGACATCCTGCACGAGCTGCAGCTCGCCTTCGCCCAGGTGCCCGACTTCGGCCACATCCCGCCCTGGCTGGTTGATCGTATTTTCCGGCACCTCCTCACCGACGTGACCGGGAACACGCAC
>CAZZYY010000193.1:0-4550 GCA_964658475.1 uncultured Candidatus Methylacidiphilales bacterium | reverse complement strand
GCCACTCGACGATCTACACCGAGCAGAAAGGCCGGCTGACGCTGTCGCCGATCAAGTTCCTGGACGTGGAAAGCTGTCGCCGGGTCATCGACAAGATTCTTTCGCCGCTCGGCCGGCGCGTGGACGAATCGAGCCCGTTGTGCGACGCCCGCCTGCCGGACGGCTCGCGCGTCAACGTGATCATCCCGCCGCTGGCGCTGAACGGGCCGGTGATCACCATCCGCAAATTCAGCAAGAGCCCGCTCACGATGGAGAAGCTGATTGGGTACAAGGCGCTTTCACAGAGCATGGCCATGCTCCTGAAGGCATGCGTGCACTGCACGCTCAACATCGTGATCTCGGGCGGCACCGGCTCGGGCAAGACGACGATGCTGAACGCGCTTTCGTCCTACATTCCGGACGGCGAGCGCATCATCACGATCGAGGACGCGGCGGAGCTCAACCTGCAGCAGGACCACGTCATCCGGCTGGAGAGCAAGCCGAAGAACATCGAGGGCAAGGGCGAGATTTCCATTCGCGAGCTGGTGAAGAACTCGCTGCGAATGCGGCCGGACCGCATCGTGATCGGCGAGTGTCGCGGCGGCGAGGCGCTGGACATGATCCAGGCCATGAACACCGGCCACGACGGTTCGCTCACGACGACGCATGCGAACAGCCCGCGCGACGCCATCGCGCGCTTGGAGACGCTGGTCATGATGGCGGGCATGGACTTGCCGCAGTTGGCCATCCGCCAGCAGATCGCCGGCGCGGTGCACCTGATCGTGCAGATCAGCCGCCTGGCCGACGGCAGCCGCAAATGCGTTTACATTACCGAGGTACAGGGTATGGAGGGCAACATGGTGACCCTGCAGGACATCTTCAAGTACGAGCAGACGGGCGTGAATCCCGAGGGCAAGCTGATCGGCATCACGCGCGGGACGGGCATCGTCCCGAAGTGCCAGGCCAAGTTTAACGCGAACGACCTGAACGTGCCGGTGGAAATTTACCAGAGCGTCCTGCATCATAATAATCCCGAGTACCCGTAGCATCCCCAAGGCCCGCCTATGCTTTTTCTGATTGCCGGCTGCCTGCTGGCGGCATTCCTGTTGGTGGCCTACGCCATCAACCAGTCGCGCCTGCCTCCGCAGGTCGACCTGCGGGAAAAGCTGAAGAACCTGGCGAAGGATCCCGAGGCGATGGCCAGGGAGATCGAGCTGGGCGCGGAGAAGAAGAGCCTGCTCTCGAAGATCGACTTCCGGTCGATCTTCACCCGCTTCACGGGCCAGAGCTACATGGACGAGCTCGAGAAGAAGCTGACGCAAAGCGACATTCCGCTGAAGCCGGGCGAGTTTCTGGCCGTGCGGCTGGGCGCAGCGGGAGCGGCCTTCGTCCTGACCGGGCTGATTTCCCGCAGTATCTACGTGTCCTTCGTGGTGCTTGGCGTTGCGCTGGTGGCGCACATTCCCGTGCTGAAGTTCATGCGGGCGCGGCGCATCAACCGCTTCGTGCTGCAGCTGGCGGAATTCCTGGTGCTGATCACGAATTCGCTCAAGTCGGGCCAGACCTTCCTGCAGGGCGTGGACATCGCGAGCAAGGAATCGCCCAACCCCATTGGCATGGAATTTCGGCTGCTGCTGAAGGAGACCAACCTCGGCGTGCCGGTGGAGACGGCTTTCAACAACATGCTGCTGCGCGTGCCGAGCGAGGACCTGAAGATCGTCATGAGCGCCTTCAGCATCCAGCGCAACGTCGGCGGTAACCTGGCCGACATCATGGACCAAGTGGCGGCGATGATCCGTCAGCGCATCCAGATTCAGGGCCAGATCCGCGTGCTGACCACGCAGGGCAAGCTTTCAGGGCTCATTGTGGGCCTGCTTCCGTTCGTGCTCGGGGCGATTCTTTCCGGCATCAGTTACGACTACATGAAGAACCTGTGGACGCCCTGGTGGGACAATCCGAACCCGCTCATGCGGTACCTGGGACCACTGCTGCTTTGCGGCGGCATCCTGCTCGAGTTGCTGGGTTCCCTGGTGATCTATAAGATTTGCGATATCGAGGTCTGACATGGATGCGATGCTCTTACTGACCGGGCTGTGCATGATCGGCGCGTTTGTGCTCGTCGGCCTCGCCGTCCAGCCGTCGTCCGAGACCTCGGCCATCAGCCAGCGCCTTGAAGGCCTGCGGGCCACGGCGGCGAAAAAGGGCGCAACGTCGTTGCGCGACCAGGACGAGATGAGCAAGAGCCTCTTCGTCCGCATGGTGCTGCCCCTGATCGATCGAAGCTCCAGGTTTTTCGGACAGATGACGCCGGCCACCTCGGTGGACCGGGCACGGCGGTCCATCATCCAAGCGGGCTTGCAGGGGAAGATCACGCCGACCCAGATCACAACCTTCTCCTACATTCTCATGCTGCTGATCCCCTTCATGTCGCTTTCCTTCGCCGGGATTCCGATGGCCCTGCTCTCGAAGTCGACCTTCATCCTCGCGATCGGGGCCCTCCTGGGGTACCGGCTGCCCTACGGCTACGTGCAGGGCAAGGCGAAGGCCCGCCAGCACGAGATTCAGAAGGCCCTGCCCTTTACGCTGGATTTGATCTCCATCAGCGTCGAGGCGGGCATGGCGCTGGACGGCGCGATGCAGATCGTCATGGAAAAATCGCGCGGGCCCATGGCGGACGAGTTGAACCTCACCCTGCGCGAAATCCGGCTGGGCAAGGGCCGCAACGAGGCGCTGGTCGACATGGCGGAGCGGGTGGGCGTGGACGACCTGAAGTCTTTCGTCACGGCCGTGACCTATATCGCCCGGTTGGGTGGCTCGCTCGTGGACGTCATTCGCATTCAGGCACAGGTCATGCGGACGAAGCGGCGCCAGCGGGCGGAGGAAAAGGCGATGAAAACCCCGGTCAAGATCATGATTCCGCTCGTTTTCTTCATCTTCCCGTCCATGTTCATCGTCATCCTCGGGCCGGCCGTCATCAGCATCATGCGCTCCTTTACCGGGCTGCCGGGCTGACGTCCTTTTAGGAAGGTCATCTGAAAACCCCCACCCCCACGCTCCAGTCCGGCGCAGGACTTGCGCTGTAAGGGACGACCATGGACACGCGCATTCGCACCAAACCCCGGGCGGAGCGAAGCCTGCGGCATTCGGGCCGGCGAAGGGAGGAACGGTCGGGCCAGGCGATGGTGGAATTTTCCCTCGTCGTCTTGCTTCTCTTCCTCGTGATCTTTGCCATCATCGATTACGCGCAGATGTTTTTCTACGAGAACGCCCTTCAGAATGCGATGCGGGAAGCGACGCGCTTTGCCACCGCCGGCAGCATCATCCAGCAGACCAACAGCGGGGTGGCCCAGTACGACACCAACAACGGGGTGGTGACGCCGCAGGCGATCAAGGATTCCAAGGGACGCGAGGCGTCCCGCTATGCCTGCATCCGGATGTTTTTCCAGTCGAACTGCATCATCTCGATGCCAACCAACGGGGTGATCGTGACCAGCGCAACGGCCTTGCCGGGCGCCCCGCCGGTGCTGACCACCAACGGAGCAACGGGTGTGGTCTCACTTCAGGAATCGACCGGCGTGGCGCCCAACGCCGGACCGGGCGGCGCCAGCGATTACGTGCAGGTGTCCGCAACCTATAATATCCGCACGATCACGCCGCTGTTCTATCTCATCGGCTTCAATCACGGCGGGACGAACATGACGATCTTCCCGGTGCGCGTTTCAGCCATCGTGAAGAACGAGCCGGCTCTGCTCAACTTCGAGCACAACGCGATGTACTCGGACGAGGCGCCATGAGGCCGTTTCCCAAGCTCAGGCAGGTGCGGCGCCGGTGCAAGAGCCAGGCGTTGGCGGAGTTCGCCCTGGTGCTGCCGCTGCTGCTCATCTTCATGTGCGCGATCGTGGATTACAGCTACATGATCATGCGGATGCAGGTGATGGCGATGGCGGCCCGCGAGGCGGCCAATACGGCCACCCGGCAGCTGCCGAGCATCGCCATGACCGTGGGGCTCAATGCCGGCTATTCGTCCGCCCGGACCGCCGGCACCGATTTTTCCACCACGAACGGCGGCCTCATCATCACCCACGTCTGGTATAACAGCGGCGTCTCCACGGCCTACGCGCTGCTGCTCGATTCCAACTACATCGGCGCGGGCGCCTCCGGCAACGATGACACCCACGACGCGACCAATCCGATCCCGCAGTACTCGGAGATCGCGATGGGCGGGCTCTATGGCGGCACAAACGCGCTGCAGAACAACAGCCACATCCTGGCCGCGGACACCAACGGGGCGGCGGGCTGGCTATCCCGTTTTCGCAAGCTGCCCTTTCCCGCCAGCAACCTGATCGATGGCGATACGCGCGGGGTCTACGCGGTGGAGGTGATGTACGCGAACTCGTTCATCACGCCCATCGGCGCTTTGCTGACGCGGTTCGACAACGCGACGCAGACGCCTTTTTTCGCTCCGAGCGTTCTTTATGATGCGGCGTTTTACGGTGTGATCACCGGCACGCCGACCTCAGCCGTGCCCTTGCCCGCTTCCGGCAGCATTCCAGTCACGCCTCCGCCACCTC
>CAZZYY010000192.1:0-4552 GCA_964658475.1 uncultured Candidatus Methylacidiphilales bacterium | reverse complement strand
CTCGTGGTTGAAGAGGATGCCGTTGGTCGCGTGCATCCCGTAGCTCTCGCGGTAATTCACGGTCATCCAGTACGAGTAAACCTTCGCCGCGCCGTAGGGGCTGCGCGGGTAAAACGGCGTGTCCTCCCGTTGCGGCACCGCCTGCACCAGGCCGTACATCTCGCTGCTCGAAGCCTGGTAAAAGCGTGCCTTCGGACAGCACGCGCGGATCGCCTCCAGCAACCGCGTCGTCCCCAGCGCCGTGATGTCGCCCGTATACTCCGGGATGTCGAAGCTCACCCGCACATGGCTCTGCGCGCCGAGGTGATAGATCTCCTCCGGCTGCAATTCGTGCAGCAGATGCTGCAGCGACGCGCCGTCGCTCAGGTCGCCGTAATGCAGGAAGAGCTTCACCCCGTGCACGTGCGGGTCCTGGTACAAATGCTCGATCCGATCCGTGTTGAACGAGCTCGAGCGGCGGATGATGCCGTGCACCTCGTACCCCTTGCCGAGCAGGAGCTCCGCAAGGTACGACCCGTCCTGTCCGGTAATGCCGGAAATCAGCGCTTTCTTGGCCATAAATGAATCAGCTTCCCGCCGGTATATCGGTACGCGGGGCGCGCGGCACAAGGGTCACGTGTTTCAGCCGGGCGCTGGATTCCTCGCTTTGCGTCGCCACCTCGGGATCGTCGGCAAAGGCCTGGTGCACCAGCCGACGGTCGTAGGAATTCATGGCCGGCAGCCGGTAAGGCTGCCCCGTGCGCCGCACCTCGTCCGCGTGCTGGCGCACCCGCCCGATAAAATCGAGCTTCTCGCGCCCCCGCTGTCCCTCCACGTCGACAATGACGTTCGCCGCGCCCTCGTCGTTGCGATTGAGGATGCGGTTAAGCAGGTACTGGAGGTCTTCCAGCGTCTCGCCATCGCGTCCCACGATCCGCGCCGGATCGCGCGTGCGAATGTTCAGGACCGTGCGGCCGCCCTGTTCGGATTCCTCCACCTCGAAGACAAGGCCCAGGTGCCCCAGCATCAATTCCAACGTATCGCGTGCTCCGGAAACCGGCATTCCGGCATCATAGAGCCCCCAACGGCGGATGCACCCATTTTTCGGCGCCATTCATTTGCCCAGCGTATCATTCAGAACCACGGCCAGCCGCCAGGCAGCGAGCACCAACCGTTGCCGCGCCAGCCGGTTCGCCTCCGTCACGTAACTGCTGCTGAGGCGGCAATACTTGAGACTCTCCGTCGGCGTCAGATCGTGATAAACGAAGTTCCGCGCGACTGCGTTGCTCTCCCACGCCCACGCCTCGAAATTCGTCGCCAGGCTGGCCGACGCGGGCGGCGCATCCTCCTGCGCCATGCGCATCGCCAGCGCGATCACCTCCGCCGGATCATGCGCCAAACCGGGCCGGAACCGCTCATCCAACTGCACCCGCCCGTCGGGTCCCAGCGTCGCCCGCCACGCCGAATCCCAGAAGGCATGCAGGTTGAAGCGCGGTTCGTCGAGCGGCGCGTTGTCCACATACTCGCGATTTCCGCCCCGGTCGTCCTGCTCCCGGCCGTGGGAATAAAAGTACTTCGTCGCCGCGTGCAGCGGTTGATGAACGTCGGCCACGAGATGCATCATCAGCGCGCACGCCATCGCCGGGTTCGTCACGTAGGGATCGGTCCCTCCGCGCAGCACCGTCAACGCGCGCTGCATGGCCTGCACCGCGTTCCCATGCATCGGGTCGTCATTGCCCGGCGTGAACGACGGAACCGGATCGCCCGGCTCCAACCCGATGTCCACGAAATGCCACGACAGGAACATCCCCGCCTGCGGCAGGCCTAAGTCGCGGTTGCGCAGATCGTCCATCCAGCACGCCATCGTCACCGCGTCGTAGGGCCGGCCAGCACTCGGCACCTGCGGGGCCAGCGCCTCCACCGCCGCGCGCGCCTTCGCATTCAGCCGCCCGAGCGCGATCGTCGCCACGATCTCGTGCCCGCCCGCGTCCCACGCGGCAGCGTTCCCCAAACCCAGCGCAATAGCCAAAAGCAAAAGCCCCCAACGGCATGCGCGCATGCGTTGAGTTAAGGCGGGCGTCCTCGAAAGTAAACCGGTTCCCGAAACCCTTTCCGATCTCCGGGCGACCTGTTAGCCTCCCGCGCGTGGCATATCTGGTGAAAGCGCGCGTGGGACGCTCGCAGGGCGCGGTCATCTTCTGGGGTCTCGTCTCCGCGTTCTTCGCGAGCGCCTTCTGTTATTACTATCTGGAGAATCGCAACAACGAGGAGACCAGCCGCAAGCTTCTCGACCAGGTGATGACGCTCCAGAACGAGCAGGACGCTCTTACCGCCGAGCGCCAGAAGCTGGAGGACGCCGCCAGCAACAACGAGAAGCAGCTCGATGAGCGCCAGCAGTTCCTCCAGGAAAAGGAGGACAACCTCGCCCAGGAGGAATCGCAGCTCGAGGCGGCGGGGGCTCCGGGCCAGGGCTCTTCCGGGCAGACGGCGCAGGCGGCCGGCGTCAAGAAGTTCGACGACGCCGTCCGCAAGCTCGCGGCCAAGGTGCCGGACGCCGAGGTCGTCGTGCGCAACGGCCGTCCCGTGTTGCGCGTCCCGAGTTCCTACCTCTTCGGTCCGGCCGACATCCGGTTGAAACCGGAAGGCAAGGCACTGCTCAATCTTGTGGCGCAGGCCAGCACCGGAACGCCGGCCCGCTTCGAGCTGCGCGTGGAGACCTTTACCGATTCCGCGGGGGAAACGCCGGCGCCGGATGCGACTGCGCCCGCGGCTCCCCCCGCAAAAGGGCAGGGCGGCACGCCGGTTGACGCCTGGACGCTTACCACCCAGCGGGCCGGTGCCATGGCCCACTACCTCCGTGATTCCGGCGCGCTCCCGTTTCAGAACGTCCTCGTGGTGGGCCGGGCTGACTTCCTGCCCGTCGAGCCCAAGTCACACGGCCAGTCCCGCAATCGCCGAGTCGAGATCACGATCGCGCCGGTGCCGGCGCCATTCCGCGCGCCCGAGGCGCCCAAGAGCCCGCACGGCAAGGTTGGTTCGGCGCCCACGGAAACGACCGCTCCCGGCAGCACCGCCACTCCCTAAGTATGCCGGACGCCACGCCCGCTTCCCACCCGAGCCCGGACCAGCGGCGCTTGATCTGGGCGTCACTTACCGCACTCGCTCTCGCCGTTCTCGTGGGTTTGGCTGGTCTTGCTTTCTGGGCCTTTCTGCAGGTGCTAAGCTGGGCGTACCCCATCCTGCTGCCACTGGGCTTGGCCGTCCTGATTGCGCTCATCTGCAAGCCGATCGTCGATTTCCTGGAGGCACGCGGTCTACCGCGCACGCCGGTCACGCTGGCCGTCTGCGTGTTCCTCGTGGCCGGCTTTGCCATCTTTTGGGCGTTCATTCTCCCGGGCGTTTACAACAGCACGGTCGGGTTCGTGCACGGCCTGCCCGGGGATTTCACCAATTTCAGCAAGCAGATTGGGGAAAACACCCAGTCCATGCCCCAGGTGCATGACTGGATCGAGAGCAACCTGCCGATCATTCAAAAGAAGATTCCGGAATACCTCGCGGCGGGCGCGTCGAAGCTGCTAGCCCCGGTCGGTTCGGCTTTCGGCTTCATCTTCGGATTCGGCTTCGTCCCGATTTACGTCTTCTACTTCATCGCCGACCAGGACCACCTGGCGAAACAGTGGCAGATTTTCGTGCCTTTCCGGCCGGGCCGCGTCCGGGACGAGGTGATTGCCGTGCTCGAGGATTTCAGCAAGGAAGTGGTGGGTTATCTGCGCGGGCAGATCATTGTCGCCTCGGTCAATGGCCTGCTCACTTTCCTGGGGCTGACCGCGATTGGCGTGCCGCAGAGCCTTGTGCTGGGCATCATCGCGGGCGCGCTGAGCATCGTGCCGTTTCTGGGCATCATCTGCAGCATTCTGCCGGCCCTGCTCCTGGCTTTCTCCTCGGCGAACGGAGACCCCACCTGGGAGGTCGTGAAGCCCGCGCTGGTGCTGGGCGTGTTTGCGGCCGTCCAGTTGACCGAGTCGATGTTCGTCTCGCCGCGCGTGCAGAGCCACAGCACCGGGCTGCATCCGCTCGTGATCATTCTCGGGATTCTGATCTGGAGCGCGCTCCTGCCGGGATTGCTGGGGCCGATCGTGGCCGTGCCCCTGACCTGCGCCGTCATTGTGCTGCTGCGGCGGTATGTCTGGCGCGATTTGCCGCGCCGGAAGCGGGGCCGGGCGACTGTGGCGGCCTAATTCGAATAAAAGGCTTATCTTTTAGGGCAAGGAGGTGTTTTTGGCCCTCCAGACTAAGCGGGCGAAAAAAGCGAGGGGCGCCTCGGTCTCCCGTGGCGCCCCTCTTTTATGTGGGCGTAAGCCGAATTCTGTTCCGCGCGCGCTTGCTGAAGGCACGCGCGGTGACGATCATTCATCTTCCGCCGGGATTTCTCCCCGGCGGAGGGCGTCCTGCGACGCGCCTGCGACCGATACCCGGGACGGGCGCCGGACTTGCATCCGGCACCGGACAGGCGGCCCGGCGTCCCTGTTTGGCCTTGCACCGCATGGGGTTTATCGTGCCCCGGCGGTCACCC
>CAZZYY010000191.1:0-4568 GCA_964658475.1 uncultured Candidatus Methylacidiphilales bacterium | reverse complement strand
GAAGGTTTATGCTATAAGCAGTTGTGACCAAACGCACCGACGGAGCGACGACGGCTCGTTCCGTGGAGGCGGGCGGCAATGGAGCCGTGCCGCGTTCCGGGTCGTCCCGCCAGCCGGCCCCTGCGCCGAAGCGCAAGCGTTCCTTCTGGCGCAAACTGTGGATCTGGACGCAGGTCGCCGTGGCGATCTTCCTCATCGCCGCCTCCATCGCCGGTTACTTCATTTATCAGCAGGCGCAGATCTATTACCAGCGCGCCGAAAAGATCGACCTGAACAAGCTCAACGACGTCAACGAGACCTCGATCTTCCTCGACGTCAACGGCGAGGAACTTGGCCGCATCTTCGTCGAGGACCGCATCGTCCTGAAGCCGGACCAGATTCCCGACCTGATGCGCAAGGCGGTGATGGCGGCGGAAGACCGGCGGTATTACGAGCACGGCGCGATCGATTACTGGGGCATCCTGCGGGCGCTGCGCGAGAACTTCGGCAAGAAGGGGCGCGTGCAGGGCGGCAGCACGATCGAACAGCAGCTGGCCAAGCACCTGATCGGCGATTTTTCCCGCACGCTGGACCGCAAGTTTCTCGAGGCCTTCGTCGCCATGCGCCTGGAGCAGAAGTACTCCAAGGACGAGATTCTCAACTACTACCTGAACCGGATTTATTTCGGGAAGGGTTACTTCGGCGTCGAGTCGGCGGCCAAGGGCTACTTCGGCAAGGACGCCAGCCAGCTCAGCGTGGCGGAATGCGCCACCTTGGCCGGCATCATCCGCGCGCCCGTGAGTTCGTCACCGCGGACCAACACCGGGGCGGCGCGGTTGCGGCGCGACCTGACGCTCTACCAAATGCGGCAGCAGGGCTTCATCACGTCGGAGGAATATCATCGCGCCATCGACACGCCGATCCGCGTCATTCCCGCCAAGCCCTCCGGCCTGCAGACGTTCGTCATGGCCCAGGCGGTCAAGGAAATGGAGCAAATCCTCTCCATCGAGGGCACGGAGGAAATGCCGCAGGGCCTTACCGTGCGCACCAACATCGACCTGCGCTTGCAGCACGTGGTGGAGGACCAGGTGGAGCAGCATCTCACCGCCATCGAGGATGCGGCGAACGCGGCCGGACCGGCAGCGGTGCCCGCGGTGAATCCCAAGCTCCAGCCGGCGAGGCCACCGTTGCAGGGGTCGGCCATCGTGGCCGATCTCGACACCGGCCGCGTACGGGCCTGGGTGGGCGGGCGCGATTTCCTCAAGAACCAGTTCGACCATGTCTCCATGGCGCGGCGCGAAAACGGCGCGCTGCTCCAGCCGGTCATCTATGGTCTGAGTTTCGACAAGCTGGGGCTCAGCCCGGCCTCGATGATCAACGCCTCATTCATCGATCCGAGCGTGCCGGCCTCGCCCGCCGACCTTGCGCTGGGCGATCCGAACGTCGACTTGACGAAGCGGTTCCTCTCCGTCCAGGACGCGCTGGCGCTGGGCAACCGCGCCGCGGCAACCCGCGTGGGGCTGCAGCTGGGACCCGGCCAGGTCACCGAATGGCTGAAAAGCGCGGGGGTGGAGGAGCGGATCCCGACCGGCAAGAGCAACGTCTTCAACCCGGAACCGATGACCCTGGGCGACATCGCTTCGCTCTATCAGGTGCTGGGCAACGACGGCATTCACCGCAAGCTGAAGATCATCCAGTCGATCACCTCCCAGGACGGCCAGGTGCTATATGACGACAGCAAACCCGACCGCGATGACGAGGGCCACCTGCTCGACATCGTCGACGACGAGCAGCTCACGCTCACCCTCCAGAACGCGCTGCGCACCGGCTTTGCCCGCACGTTGACGCGCGACTATAACCTGCGCGCGCCCATCGCCGGCATGCCCGGCTACTCCGAAGGCTACCGGGACGCGTGGTTCGTCGGCTACACGCCCAAGCTGTTGGCCGGCGTCTGGGTCGGCTACGACAACTCGCAGCCCATCGGCTCGAAGGACGTGGCGGTGCGCTCCGCCGTGCCCCTCTGGGGCGACATCATGCGCGAGGTGCTGGGCCGGACGAACGGCGGCTCCGCGTTCCCGGTGCCTTCCGCGCTGACCAAGGTGGAGATCGACGAAACCAGCGGCGCGTTGCGCGGCCTGGCCGGCCTGGCCCCCGCGCCCGGCGATATTTTTGTCTATTTGAAGAAGGACCAGGTTGAAGCCGCCAGCCAGGCGCAGAAGACCGTTGCGCCGCAGCAGTGGTCCGACTGGCTGACGACCATGTTCAACGACGCGGACGAGACCGGCCTTTCCGACGATGAGCTCACCCCCGGCGCGCAGGACAAGCGCTCCAACATCATCCCCGCCCTGGCCGAGTACAAGATGCCCGGCCTGCGCGGCAACATCGTCTCCGCGGATGGGACGGTCTACGCCACGATGCGCAACCAGCAGAATCTTGTCGTGAAGTGGCCCGCGCCGGGCGAGTCGACGACGGATGCCGACATCGTCACGTGGATGCGCGCGCGCTTCGACGAGGCCAAGAAGGCGATCGGCGCCGAGGTGACGATCAGCGACAAGGACCTGCTCGCCCAGTACCAGACGCAGCGCTACCAGCCGTTCACCGTGGTCGAGGACATCACGCCCTACCAGGTCGACCAGATCCGCGCGGCGGGGCTGGAGGCGAAGGGTTTTGGCTTCGTCGGAACGCCCATCCGCATTTACCCGAAAGGGACGGAGCTGGCCCACGTGATCGGTTATCTCTCCCGCGACCAGCAGCGCAACCGCGGCAAGTACCTGAGCGGCGATGTGATTTACGACCGCTACAAGGGGGCGGCGGGGATCGAAAAGGTTTTCGACGCGGACATGATCGGCAAGGAGGGCAGCTTCATGATCTCCACCACGCCGGACGGCTATGCGCGCTCGGCCGTGGTCTCGAAGCCGCCCGCCTATGGCGGCACGCTGCGGCTGACCATCGATTCCAAGATCCAGGCGTCGGCGGAAAAGGCGCTCAACCGCAAGCGCATGGACGCCTGGGTCATGATGGACATCCACAACGGTGACGTGGTCGCGATGGCCTCGCATCCGACCTTCGATCCGAATATCTTCCTGCCCACCATCGACCAGGGCGAGTGGGCGCTGCTCAACGGCGATCAGTACAATCCGCTGCTCAACCGCGCGATCGACGCGCAGTTCCCGCCCGGCTCGACTTTCAAGACGGTGACCTCCATCGCGGCGATGGTGGCCGGCGTCTTTGACCCGAACTGGGTGGTGCATTGCACCGGCTACTTCGACCTCGGCAACATGCACATGAACCTGAAGGAGGAAGCGGGCCACGACGTTTCCTACAAGGAGGCGCTCACCCATTCGTTCAACACCTACTTTGCCAATCTCGGCCTCAAGGTTGGTCGCGACGTGCTGCTCGATACCGCGCGCAGCTTTAATTTTGGCAGCAAGACGGGCATTTCCCTCCCGGGCGAACTGCCGGGGCTGATCCCCGATTCCGAGTACATCCTGCGCACGCAGCATCGCGACTTCGGCGGCGGCGACACGGTGCTCACCGCCATCGGCCAGGGCGCGGTTTTGGTCACGCCCATTCAGATGGCCGACTACATGGCGGCGCTGGCCAACGGCGGCACCGTCTATCGTCCCCGGCTCGTGAAGCAGGTCGAGGACAAGGACGGCAAGGTCATCCGCGAGATCCCGACCGACATCGACCGCACGGTCACGCTCGATTCGCCCTACATGGCCAATCTCAAGGAAGCGATGATCAATGTCATCGACGAAGGCACCGCCACCGTGGTGCACCGCGAGGACATGAAGATCGCGGCCAAGACCGGCACGGCGCAGGTGGGCACCAAAACCAAGCCGCGGCAGGTGGCGTGGCTGTGCGGTTATCTTCCGGCGGACAATCCGCAGTATTCCTTCGCCGTGATGATCCAGGGCGAGGATTCGGACAATCACGGCCTGGGCCTGGACGACGGTCTGCTCGGCGGTCGCGAAGGCGGCGAGATCGCGGCCCACATCTTCGACGATATTTACGGCCCGCCGCCGAACGCCAAGTCGCGCTCGGAGCAGTTCGAGGATTACGACAAGGCTCCGAATCTTGCGCCGCCGCAGCCGCTGGCCGACAAGGACAAGCCGGCCGACAACACCGATTCCACCGACAAACCTGACGTGGCCGCGAAGCCGCCCGAGACCGTCACCGCCCATGCCACCGAGGTGACCGACGACGACAGCGACGCGACCGGCCTCGGCCCCAATGGCCAGCGCGAGACCAAGCCGGTCTCCTCCCATGGCGCGATGGTGAACAGCTCGTCCAAGCGGTAAGCCGTCCACCTGTAGCGCGGTCTGTGACCGCCGAGGGCATGCGACAGAATTGCGGGCAGAGCCAGTGGTCCTCGACCGCCGCTTTGCGCTAAAGAAAAAATTGCGGATCGCCGGCGAGCGGGATGGCGCGCGTTGCGGAGAGTACTTTCGTTTCCCGAACGGATTTGCCGCTGCGGCGCCTCCAACCTCGGGCCAACGGGAGCTACTTTCGAATGTTGGGTCCACGCTCGGTCAGGTAGCCGGCGCTCTCCGAGCGCCGGTCCGAGTAGAACACGCGTCCGCAAC
>CAZZYY010000190.1:0-4606 GCA_964658475.1 uncultured Candidatus Methylacidiphilales bacterium | reverse complement strand
CGATTCCTCGCCCGCCCTGCCGGCGGATCCGGCGGCAACGACCGCGCCGCAGCCGTCGCCCCCCACCACCCAGCCCGACGCCTCGAGTGCCGTCCAGCCCGTTCCCGTCGAAACCGCGCCGCCCACCTCGGACGTGGCGCCCGCCGTTTCCACCACGCCGCCCGTCGGCGCGGGTGGGGACCAGCCGGTGGAAATCCAGGCCGACCTCGACAACACCTACATCGGCGACGTCGCCACCGCCGATGGCAACTGCATCCTCACCTACAAGGGCGACGTCATCTATTCCGACCACATCATCTACGACCGCTCCACCAAGGTCGTCACCGCGACCGGCAACGTGCGCATCTACACCGGCGTGCGCGTCTATCGCGGCGACATGATCACCTACAACCTGGAGACGAAGGCGCTGACCTCGGCCAATTACCGCGCTATCGATTACCCCAAGTTCGTCCAGGGCAAGAAGGTCACCACGCCGTCGCCCAACGACTACCGGCTCACCGACGCCAGCTTCACCACCAGCAATCGCGAGCATCCCAGCTTTCACCTCGAGGCCGGCACCATGGAGTACCGGCCGAATGACGAGATCGTGATGAAGAACGTCGTGCTCTACATCGGCAGCGTGCCCGTCTTCTACTTCCCCATCTTCGTCCAGTCGCTGCTGGATAAGCGCCCGGCCTATCAGTTCGATCTCGGCGTCGGCGGCCGGTTCGGTCCCTTCATCGACAACAAGTACAACTTTGTCATCGACCAGCACCTGCGCGGCTCGGCCGAGCTGGATTATCGCGACAAGCGGGGCATCGCCGGCGGCGTCGACCTGCAGTACTTCCCCACCGTGCACAGCGACATCCTGCTCAAGACCTACTACGCGCAGGACCTGCTTTACCGCTCCCCCACCCCGGGCGTGGCCAACCCCGTTTCCCACGGCGACCAGTCCAACTCCCAGGTCTACGACGGCGTGCCCAGCGAGAACCGGTACCGCGTGGCGGTGGCGGGACACCTGCAGTTCACGCCCGATCTCTACGCCATCGTGGACCTGAACAAGTGGAGCGACCCGTGGATCACGCGCGACTATTTCTCCACCGAGTACCAGCAGGAAAACCAGCCGCCCAATTTCCTCGAGCTGGTCGACTACGACCCGAATTTCACCGTCTCGCTCCTGGCCAGCCCGCAGGTCAACCCCTTCTTCCAGACCACCGAGCGGCTGCCCGAGTTCGACGTGGATACGAAGCAGCAGAAGATCTTCAACAGCCCGATCGAATACACCAGCACCAGCAGCGTGGTCAACTTCGAGCAGCGCTTTGCCGACGTGAGCAA
The DNA here is from genome assembly GCA_964658475.1 of uncultured Candidatus Methylacidiphilales bacterium. Lineage (GTDB taxonomy): Bacteria > Verrucomicrobiota > Verrucomicrobiia > Methylacidiphilales > UBA1321 > JABDGH01. Next base: position 3,292 of record CAZZYY010000190.1, on the reverse strand, counting down.
CTTCGAGCAACCCGGCAACTACATCTACAGCTCGTTTCCCCGGACCACCGCGTATGACTTCTACCATCCGGGCACGCAGAACTATCAGTACAACACCGCGGAGACGGGCAACTACAACGCCTTCCGCTACGACACCTACCACGAGTTCTCCTACAGCCACCAGTTCTTCAACTTCCTCTCGCTGACCCCGCGCGTGGGCGGACGCGCCACCTATTATTCCGACGACAACAGCGACATCTACGACACCTACAACAACAACGGCGAGCCGAGCGACCAGGTCCACAATTCCAAGATGCGGCTCGCCGTCGACGCCGGCCTCTCGGGCGACTTCAAGCTGTCCCGCACCTGGTCCGATGTGAAGGACCCCGCGCTCGGCATCAACGGCATCCGGCACGTCTTCGAGCCCTTCTTCGATTCCGAGTTCGCGCCCTCGCCCACCGTCACCCCCAACCAGATTCGCGGGTTCGACGACCGGCTCTACTCCACCCAGCTCCAGCCGCTGAACTGGACCGATTACAATTCGATCGATTCGCTCGACAAGGAGGCGGTGGTCCGCTTCGGCGCGTGGAACAAGATCCAGACCAAGCGTGACGGCGTGAACTACGACCTCGCCTCCATCCAGACCTACGCCGACGCCGATTTCGACCACAACTTCAGCGCCGCCGCGCCCAACAGCACGCTCAGTGACATCTTCAACGACATCCGGGTCTACCCCACGCCGCAATTCCAGCTGCGCTCGCTCAGCGCCTACGACGTCAGCGGCGATGGCTACAACGAAATCGACAACTCGGTCACCTGGTCGCCCGACCCCTCCTTCTCCGTCACGGTGGGCGATTCCTCCATCAACAACAGCCCCGTCTTCCAAAGCAGCAACCAGGCGACGCTCGCGTTTTTCTACCGCATGAACGAGCACTGGCAGTTCGAGACCCAGCACCAGTTCGAGACCGAGACCGGCCGCCTGCAGCTGCAGCAGTACACCGTCTACCGCGACCTCGACGCCTGGAAGCTGGCGCTCACCTACTCCGACGCCCTGGACGAAAACGGCAAGGGCGACCAGACCGTCTACTTCACCCTCACGCTCAAGGCGCTCCCCCAGTACAACCTCCACACGCCGAAGTTGTAGGTGCCGAAGCAAGACAGGTAGCCGGTGCTCAGTCAGGTAGCCGGCGCTCTCCGAGCGCCGGTCCGAGTAGAACACGCCTCCGCAACCAACCGGCGCTCGGAAGAGCGCCCGCTACCCGCCCAGGCGCCGGACAAAACCTACCCACTTGGCCGGCGCGGGCCTCGACGTGCCGCGGGGCCTGCTCTCCACCATCGCCTTCCAAGCCCGCCCGCTTGAGCTTGCCGGCCGGCCCTGCGGTCGCCAATATGTCCGCCTTTATGAATCTTGCGATCGTCGGTTCGGGCTACGTTGGGCTGGTCACAGGCACCTGCTTTGCCGAAGTCGGCCACAACGTCATCTGCGTCGACAACGATCTCAAGAAGGTCAACTCACTTCAGGCCGGCCACATCCCGATCTATGAGCCCGGCCTCGAGGAGCTGGTGAAGAAGAACGTCGCCGCCGGCCGCCTCACCTTCACCGCCTCCATCGGCGACGCCGTCGCCGCCTCCAAGGTCATCTTCATCGCCGTGCCCACCCCGCCGCAGCCCGATGGCAGCGTCGACCTCAGCTTTGTCGAGGGCGTCGCGCGCGAGATCGCGATGCACATCAAGGAATACCGCATCGTCGTCGACAAGAGCACCGTGCCGGTCAAGACCGGCGAGAAGGTCGCGCAGACCATCAAGCGCTACAACCCCGACGCCCCGATCGATGTCGTCAGCAATCCCGAGTTCCTGCGCGAAGGGTCCGCCGTCGACGATCTCATGAAGCCCGACCGCATCGTCTTCGGCGTTTCCTCCGACAAGGCCACCGCGCTCATGCGCGAGATTTACGAGCCCTTCAAGGCCCCCATCCTCGTCACCGACCTCAATTCCGCCGAGCTGATCAAGCACGCCGCCAACAGCTTCCTCGCGCTCAAGATCTCTTACATCAACGCCGTCGCCGCCATCTGCGAAGCCTCCGGCGCCAACGTCGAGCGCGTGGCCGAGGGCATGGGCGCGGATCACCGCATTGGCCGCGCCTTCCTCAACGCCGGCATCGGCTACGGCGGCTCCTGCTTCCCCAAGGACATCTCCGCCTTCATCCGCATCTCGCGCGAGCTCGGCTACGAATTCACCCTCCTCGAGGAGGTGGAGAAGATCAACTTCAACCAGAAGGAACGCTTCCTCAAGAAAATCCGGGAGGCCCTCTGGGTCCTGCGCGCCAAGAAAATCGGCGTGCTCGGCCTCGCCTTCAAAGGCAACACCGACGACGTCCGCTCCAGCGTGGCGATCGAGGTGGTCAAGCAGCTCATCGCCGAGGGCGCGGTGGTCACGGCTTACGATCCCAAGGCCATGGAGAAAGCCGTGCCCCTCGTCCCCGGCTGCAAGATGGCCGAGAAAGCCGAGGACGTGGCCGACGGCGCCGACGCGCTCCTCGTCCTCACCGAGTGGACCGAGTTCAAGACGCTGCCCTACGCCGCGATGAAAAAGCGCATGCTCAGCCCGCTCCTCTTCGACGGCCGCAACCTCCTCGATCCCCAGGAAATGCGCAGCCTCGGCTTCACCTACACCGGCGTCGGGCACTAGACATCGGCCGCACCCGTATTGCCCTCCGTCGGCGCGGTCACGTGGCCGCCGGCTTCTTCCGCCTCCGTCTCCTTGTGAGCGCCGTGCGGCTTTTCGTGACCGGCCTTCTTTCCCGGCTGCGGAGCGTGGGCCGCGCCCGGGGCCGGCTGTGCCCCATGTTTTTGTTTTTCGTGAATCACTTTTTTATCGTGCGCGACGTTTCGGGGATCAGACATGACGCAGTCTAGCCCAGATCCAGAGAATAGCTCGGATTCTCAATCGGGCGTTGCGGTGGCCGGGAGGAAAAAGGTAGGATTGAACTCGATGCGCGGATGCATCCAGCCCGGCGACGCAACCGCCGCGGCCCCCGATTTAACAGACACGTCCACCAGTTCATGAACACCATTTTAGTCGGCGCCCAGTGGGGCGACGAAGGCAAGGGCAAGATCATCGACGTCCTCACCGAGGAGTGCGACATCGTCGTGCGCTCGCAGGGCGGCAACAACGCCGGCCACACCGTCGAGATCGGCCAGGAAAAATTCGTCCTCCACCTCATCCCCTCCGGCATCCTTCGCGCGGGGAAAAAGTGCGTCATCTCCAACGGCGTCGTCATCGACCCCGTCGCGCTCGTCGGCGAGATCGAGGG
>CAZZYY010000189.1:2287-4610 GCA_964658475.1 uncultured Candidatus Methylacidiphilales bacterium | reverse complement strand
GGCTACCTGACTGAGCGCGGACCAAACATCCGATGGTCGCTCGCGTTGGCCCGAGGCTGGAGCGAACGACGGGAGCGGAATGCCTTCCTGTCTTTTCAAGTCTGCTCCCATTATAGCGGGGGTCTAGGACCGCCGGCACCCATCTGTCAACGTCCCGCTGGCGGTCATAACTCGCCGCTTGCGCTGTAGAAATCTCCCGTATCGGGACTTGAATTCTCGCCGGGATCGGTCCGGTGCTGGAACGACCGCTTGAGCCATCGTGCCAGCGGGCCGGGGGTGGGCCGTGACAACAGGTAGCCGGCGCTCTCATGCTTCCGTAACTGACCGGCGCTCGGAGAGCGCCGGCTACCTGACTGAGCGCGGACCAAACATCCGCAGGTCGCTCGCGTTGGCCCGAGGCTGGAGGCGCCGCAAGGGGGAAAATCCGTTCGGAAAGGGTAAGCATTTCCGCGACGGGCGTCATCCTGCTCGCCGGCGATCCGTGATCTGTTCGACAGAGCAAGCGCCGCTGCAACTTAGCCTGAGCGCCTTCCTCGCCTTCCGGGATCGATTCCGCCGCTGCTGCGGCTCCGGCATCGAGCCGATGCCGGCTACCTTCGGAAACATTCGGCCAAGACCCGCCCCTGAAGGTCTAAAACCAGGAGTTTAGGCAGAGCGAAAGGCGGTCTGTGACCGCCGGGGGGGGCGAGCGGGACGTTGTGTCTTGTGCGTCGGCGGTCATAGACCGCCGCTACAGAAGGCAATCCATCGCGGGGGGCCGCACTCTTCCGGTGCATCGCGCGCGCAATTGCTCTAGCTTGCGAGGATGGCGGACGATCCCTTTTCCGTTTTTGGCCTGGAGCCGGCCCCGGCGCTGGACGGCGAGGCGCTGAAGGAACGCTTCAACAAACTGACGGCAGAGCAGCATCCGGACAAGTTCTCGCAGGCGGCGGAGGCGGAGCGCACTGAAGCTGAGGCGCGCTATGCGGCGGCGAATCGCGCCTACCAGACCCTGATCGATCCGCGCGCGCGGCTACTGGCGCTCTACGAGCTGACGAAGGGTGAAAAGCCGCGCGATGTGCAGCGTATTCCGCCAGGGACGATGGACCTGTTTGTCGAGGTGGGGCAGGCGTGCCGCTCGCTCGATGAGTTCCTCGAACGCAAGCGCGCGGCGACGGGGCGGTTGGAAAAAGCGGGGCTGGCGGGCGAGGAGCTGGCGCTGCAGGACAACCTGATGACCTTGCGCGGCAAGCTGGAGGCGCTCGGTGGCGCGCTCGAAGCGGAACTGGCGAAGCTCGACGCGCGCTGGCGCGGGGGCGACCGCGACCTGAACGTGCTGGAGGCGGTTTATCGGAAATATTCGTACCTCGCGCGCTGGCGGCAGCAGCTGGAGGAGCGGGAGATTGCGCTGCTGACGGGGGAGTGACGTGGTCGACGAAAAACTCGGAGGCAAATCGCGGGGCTGCTCGCTTGCTGATTCAGAAGTACGGAATTACGGGGGACGAACGGAATTAACGGAATTGTTCTGATTGTCTCCTGGGTCGCAAGCGCAAGCGCGGTTCCTCTCAACGTCCGTCGCCCGGAGGTCGACGGCTAACAGCGACTCCACGCGCTTGTGGAAAAGGCGCGCGATCTGGATGGCGAGCGGCAGGCTGGGATCGTAGCGGCCGGTTTCGATGGCGTTGACGGTCTGGCGCGAGACGTTCAGCTTTTCCGCGAGGTCGGCCTGGCTCCAGCCGCGATCCGCGCGGAGTTCGCGCAGGATGTTTTTCATCGGCGGAGCACGAGGCGGCCGATGCCGACAACGATGAACGCCGAGCACATGACCTCCCACACTCTGAACATGCTCAGGCGCGGGTAGCCAACGCCTTCGAGGAAACCGTAGGTGAAGGTCAACCCGGCTGTTACGCCGGCTACAATCACCACATTTTCCAGCATCTGCAGGCGGACATATTCATCGAGCCGCCGAACGTGCCGGACGATTACCGCGAGGATGAGAAGGAAAGGAATCATGGGGGTGAGCACCACCGCCGTTTGCACCGGACCCTTGTGGAGACGGTTCGCAATCTCGATTGAGGCGATCAGAACCGCGGCGTAGAGGAAAAAGACGCCAACCATCTCGCCCAGATAACGGAAGAGGAGCTTGCGCTCGCGCGGGGGAAATTGGTTCATGCAAGGTGGGGAATAGGTCGTTCGTACGTGAAGCTGTGTAAAGGTAGCTTTACAGTTGCGCCTTCGGTATGTCAAGCATGCTTTACATCGCGGCTGCTGACTTGTGGTAGCCGGCGCTCTCCGAGCGCCGGTCAGTTGCGGACACGTGTTCTACTCGGACCGGCGCTCGGAG
>CAZZYY010000189.1:0-2277 GCA_964658475.1 uncultured Candidatus Methylacidiphilales bacterium | reverse complement strand
AAGCATCAACTGCGCAAGCCACTGCGGTTGGCACGGCTACCTGGAGAGGGGCCGCCCGGCCTTACTCGAAGACGATTGCGACTTTGCCGGACTGGCCTTTGTCGGCGATGTCGTAGGCTTCGGCCGCTTTCTCGAGCGGGAATTTGTGGGTGACGGTGATCTCGGGATGGATGTTCCAGCGCGAGAGCCGCTCGGTGAGCTCGGACATGTGGGGAACGCTGGTGACCCACGAGCCGTAGATGGTGATCTGCGGATGGATGAGGTAGGGCGAGACGTCGAACTTGATGTCGTTGCCTTCGCCGACGAACGCGACGCGGCCCCACTGGCGGGTGCCCTTGAGCGCGAGCAGGCGGGCCGGGCCGGCGCCGGAACAATCGACGCTGGCCTCGCAGCCCTTGCCGTTGGTGATCTTCAGGATGGCGTCGAGCGCGCCGTCGTTGCTGATGACCTCGTGGTCGATGAGGCCGAGCTTCTTTCCGAGGGCGAGGCGGTCGGCGCTGGTGTCGACGCCGATGATCTCGCTGGCGCCGAGCGCGCGGCCGAGCATGGCGGCGGCAAGACCGACGGGACCGAGCCCGGTGATGAGCAGGCGGTCGCGGCCGTCGAGCTTGATGCGGGTGATGGCTTCCCACGCGGTGCCGAAGCCGCAGGCGACCAGCGCGCCGTCGAGGTAGGTGAGATTATCGGGCAGGTGGACGCAGGTATTTTCCTCCGCGAGAAGGTAAGGGGCATGGCCGCCGTTGCGCTGCCAGCCGTAGGCCGCGCGGGCCTCGTTGTGGCAGGAAATCATGTAACCGCTGCGGCAATCGTCGCAGCAGCCGCAGCCGCTGATGTGGTAGAGAATGACGCGGTCGCCGACCTTGAATTCCTTGCAGTCCGGGCCGACTTCGACGATCTGGCCGCAGGGCTCGTGACCGGCGATGGTGCCGGGCTGGTAGCCTTCCGGGCCTTTGCCGAGGTGCGCGCGGTAGATGGCGCGGATGTCGCTGCCGCAAATGGAGCTGGCCTTCATCTTGACCACGACCTGGCCCGGGCCGGGCTTGGGGACGGGGAACTGCTTGAATTCGACGGTGCTGTTGCCGGGCAGGATGACGCCGGTCATGGTGGCGGGGGCGGTGGTCATAAAGAGTGGGGTAGACAGTATACTACGGAGGCGTGATTTCGCCATCGACATCCCAGAGCGCTTCCCAGGTCTGGCCCTCTTTCCAGAGGAAAACCTGGCCCTTGATCAGGCGGCAGTTCTTGTCGATTTCCGCGAGTTCCTGCATTTCCTGGTCGGTGATCGGCGCGGAAACGGCGGCCTGGAGATTAGCGAGGTAGTTGCGGCGCTTGACCGAAAAGGGAATCACGACTTCGCCGCGCTGGATGCCCCACTTGAGGCAGACGATGGCGGGATGAACGCCCAGGCGCTCGGCAATGCGGACGATGACGGGGTCTTCCATGTCCACCGTGTCCTCCGGCGTGCGGTCGCGCTCGGGGCGGCCGGGCGAGCCGATGGGGCTGTAGCCGATGGGCGCGAGGCCGTTGGCGGTGACGAATTCGAAGAGCTCCTTCTGCTGGAAGTGGGGATGCAGCTCCATTTCGTTGGCCTCGGGCTTGATCCGGGCATCGCGCAGGATGAGCTTGAGCTTGGGGATGGTGACGTTGGAGGTGCCGATGGCGCGGACGAGGCCGCGTTCCTGCAGGCGTTCCATCTGCGCCCAGGTGGCCATGTACTCCTCGTGGATGTAGGCCTTGGCGTCGGGGTTGTGGTAATCGGGCGCGCAGCCGGGCGGGTGGAAATTGGGGAAGGGCCAGTGGACGAGATAGAGGTCGAGGTAATCGAGCTGCAGGTCGCGCAGCGATTTCTCGCACGCCTTGGCCACTTCCTTGTGCTGGTCGTTCCAGACCTTGGAGGTGATCCAGAGGTCGGCGCGGGGCACGCCGCCGGCCATGATTTTTGTCAGCGAGGGACCGATGAGGTGCTCGTTGCCGTAGACGGAGGCGCAGTCGAAATGGCGGTAGCCGACCGAGGCGGCGTCGAGCACGGCGGCGGCGATCTGGTCGCCGGTGACGGCGTCCGATCCGAAGGTGCCCAGGCCGACGACGGGGATCTTCGCGCCGGATTTCAGGGCGCGTGTGGGGACGGATTTGGGATCGATGACGTCGCTCATGGGAGGGGAAGCATGACAAAGTTTCGGGAATTCGCAATGAGAGTTGTTTGGGGTGCACAGGGAGCTGGCGCTCTCCGAGCGCTGGGCGGTGGCGGACGCGTGTTGTACTCGGACCGGCGCTCGG
>CAZZYY010000188.1:0-4652 GCA_964658475.1 uncultured Candidatus Methylacidiphilales bacterium | reverse complement strand
CGTAGTACTTCTGGCGCTTGCGGCCATCGTGCTGGAACTTCACATTGAAGACGGTGCGCTTCTTCCGGTAATCCTCGTAAGCGCGGTAGAGCTCCGGGTTTTCCTGCAGCGACCGGATCTCCGGCTCAAACTGGTCGAGCGCGTCCATCGGCCAGGGGACGATCTGGGCGATGGGCTCGTTGCGCTCGAAGCGGACGCGCAGGTTCTTGGTCGTCATTTTCCAATTCACGGTGAAGGGATAGGGCAGCCAGTCCGTCTCAATCACGCCCTCCAGCGGAGCGATGCCGTGCTTGGGCCGGTTGGCCGGCCCCTTGGTGATGATGCTGATGGGGCGTTCGGTCCAGAACATGTATTCCACATGAAACGTCACCACGCCGGAGCCGAAATGAGACGAGGGCAGAAAGTACTTCTCGTTCTCCGTCAGCTCCTCGGTCGGCCAGATCCTCAGGCCGCTCGCCGGCTCGGTGCCGTCCCATTCCATTTCGCACGGGACGTCATTGAGCAGGTACCAGCCCAGGCTGTTGGCCATGACGAGCGGCAGGCAATGGTAGGCGAAGGCGCCCGGGGTCTGGTCCATCCACTCACGCGTGCGAGGCGCAGGAACCAGCTTCTGCACGTTATAATCGAAGGTCTTGTAGGCGATCAGTTTCATCCATCACCGGACCGACACGTGAGCTTGCACGGGATTAATGTTGGCCGAACGGATGGGAGACGCAATGGTTATTCGGTTCAGGCGGGTACAAGGAATTCGTTTCAGCTTTACAATGAATCGCTTACGGTACACAGGTTGCTTCTAAAGGTGCGATAATGAAGATAGCGCTACGGTTGCGGGGTAAGCTTTTCGGCCGATGTTTCCTCCGATCTCCCTTTTGTTTCATTCCAAACTGCCTGCCGGTTTTCGTCCTTGGCGGGCTCCTCGCAATCCAGGCCCGAGGGGAGCCGGAACGTGGCCCATCGCCGATGGAATCCACGCGGGCCATTGCGGTGGCCTTGGGTCGGTATGCCGCGGCACATGGTGGCAAGTACCCCGAAGGCTCCAGCTCAACAGAGGTTTTCCAGAAGCTTCTGGACGGCAAATACGTCATTGATCCAGCTACTTTTTACCTGTTCATGCCCGGAAAAGCGGAGCCGACCGGATTGCGCCTTCTACCGCAAAACGTCTGCTATGACGTGACGGCGGGCGTGGATGCCGCGTCTCCGGACAGTCTGCCCGTGGTCTTCGTGACTGGATTCCGCCTGCACTATCAACCGAACGGCTCGGCCGTCTCGCTGACGCGGCCGTTCCCGGCCTATGCCTACTCGGCCGATGCCTGGATGAGATGGCTGACCGGCGGCGAGCTGGAGGCCATCTCCGGACTCCCCGTTGCGATGAAGGATGGCGAAGCCCGTCTCCGGCCCGGGCAAGTGGGGCCGGATGGATTTGGGTATGTGACAAATGTTTTGCCTGCCGACTTTGAACCCCACGGGAACGCGTACCGGCAGCTGACGCCAACGGGCGCACTGTAGTGCTTCAGGGCCGGGTGGATCTTCGCAGCTTCCAATCGACGGCGGGCGAGAACAGTTATCCCTGCCCTCTTCGAGGGTTGGCGAGCTCGACTTGGCGATGCGTGCCTAAGCCGTAGACTTTTGTTGAGATTGCGATGCTACCCTTCTTCGGACTTGTCGCCGTTTTGGCCGCCACCTGCCTGAGCGTTCATCTCGCCATCCACCGGCAACTGCCCCGGCTTTCCAGGAAGGGAAACGGAAGCCTTGCAGGCGGAGCGGTGCTGCTCCTGATCGTTTATGGTGGACTATTTTGTCTTGGCCCTATCAACAGCGTCCATCGGACGGTGGAGACGGCGAGCATGCAAACCTGCCGCATGATCGCGTTGGCACTCTTCCAATACGCGAACGACAACGGCACCTATCCGGATGGAACCAGCTCAACGGCGGTCTTCCAAAAGCTGCTGGATGGCAACTATGTGTCCGATCCCGCGATCTTCTATGTGCCGATGCCGGGCAAACATCCCGCAGCCCGGGGCAGCCGTCTCCAACCTAACAACGTGTGCTACGACGTGACGGCAGGGCTCAAGCCCGGCGAAGGGAGCGAGATGCCGCTTGTCTTTACGACCGGGTTTCGCATCGAGTACCGGCCGGGTGGCAGGGCCATTTCGCTGACAAAGCCGTTTCCGATGATCATTCCTGATGGCTGGTTCGCCAAGGCCCGGCCGGTGGACGGCCTTGCGGTCGCGTACCAGAACACCAGTGCCTGGTTTCGAGGTGGCCGCGGGCAAGTCGTGCTTGGGCCGGACGGATACGGATTCGTCCATGTGATTCCGTCGGACGCCGAAGTGACCGGAAGCTACCGGCAACTTGCGCCAAACGGACCTCTCTAGGCCTGCGTATAAAGCGCGAAACCTCACTCGGAAGCAGCCTTCGCCCGACGGCACAGAACGCTTTCCATGGGGCTCTCTCCCTTCAACCACTACTACATCTTGCGCTTTTCCGGAGCCGACATTCTACACATTGTGCTGTAAATACTGCCGAATAATTTTTGCCTGAAATGGCGTTTCTTTCTTGGCTTACCTCGGCGCTTATCTTATCACAAATCATGCCGCAGGAAAACACCAACCCCGCCGCGAAAACGGAACCTGTCGAGTTCGAATTCAACGCTCCTTTGCCGGAAAATCCGCGGATGCGCAAGCGGAACTTGAAGGTCAGGACCCCGGCGGAAAGCGCCGCTTCAGCGCCCGCGGCGCAGCCAACCCCGGAACGCGCGCAGGCCGCCGCGGTTTACGCGCAGCCCGCGGCCGCGACTCACACCGCGCCCAGCGGCCCGGTTTACGCCCGGCCCAGCGACACGGCGGAGCGGACCCAGCCCGCCCCCGCCAGCGGCGTGCTTTATTACAGCAGCAACCCCGGCACGAAAAAGGAAGATTCCATGAAGTCCCTCCCCCACCCGCAGGCCGCCGCCCGGCCCACCACCGCCAGCCAATCGACCACGCTGCGCGCGGCCGCGAGCGCCAGCCAACCGGCAGCGGCACGACCGGCGACGGGCGAATCCTATTCCCAGCGCTCCACGTCGGCGGCTTCCACGCCACAGGCGTCGGGGAGCCGTCCCGCGGCCGCGGCTTCGACGACGGCGAGCAGCCCTTTCTCCTCGGCGGGCCATGCGAGTTCAGGGTCCCGGCCTTCCAGCCCGGCGTCCTCCAGCCCCTCACGCGCGGTCTCGACCACCGTGGCCAGTCCCTCCCCCTCCGCGGCGCGCGCAGCCGGCGTTTCCGATTACCGCAGCAACATCGACCGGCAGGCGCGCGAGCAGAAGTCGATCGGCAGCATCCTGAACCTGGCGGTCTATGCGCTGGTCGGCTTTTTCATCCTGGCCACCGCGCTGGCCGCCTACGGCGCGCACGACGTCTATAAGCAACTGCACGCGCAAAGCACCACCGTGAGCGAACTCGATGCGCGCTACTCCGCCGCCAATCAGGCGATGACCGACAAGCTCACCTCCACCCAGGCGGGCATCCAGCAGGTCCAGGCGCAGCTCAGCCACGCACAGGAGCTGATTTTGCGTCAGCAGGACCTGCTGACCAAGATGCAGGCGACGCTCGACACGCAGGCGCAGGCGTTGCGGGAAGAGCGGGCCACGCGCGCGGCGGAGACCTCCATCCGGGCGCAGGAGACCGCCGTGCTGCGCTCCCGCCTGCGCGCGCTCGAAGCGAAGAACGAAACCTATCGCCCCTGATCCGCCTGTCACATGATCTCGCCGATCGAAATGCGCCGCATCCTGGGGGAGTGGCGCGTTCGTCTGCAGCGCATCAAGGAGATCGTCCAGCCGCCGTCGTGGGACGAGACGGAATGGCGGCAGTTCTCGCAGGCGCTCGCCCTGCTGGTGCGGCAGCACGGCCGCAGCTGGATCATTGACCCAAAAGTTTATTGGGACCTGCGCTGGAAGCTGCAGGATGGCGGTGAGCTGATTTGCCAGGTGGAGCATGTGCCGGGCGAGAAGACCTCCCTGGTGGTGGCGCAAAACGGCGGCTTTGCCGATTCGGTCGGCAGCTACACGTGGCTCTGGGCGGAGTTCAACCTGGACGGGGACTTCGCGCGCGATCCCTACTGGGTGGACGGCACGTGGAAGGATGCGCTGACCACACTGCTCCTGCCCTTGGAGCGGCAGTCGAACTATCTGCTGGCGGGGCTGGCAGCCACGCCGGACGCGCTCCTGCTGCAGGATGGCGCGCGGCCCAACGACGGCAACTATCCCATCGCCTTTCTCATGCAGGGCAACGAGGCGACCACGGGACTCTATAGCAATGGCGCCAGCAATGGCTCGCACGCCATCGAGGTGCCCGTCTCCAATGTGCCGCCACTGTCGCGCACCGATTACCAGAACGAGGACATCCCGCGCTACGCGTATCAGATGTCGATCCCGCGCCCGAGCTGCTCGGTCTTTTTGTACCGGTAGGATCGAAGTACCTGCTGCCAGGTGGTAGCCGCCGCTGTCCCAAGCGGCGATCCGAGTGGAACCAGCTACTTTAAAAAGAAATCGCAGAATGCGTGCGAGCAGGGCTCGAAAGGTAGCCGGCATCGGCTCGATGCCGGAGCGAGCGAAGCGAGCGGAATGCCTTTCCTGCGTTTTTCTGGACCGATTCCGCCGCTGCTGCGGCTCCGGC
>CAZZYY010000187.1:0-4659 GCA_964658475.1 uncultured Candidatus Methylacidiphilales bacterium | reverse complement strand
AATGCCCGTTGACGAATCAGGGGGGCCTGAAAGGCCGGGTACCCGAAACTGGAAAGAACTGGTCGCTGAAGCGGTGATGATCGGCGAACCGGCGTGAGTAGATCAGCTCGGCGCCGAGCTTGCGCAGGCCTTCCTCGAAGCTTTCGGGCCGCGCGATGCCCGAGATGGCGGCCACGCGCAGGTCCTTGAGGAACTCGAGCGGCTTGATCTCGTGGGTGGAAATCTCCTCAAGGTGGATGGGCTTGTGGGCGCACTCGACGAACTCGGCGTGATTGTTGTAGCGGCGCAACTCGGCGCGGAGGTCGCTCATGTCGCGGCCGTCGCACTTGGTGATGAAGATGATGTGGGCGCGGCGCAGTTGTTCAGGCGGCTCGCGCAAAAGACCGCGCGGCAGCAGGTGGCTGTTGGCAAAGGGCGCCTCGCGGTCGACGAGCACCACGTCGATGCGTTCCTTGAGGCGGAGGAACTGCAGGCCGTCGTCGAGCAGCAGCGTGTCGCAGTCGTACTTGCGGATGGCGTGCAGGCCGCTTTTCACCCGGTCCTTGTCCACGAGGACAAGCACGTCCTTGAGATTGGAAGCGAGCATGAACGGCTCGTCGCCAGCCATGTCGGAGTCCAGCAGGATGGAACGGCCGTCGGAGACGAGGCGCGGCGGGCGGCGCTGGTCGATCGGCTTGAAGCTGTCGGCCAGCCGCTGGGGGAAGGGGACGGGCTGGCTTTTGTAGCCGCGGCTCAGGACGGCGACCTTGCGGCCGCGCCGGGTCAGCTCGCGGGCAAAGAGCTCGACCACGGGCGTCTTGCCGGTGCCGCCGACGGTCAGGTTGCCGACGCTGACAACGAGGCAGCCGAGGGCATGGACGGAGCCGAGCCGCGTTTCGTACCACCAGAGGCGGGTCCGCACCACGAACCGGTAAACAAAAGAAAGCAGCCAGAGAAAGTAACGGAAAAGCCCGGCGCGAAAGCCCCAGCGCCGCTCCAGGATGACATCGACCGCGAAGCGCTCCACGCGGTCGAAAAAACGGTTCGAGGTCCTCGGCACATCCTTCTATCCCACAGAGCGCGCCGGGCGCCAAGCCTGCGGGAAAAGGGCGACCCTTGCGCGAAGAAGGATTGGCAATGGGACCGCTCGCAAACGTCCAAAGGTTACAACCACATTCGCGCGGCGATTTCACGCGATCTCGCGTGAGTTCATGCCGATAGACGGATACGATGGGGATCTTCATGGCGCTGACCGCTGATCCGGGGGAAAGCCCGGTCTTTCATCCGCAAACGTGGCGGGACATGCTGAACGCCGCGGAGGCGAAACGGGACACGTTTAGCGTCAAGACGCTGCAGGTCATCCTCGACGGGGTGGAGCATCTGGCCATGGCGCGTCTTGAGCCGAACTGTCCGTTCAAGCTGACGACGGTGCATGCGGCGCTTTTCGAAAAACTGCAGCGGGCGTACAACAACGGCGGTCTGCTGAAGTCGGTCGGAGCGCTTTACCTGAACGAATTTCGGCTTCCCGCGGTGGCCCTGAAGCACCTGGAGCTGGCGGGACAGTTTGCGCCAAACGACGTCGAGATCGAGCAGCTCGAGCGTCACGCCACGGCGGCCTTGGGACGCCAGATCCATGCAGGCGATGCTGGGCAGACCCCGGCGGAAGCGGGCATCCAGCAAAAGCCGGACATCGGCAAGGTGGTCTTTCGCACCACGACCAAGCTGCACCGGGTGGACACGGGCATGCAGCTCAACGCCGCCACGGGCGAGCTGGAACGCCGGCAGGAGACGCAGCGCAAGACGCAGGCGCTCCGCGGCTTCAACACGCAGAAGCTGCGCGATTTCACGCGGGCTTTTGCCCAGATCCAGGGGTTGATCGAAACGGCGCGGTTTGCGGATGCTTCCAGCGCGCTGGCCGACGTGGTCCGCTCCGGCGCGCCGCTGGAAGACGCGCAGATTTGCTACGCCCAACTCGGACTCGCCGCGTTCGAGCATGGCCGGCTGGCCGACGCGCTGGCGGCCTATCTCAAGATGCGGGAACTGGCCCCGCAGGCGGTGGAAGGCTGGTACAACTGCGGGCTGGTTTACCACAAGATGGGTATGGCGGACGAGGCGCTCGACTGCTACGAGGAGGCCTCGCGCCTTGACCCGGAAAATCCCCGGACGTGGAGCAACCTGGCTTCGATCTGGTTCGATCGCGCGGAGTATATCGAGGCGGAAAAGATGGCGCGCAAGGCCCTCGAGCTGAAGCCCGATTATCCGCGCGCGCTCGACAATCTGGCGGCCACGCTCAGCGCCATGGGCCGCCTGCCGGAAGCGGCGGAAGTTTGCCAGCAGGCGATCCGCGTGCAGCCGAATCTTCATTCCGCCTGGTTCAAGCTGGGCGTGATCAAGTTCCAGCAGGAACAATTCGTCGCCGCGATGGAGGCGTTTCACCTGACCGGGGACAATCCCGATTTCTTCGCTTACGTGCTCTATTACCTGTGCATGATCGATGCACGGCGCGGAAAACTGGAGGAGGCGATCCAGAAGCTGGGCGACGCCCGCGCGGCCGATCCGGAGAACGATCTGGAGCCGCTCGCGCTGAAGGAAATCGGGGCGCTCTGCACGAAGCAGGCCCATCATCAGGCGGCCGCCGACGCCTACGGCCAGATTTGCGCGATCAACCCGGACGATGTCTCGGCCTGGCTGGCGAAGGGAACGGCGCATTATCACCTCGGCCGGTTCGAGGAAGCGCACGAAGCCTACGCGCGGGTAAGCGAGATCGAGCCGGAGAATCCGCTTTCCTGGCACAATCTCGGCACGCTCGCGGCGGAGCAGGGCCGGGACGACGAGGCGCGCGATTACTTTCAGCGTGAGACCGAGCTGGCTCCGGACGATCCGAAAGCCTGGCACGACCTCGCTGCCGCCTGGCAAAAACTGGGCCATGAAGCCGAGGCTGCGCAAGCCTACGAACGCGCCGAGCGCCTGATCAGCAGCAACACGCGGAAGACCAGCGATCTATCCGCAGCCATGAGCATTGTGCGCCGTCTCAATCTCGGCGATCGCGTGCTCAAAACCGGCCCGACGCGCAGCAAGTAGAGTTCGCGACATTCTTGTTCAGCTTCTCGGCGTTGTTATATGCATAGTCGTGGCCTCAGTGATTGTAGAAAATAAATAAAATGGCAAGAGTAATGGTCAGGTTGCGACCGCGGTGGTTGTTGCACTTGTGGTCTCAAAGTTCATTCCTGCTGGTGATGTTCCCGGTCTTACCTCCGGACGAAACTCAGCTGCAGCGGTGACAACTCAAATCGTTACTAAAGCTTTTAATGGCACCATTGATAATGTAAGCGCTTCAACCGCTGGTAAAATGGCGACGGCGCAAATAGTTGACGGATTAACTCGCATTCCTAATGATGTTCTCTCCGATCAGCTCACGGAGAACTTGTTTCCTGATCCGTTTGATTTTAGTAGGGATCCCAGCGCGTGTGTTGATAGGTAAACTTTAACCTTATCGATATTCCACTTATTGAATGAGATTAACTTTTAACGGAATCGGAACGGCGGTATTTGTGTTATTATGCTGGTTACCATCATTGGCACCGGCAGCAAATTCATGGAGGCTGCGACTTATTTGTGTCCTGCTTTTGCTACCGTTATTCGTAGCTTTTATATTCGTATATATTTGGAATCTAACGGACTCTAGTATAAAGGAGAAACCAGAACCCGAGTATTATAAAGTTGTTAAAAAAGCCTGTCTTAACCTCTTTAAAGTGGCTGAAGAAAATAGAAATTTGGAAACTAATCGATATTTTGATTTAGCTCGAAAGGTTTGTAGGGTTGGAACCGTCGTCACCACGTTTTGTTTTGTTTTAATTATAATCTTTCCCTTCGAATTGGCGGGATCTAAAGCGATTCGAGGAGCTGAGCTAACGGTTGTTTTGGCTAACGTCTCTGAGAACAACGTAACGTTTGGGGCTTGGTTCTTGGCGCAAAGTTTAAATATTGACCAACAAGGTCAAAGGAGAGAGTTATATTATTTTTTGCCATCTGATCTTATTCAAAGCGGGAGAAATTACAGATTTGGCGTCTTGCCGGGTTATCCGGTAATCCTAGACTCGACTCTTCAACGGTAGCTTCCCATTTACATCGGAGGTTCCTTTTTTCAGTTAAATGACAGCAGCGGTGCAGGACCGCCACGCCTAACGGAAATCAAGAACCTCAACAGCAGTTCGGCCGTGATTTCGAAGTTCGATTACGGCTATGATGCGCAGGGCCAGATCACCAGCTGGACGCAGCAAACCGACACGAGCGACCCGCAGAACTGGGCCATGGGCTACGACCAGGAAGGCAAATTGCTCACTGTAAACGTCAAGGACACCGTGACGAGCGCCGTGCTTCACCAGTATGCCTACCTCTACGACGCGGCAGGCAACCGAACCAGCGAGCAGATCGACAGCAGCGTGGTTGGCTCGAGCTACAACAACTTGAACCAGCTTACCGCCCAAAGCGGGGGCGGCAAGATGGTCTTCTCCGGCAGCTTGAGCGAGCCGGCGGTAGTCACGGTAGCGGGCAACCCGGCGACCTCTGGCTACTACAGCACCAACTTTACCGGCATCGCGCCAGTGACGGCTGGAACTAACAACGTTCCCATCGTGGCCCACGACGTGAACGGCAATACGGGCACCAACACCTACCAGG
>CAZZYY010000186.1:0-4669 GCA_964658475.1 uncultured Candidatus Methylacidiphilales bacterium | reverse complement strand
AGACTTACCTTACTGCCAGTGCCTTAGACAAGGCTTGGCGGAAGGGGTGGGATTCGAACCCACGGTAATCTTGCGATTACGGCGGTTTTCAAGACCGCATCCATAAACCACTCGGACACCCTTCCCGACTGGCTGGAGACTAGCGATGCGCGCGCATCTTCACGAGCGAATTTACCGGCCGCACAGCCCGGCTTAGCTTCCCCACTGCACCGTCACCAGCTCCGCCCCATCGCCGATCGGCTCGAGGTGATAACTTTCCTCGCTGGCGGCCACGAGCCAGCTGTCGCCGCGCTTGAAGGTGCGGTCTTCCACCCGCAGCTCGCCCTGGGCCAGGAAGTGCCATTGAAAGCTCGTGTGGTCGCTCGTCCAAACCCGGTATTCGCCCGGATAGATGAAGCTCCGCGTCACTGAAAAATAGGGGCAAGTGAGCACGCGCTCGCCGTGCGGCTGCACGAACTGCGGCTCCGTGTCGGGGAAGGTCAGGTGCTTCGCCGAGTCCTCCAGGTGCAGCGCGCGCGGCCGGCCCTGCGCATCGACCAGGCCCCAGTCATAGATGCGATAGGTCGTGTCCGAATTTTGCTGAATCTCCAGCATGACCAGCCCGGCGCCCAGCGCGTGGATGCGGCCGCTGGGCAGGAACATCGCGTCGCTCGGCTGCGGCTTGAGCGTGTGGAGAAGAGACTCCATTTTTTCCGTGCCGGCCGCGGCATCGTAGTCGGCGCGCGTCACGCCTTTCTTGAAGCCGGCGTAGATTTTCGCGTCCTTCTCCGCCTCGAGGAAGTACCACATCTCCGTCTTCGGCTCCAGGCCGGGACCGGCCTTTGGATGCAGCTGCACGCTCAGGTTCTTCGCCGCGTCGAGCAGCTTGATCAGGATGGGAAACCGCGCGAGATCCGGCGCCCGGGTGCCAAAGACCTCCAGGCGCCGTTCCATCCAGAGCGTGTGCAAGGTCTGGCGCGTCTCCGGCCCAATGCCGGGCCCGGAGAGGATGTCGTTGCAGGCTTCTGCGCGATCGACCAGTTCCCAGCTCTCGCCGATCGGCTTGTCCGCGGGCAGCTCGCGGTGAAACAGCTCGGCCATGCGCCGCCCGCCCCAGGGCCGCTCCACGCAAATCGGTTTGAAGATATAGGGGATCATGGCTTCAAGAGAAGAACGGTGCCCGGCGCGACTTTCAGTTTCTGCGCGGCGGAGCCCTGGTTCATCGAGATTTCCAGCAGCCCGTTGGCACCGTAAAGCAGGATCAACCGGCCCTTGTCGCCCTCCGCGTAGGTCCGCACCAGGGGGCCGCTGAAGTTCTCCCGCCCGATCGTGATTTTGATCAGGTTGCCAAAATGCAGCCGGGACGCCGCGTCGCCGCCGTTCGGTAAATTGAGGATGACGTTCCCGTAGTGGTCCACATTCAGCACCTCGACCGAGATGATGCCGCCCGCCAGCGCGGGTGCGCGCAGCGGCGCCAGCTCGAGGTCGCTCTCCTTCAGCGCGGAGCCCATGCGCGCCGGATCGGTCCCTTGAGCGAGATGCGCAGCCACTGGCCCGAAGATATCGCGACCGTGAAACGTGTCCGAGTTTGTGCCCGCGCGATAGTAAAGCCGCTGATCCAGCTTCCACGCCGCGGCAAAGCCCTCGCGATCCAGCACGCGGCTGAAAAGCCCGTTGTCCGGTCCCACGTAGAACTTGCCCGCGCTCGTCTTCAGCAGAATCGGCGCGCGATCCGAGCCCACCTGCGGATCGACCACCGCGACGAAGATCGTCCCGGCGGGAAACTCCTGCGCCGACTGGTCAAGCAGGTAGGAGCCCTGCGCCACGTCGAAGGGCGTCACGTCATGCGTCAGATCCAGCAGGCGCGCCTCCGGATCGATCGTCAAAATCGCACCCTTCATCTGCGCGACGTACGGGTCGACCGTTCCGAAGTCGGTAAAGAGCGCGATGACCGGCTGCGTGACGGTGGGAGCCGCGGCGATCTGGGAGTCGATGGTCATAAGATGGCCGCTGGGCGGTGCCGATGCTGGGCGGTCGCATCCAGCCAAGGCGAGCACGACAGCAAGACTGGCGCTCGAAACAAAAAAGGGAGCAGGCGCCATGATCACAGAGCGGAACCTATTTCGACCCTGGCACCAAGTCAAAAATCGACATTCCAAGCTCGAGCTTCCCTCACCGCCGCAAAACTACTTCCCCTGCGCCGCCTTTTTCACCACCCGGATGAAATGATTCACCGCCGCCGGGGCCGGCACCGCATAGACCACCCCCACATCCAGCGGCGGGATGCGCGGATGGAGCGAACAGAAGGCCAGCCGCCGGCCGCTCAGGCACTGCAGGGTCGCCGCCACCAGCGCCACGCCGCGGCCCGATTCGATCGCCGTGATCAGCCCGGTCGCCCCATCGTACTCGCCCACGATGTTGGGCCGGAACCCGGCCGCCCGGCAGGCGCGGCGCAACCACGCCGCATATTCGGGATACTCCTCCTCCGCATAGGAAACGAACGGCTCGCCCGCAAGATCGCGCAACCGCACGGACCGCCGCCGCGCCAGCGCATGCGCCGGCGCCACCGCGCATACCACCGCATGCGCCAGCAGCTTCTCGAACGCCAGCCCCTTGCTCGCGCCGCTCGGTCGGATCGTCAGCGCCAGGTCCAGTTTGCGCGCCGCCAGCCTTGCCCGGCATTCCACGCTGGAGAGATCGTGCAGGTCCACCTTCACCCCCGGGAACTCCGCCTCGAAGGCCCGCAGCGCCTCCGGCAAAAACCGCGCCGTCAGCGACGGCGCGTAGCCCACGCGCAACCGCGCCTGACACTTGCGCGATGCCGCGCGGGCCGACTCCAACGCCTGCTCCGCCCGCAGCAGCACCGCGCGCGCCTCGCCCAGGAACACCCTGCCCGCGTCCGTCAGCACGAGCGACTTCGCCGTGCGCCGGAAAAGCTCCACGCCCACCTCGTCCTCCAGATCGCGAATCTGCCGGCTCAGCGGCGGCTGGGAAAGATGCAACCGCTCCGCCGCGCGCGTCACGTTCTGCTCCTCCGCCACCGTGACGAAGTAGCGCAAGTGCCGCAGCTCCATCCCGCGAGCATACCTCAAAGGCATGGTCAGCCAAGGAACATCGTCTTGGGCGGGAGACACTGCTGGCCGTACCTTCCTTTAACCAAGGAAACGACATGATCACCCTCAGAAAATCCGCCGACCGAGGCCAGGCCGACCACGGCTGGCTCCAGGCCCGTCACACCTTCAGCTTCGCCGATTACTACGACCCCGCGCACACCGGCTTCCGCGCCCTCCGCGTCATCAACGAGGACCGCGTCGCGCCGAAGATGGGCTTCGGCACGCACCCGCATCGCGACATGGAAATTATCACCTACGTGGTTGAAGGCGCCCTGCAGCATCGCGACTCCATGGGCCACAGCGCCATCATGCGCGCCGGCGACGTGCAGCGCATCAGCGCCGGCACCGGCATCCAGCACAGCGAGGTCAACGCCTCCGCCACCGACCCCGTGCACCTGCTCCAGATCTGGCTCTTCCCCGACCGCAAGAACGCCACGCCCGCCTACGCGGAGAAATCTTTTGCCCAGGCCGAGACCAGCCGCCTCCATCTCGTCGCCTCGAAGGCAGGCCGCGACGGCTCGCTTTCCATCAACCAGGACACCGACATTTGGCTCGGCAAACTCGGCGCCGGCGACTTCGCCAAACATCAGCTCGCCCCCGGCCGTCACGCCTGGCTGCAGGTCATCCGCGGCGACCTCGATCTCAACGGCACCACGCTCCACGCCGGCGATGCCGCGCAGGTCAGCGACGAAACCGCCCTGCGCCTCACCGCCCAGGCGCCCGCCGACTTCCTGCTGTTCGACCTCATTTAATCATCCATCCTTCACCACACACCCCTCCATGGCCAAACTCCTCCACATCGTCGGTTCGCCGCGCGCCGACCGCTCCGCCTCCCTCACCGTCGCCAAGACCTTCCTCGAGGCCTACAAGGCCAAGCATCCCGCCGACGAAATCGAAACGCTCGACCTCTGGATGGCCGATCTGCCCGAGTTCGACGGCGCCACCATCAACGCCAAGTACGCCGTCATGCACGGCCAGTCCTTCACCCCCGACCAGGAAACCGCCTGGAAAGCCGTCGTGAAGATCGCCGATCACTTCAAGTCCGCCGACAAGTACCTGTTCTCGCTCCCCATGTGGAATTTTGGCATCCCCTACAAGCTCAAGCACTACATCGACCTCCTCGTCCAGCCCGGCCTCGTCGTCGCCTTCGAGAACGGCAACTACAGGGGCCTCGTCACCGGCAAACCCGCCGTCGCCATCTACGCCCGCGGCGGCGCCTACGCCCCCGGCACCGGCGCCGAGGGCTACGACCAGCAGAGCAAGTACCTCAAGCAATTCCTCGGCTTCATCGGCTTCGCCAACATCCACGAAATCTTCGTCGAACCCACCGCCGCCAAGAAGGACGAGGCCGTCGAGGCAGGAAAAAGCAAGGCGAAGGAGCTGGCGGCCGAGTTTTAGCGCCCGCTCCTGTCCCCTGCCCCTCGTTCCCAAGTACAACTTGGGAACGAGGCCGAAACGTCAAACCGAAGCGAGGCTATTTGTGCAAAGCCGTCAAAGGACCTCCAACCCCTCCCGGCGCCGCAGCGCCTTTTCAGGTACCGGCGCTCTCCGAGCGCCGGTCCGAAAAGAACACGTGT
>CAZZYY010000185.1:0-4679 GCA_964658475.1 uncultured Candidatus Methylacidiphilales bacterium | reverse complement strand
ATCTGGGCAAGAGGCCGAAGCCGCCACAGCGGCAAAATCCGTTCGGAAAAGGAAGGCATTTCCGCAACGCGCCCATCTTGCTTGCCAGCGAGCAGCCGTCTTTTCGACCGAGCAACCGCCGCTACAGCTAAAGCCCGAGCAACTTCTCCAGGCGCGGATCCTTCGGCAAGCCGAGTTCCAACGCGCGCTTGTAGTGCTTGCGGGCGAGCTCAAGCGAGGGCGGCTTCTGCATGGCGTAGACGATGGCGAGATTGTAGTGCGCGTCGGGGAAGTCGTCGTTGATCTCGATCGCCTTGCGGAATTCTTTTTCCGCCACTTCCTGCCAGCCCTTTTGCGAGCAGGCGCAGCCGAGGTAGTCGTGGCTGTAGACGTTGTTGGGATCGAGCGCAATCGACCGCTCGAGCGCGTCGATCGCCGCGTCGTTCTGGTCGAGCTGGTAGTAGACGATGCCCAGGTTGCGGTAGGAAAATGCGTCGTTGGGGGAGAGCTTCACGGCCTGCTGCAGCGCCTTCATCGCCTCCTGCAGCTTGCCCTCCTGGGAGCGGACCACGCCCAGGTTACTCCACGCGTAGAGCGACTCGGGATACTTGTCGATGATCGTCTGGTACTTGGCCGCCGCCTCATCGTAGCGCTGCATCTTGAAAAGGTCGGTCGCCTCCTGCGCCACCTCGCGCATGTCGTCGGGCAGGCGCGGCTTGTAGGAGTAGCGGGTGGGATCGGGCACGTGCTGGTCGGCGTTGCCTGTGCCCGTATCAGCGCTGGCCGTGTTGGTCGAAGCGGCGGGCACATTCGTGTCGGCGGCCGCGACCGTGTTGGTGGCAGGCGCCGGCGTGGCGTTTGTTTCAGTGGCCACGGGCGCGGCATTGGTCGGTGGGGCTGGCGCAGGAATCGCATTCGTCGTTGCCGCCATCGCGTTCGTGGCGGAAACAGGCGGCGCGGCGCTGGCCGGCACGCCCGCCGGTTCGGGAATCGCATTGGTCATCGCCGGGGCCGCATGGGTGTCGGCGGCCGTGCTGGGCGCGGCATTCGTGGCGGCGGGAACGTTGGTGTCCACCGAGGCGGTATTGGTCATGCCCGCGGCGGCCGCGGCGTTGGTGTCGGGAGCCGAAGGGATGGCGTTCGTCGCCGGCGCGGGCGCTTCGGCCAGCGCATTGGTGGCGCCGGGCGCGGCGGCGGGCGTGGCCGTGACGCTGTTCGTGTCCGTCGCCGCGGGAATCGCGTTGGTCGTCAGCGCGGGCACGTTGCTTTCGGTGATGGCCGTTCCGTTCGTCCCGGCGCTGAATTGGTTGCCGCTGCCGGTATCTGTTCCCAGCGGCATCACCCCGCCGTTGCCTGCCTTCAGGCTGGCGAGCAGGGAGCGCTCCTCGTCATTGGTGGGAGGCGCCATGGGCGAGCCTAGAATGTCGAGCTGCTCTTGGAGCACCTTCGAGTTGATCTTGAGCCGGTCGAATTCCTCCTGCGCAATGCGCTTGGCTCCGTCACGCCGCGATTGCTCCTGGATCTCGTGGGTGAGGATGTCGCGCATCACCTCGTTCTCGCGCTTGAGGGTCAGGTACTCCGGGCTGCCCGGGCCGGCCGCGGCCAGCTTCTGGTTGGCGATGGCCAGATCATTCTGCGCCTGGGTGAGCTGGGACTGAAGCGTGTTCGTCGTTTCCGTCAGGCCCTGGTTCGCCATCTGGGTCTCGTCGAGCTTTTCCTGCACCGCCTTCAACTGCGCGATAAGCTTCGAGGCGCGGGAATTCGGACTGCCGGCGAGCGCCTTCACCTGCGCCTGGGCCTGGGCGAGCTTGTCGGTCAGCGCCTTGTTCTGCGCCATCAACTGGCCCATGTTCTGATCGATGGACTGGGTGGAGCGCAGCGCGGCGAGCTGCTGGTTCACGCCGTCGAGTTGCGCGTGCAGCATCTGCACTTCCACCTGCGAGTTCTTGTATTTCTCGCTGACGTCGGCGAGCTGCTGCCTGGTGGCAGCCAACTGGTTTTCAACGTCCTGCAGCCGCGCCTTTAACGTTGCGGTATCCTCCAGCGAGGTGGTGGTGACCGGGGTGCCAGGCGCTGTCGGGCTGGGGACGAGGGGCGTCCCGCCCTGGTCCACCTTCGGCTCGAGCTCCGCAATCTTCGCGCGGCAATCCTCCATGCGACTGGTGACGAGCACCCGTTCCCAATCGGGGTTCTGCTCGTGGATCTTGTGCAACCGGCTGTAGCAATCCTCGAAACCCTCGAGCGCGCCGCGAAAATCGCCGTTGCGCTCCAGCCGCTCGGAATCGTTCAGCTTGAGATAAATATCGAGATAATCCTGCTGGAGCGTCGCGCCGCGCACCGGGGCGAACGCGAGTGTGCCGGCGACCAGACAGGACAAGACGAGTCGCCAACGCATGCGCCTGATTTTACTTTTCGGAGACGTAATAAGTCAATGATGTCCTGAATTACACGGGACTAATGGCGGCGTTACGGAACCGATTTTACCGCGGTTTCCGCCCCATGGCCGGATGCGCGCAGGACTTTTTGCAGGTGAGGATCGGGGACGATGCCGAGATCGAGGGCGCGCTTGTACTGGGTCCGGGCCGAGATCAACGCCGGTGGATCTTCCGTTGCATAAAGAATGGCCAGGTTGTAGTGCGCCTCAGCATAGCCTTCGTCGACCGCGATGGCCTTGAGGAACTCCTTCGAGGCCGCGGTGATCCGGCCGTCGCGCAGCAGCGCACAGCCCAGGAAATTATGGGCATAGGCGTTGCCGGGCGCGATGAGCAGGCCGCGCTGCAGTGTGGCGACCGCGTCATCGGTCCGGCCGATCTGGTAATAGGCGACGCCCAGGTTGAAGATCGCGTTGGGATCGTTCGGCGCGCTCTTCGCCGCCTGCTCGAGTTCGGCGAGCTTGGCCTTCGCGCTTTCCGGTGCGGTGGTGGGTGGGGCGGGCGACGCTGAGGCCACAGGCGCGGGCTTGTGCGCGGGGGGCGCCAGCTTCGCCTCCAGCGTCGTGATCGCCGCGCGGCAATCGGCCAGGCGCGAGGTCACCAGCGCGTTTTCCCAATTCGGGTTGTTGCTGTGAATCCGCGCCAGCCGCGTGTAGCAATCCTCAAAGCCGGCGAGTGCGTCGCGATCGTCGCCGGCGATCTCGAGCTTCTCCGCCTCGTTCATCTTGATGTAGATGTCGAGGTACTCCGACTGCAGCGGGGTGGCGTGGGCGACCGCGGCCGAAAGGCCGATCGCGACGAGACTCCATCCAAAACGCCAACGCACGGAGCATTCAATTTTTACGCGCCGCAAAAGTCAACGTCGGCGTGATGAAGGTGTGGTAATTCGGGCCGGAGAATTTGAGGATGTAGCCGCCGCTGTCCTGGCGGCGGTCGGTCGCGACGCGTGGTTGCTGGGTAGAAAAGATTGCGCGGGGATCGGAAGCAACCGCCGGCAGCCGGGATCAGCCCGATCCCCGGAGCGAGTAACGCGAGCGGAATGCCTTCCCTGCCTTTTTAGCCTGCTCCTGTAGTAACGGCGGTCTATGACCGCCGACGGAGAATAGTCAGATGGGCGCACGGCGGTCATGACCGCCGCTTTAATTTGAGCATGAACGCCTTTCTTCCCGACCGATTCCGCTAGCGCGGCTCCGGCATCGAGCCGATGCCGGCTACCTGCGGAGGTTTTCGACTGGGCTTTATCCCCTTGGGAGGGACGTCTTCTGTTGGAATTCTAAAAGCGACCGTGGTGCACTCGGACTGCCGCTGGGAAAGTGGCGGCTACCTCGAGGCGCCGGCCACCCGTTGCAGCGCTTCCGGCACCCGCCACGCCGTCTCCTCCAGCGCGGCCTGCGCCTGCGCGGCGTCGACTTGCGCCAGCGCCTCCACCAGCCGCACCGCCCGCGCACGCAGTTTGTCGTTGGTCGCCTGCATGTTGATCATCAAGTTGTCCCGCACGCGCCCGAGCCGCACCATGGCGATCGTGCTCAGCATATTGAGCACCAGCTTGGTCGCCGTGCCCGCCTTGAGCCGCGTGGAGCCGGTGACGAGTTCCGGGCCGGTGGGCAGATCGATCGCCACGTCCACCGGCACGCGCAGCCGCCGCGCCGGGTTGCACGAAAGCAGGATCGTGCCCGCGCCGCACCGCCGCGCCTCCTCCAGCGCCGCGAGCACGAAGGGCGTCTGCCCGCTCGCCGCGATGCCGCAAACCACGTCGTTCCGCGCCAGGCCGCGCGAGCGCAGCTCAGCCACGGCCGGTTCGCGTGCGTCCTCCGCGCCTTCCTGGCTCTGGAAGACCGCCGCGGCACCCCCGGCGATGATCGCCTGCACCTGCTCGGGCGGCGCGTTGAAGGTCGGCGGCATTTCACTCGCATCCACCACGCCGAGGCGTCCGCTCGTCCCCGCGCCCACATAGATCAGCCTGCCGCCGCCAGCGAGCTTGCGCGCGACCAGCGCCGCGGCCCGCGCGATCGCCTTCCGTTGCGCCGCGAGAGCGCGCTCCACCACGCGCTCTTCGCGAATGAAAAGATCAACTAGTTCCGGGATCGACCGGCGGTCCAGCCCGCGCGACCGCGGATTGCGCTGCTCCGTGCTCGCCGCCGAAAACGCGGCCAGCCGGCCAGGCTCCGCGATGGGCTTCGGCGCGGTGGATGCTGCGGCACCGTCGGTCGTCCGTGCCTTCGGCTTTAGCGCCATGGAGCGGGCCACCCGCGCCGCGCCCAGCGCCCC
>CAZZYY010000184.1:0-4682 GCA_964658475.1 uncultured Candidatus Methylacidiphilales bacterium | reverse complement strand
TTCGACTACGTGATTCACGCCGCGGCCGATGCGCCTGCCCGTACCGGGGAGTCGGCGGAAGCGGAGCGGTCGCGCGCGATCGTCGAGGGAACGCGGCGCGTGCTCGCGCTGGCGGAGCGCAAGGGGACGAAGCGGCTGCTTTTCGTCAGCTCGGGCGCGGTCTACGGCGCGGCGACAGGAAAGCGGGAAGGCGCGCGCGAGGAGGAATTCGCGGCGGCGCGCGCGGTCATCCCCTACGGCGAGGCGAAACGCGCGGCGGAGCAGGCCTGCGCGCAAGCGGCAGCCGATTGCGGCATCGCGCGCGGGTTTGCGTTCCTGGGGCCGCACCTGCCGCTCGACCAGCATTTTGCGGCGGGAAACTTCATCGCCGATGCGCTGCGGGGCGGCCCGATCCAGGTGCGCGGCGATGGGACGGCGCTGCGTTCGTATCTGTACCCGACCGATCTGATGGCGTGGCTGCTGGCGATCCTGACGCGGGGCGAGCGCGGCGCGGCTTACAACGTCGGATCGGACGAGGTGGTGAGCACGGGCGAGCTGGCGAAGGCCATTGCCGCGGAGGCGGGGAAGGATGTGCGGGTGGAGATTCAAGCGACGCAGCCGCAGGGCCCGCAGAATATCTACCTGCCGAACATCGCGCGGGCGGCGGATGAGCTGGGCCTGCGCGTGACTGTACCGCTGCGCGAGGCGATCCGGCGGACGCTGGCGTTTCACCGAGGTTTGGCTCTCGGTGGGTAGCCGACGTTGTCAGCGGAGGCTACCCACCGGTCGCTCGGCCATGGTGTTGTGAGGCGCTCTAGCCCAGCCGCGATGCGAGCTCAGCCGGCGGGACGCTGCGCCTGCCAATCGATCCTGCGCCGCAGGAACGCCAGCCAGCCAAAGACCGCGCCGAGTTGCCGCAAAATCTGGAAAACGAAAGGCTCGCTCAAGGTCGCGCCGAGGGATTGCGCCCACAGTTTTCGCGCCAGCGGAATGCCGAGCCAGCGCTGATAAAGCACGATGGCGTAGGCGTGCATCATGAGGTCGAATGCCAGCTTCGCCACGATCAGTTTCCAGATGATCGGCGCGAGACCGTGGCGCACGGCGAGGATGCAGACAAGTACCACAGCCGAGGCCAGCGCGTAGATCGGAAGCAGCAGGTCGAGCGTCTTCACGCACATCATGTAGCGACCGACCGGGCCGTAGCGGCCGTTGGCCACCATGTCGTGATATTGAAAATGGGTCGCGATAAAGCCGGCGAACCAGCGCCGGCGCTGGTTGAGGAACGTGCGCACGCTGGCGGGCGAGTCGGTGGTGGCGCGCGCGCCGCTCAGCGTCTGGACCTGCACGCGCTCGCCGCGGTCGTAGGCGTCGCGATAGACGCGGTGGGTCAGCTCGTAATCCTCCACCCAGCTCGCGGTGTCGAAACCGTCCGCGGCGGCCAGCACCGTCCGGCGGTAGGCGGCAAAGGCGCCGGAAATCAGCAGCAGCATGTCGTATTGCATCCAGGTGAGCCGCCAGAGAAAGCCGCGCGCGTACTCGAAAGTCTGGAAAAATTCGAAGAAGCCGGCCCACGGCGTGCGCTGGCAGACGGGCGTAAGCACGCCACCCGCGATGCCGAGCTGCGGGTTGCGCGCGAAGGCGTCGCGGATCGCCTGCAGCGCGTCCGGCTCCATGTAGGTGTCTGCATCCAGCGTCACCACAATTTCGCCCGAGGCCAGCTTCCAGCCCTGGTTGAGCGAATCGGCCTTGCCGGTGTTCGGCTTGCGCAGCACGCCTAGCGCCGGCCAGCGCGACGAGACGCCCAGCGATCCGTCAAAGCGCAGCGCAAAGTCCTGCTCCAGCCAGCCCGGCATCGCGTCGGTCGAGCCATCGTCCAGCACCAGGATCTCCTCCGCCGGCTCCGTCTGGGCGCGCAGGGCATCGAGGCACGCAGGGAGCACCAGCCGCTCATTGCGCGCGCAGATCAGCACCGTGACGCTGGGGCGCACGGAGGGCGATGCGGGCCGGGCACGCGCCTGCCGATGGACCGCCCACTGGCTCGATCCCACCATAAAGAGCAGCAGCGCCGAGTCGTAGCTGATATAAATCAGCCCCACCAGCCAGGCGGCCGCGCCGCGAAAGGCGAATCCGGCATAGAGGCTGAAAACGAGCACCCCCAGCACCGTGCCGAAAAGCAGGGGCCAGCGAAGCGCGCGCACAAGGAGGAACCGCGGCTACCTGCCGCCGCCGCGCACCCAGTCGCGATAGACCGCGATCGATTTCTCGATCACCGGCACCGCGTCCAGCGCGGGCGAAATGTCATCCACCACCACGCGCTTGTTCTCCAGCGTCTTGTAGTCCTCGAAAAAGCGGCGGATCACCGCCAGCCGATGCTGCGGCATCTCGTGCACGTCGTGGTAGTTGTTGTACTCGGGATCGTGTACGCCCACCGCGATGATCTTATAGTCGAGCTCGTCCTGATCCATCATCGTCATCAGCCCGATGGGCCGCGCGGTCACGAGCGTGAGCGGGTAGACCGGCTCGCTCATCAGGATCAGCACGTCGAGCGGATCGCCGTCATCGGCCAGCGTCTGCGGGATGAACCCGTAATTGGCCGGGTAATGCACCGCCGAGTGCAGCACGCGATCGAGCTTCAGCATGCCCGTCGTCTTGTCCAGTTCGTACTTGTGCGAGCTGCCCAGCGGGATCTCGATCACGGCGGTGAACGCCGCCGGCTTGCCGGGATCGATCTCGTGCCACGGGTGGACGGGCCGCGCGGAGGTGAACGGGGGCAGCTCTTTCATGGGCGCGCAAAAGGTGCCCCGGTTGGCCTGCGCGCACAAGCCGTATCGACGCTGCCTGCGGCAAAGTCACCCGATCGTTGCGATGGTGCCGCGCGAGATTCGGCCCGCCTCGGCGGCACCATGCGCCTCGACAACGCTGCCCGGCCTGCTTTGAATCGGGAGGAAGCCAGCCCCTCCGCATGAGCCTTGACGATTTCCAGACGCGCGTGGGCCATCGCTTCGCCCAGCCGGAGCTGCTGCGCCAGGCGCTTACTCACGCGTCCTTCGGGCATGAACGGCGCCAGCGGCTGCCCGACAACCAGCGGCTTGAGTTCCTGGGCGACGCCGTGCTCCAGCTCGTCGTGACCGACGAACTCTTCCGCCGCTTTCCCGAGCTGCCGGAGGGCCGGCTGACCATCCAGCGCGCCAGCATCGTCAACCGCCATCACCTGCAGGCGCTCGCGCGTTCGGTCGGCTTGGGCGAGGAGCTCATCCTCGGCCGCGGAGAGGAAACCAGCCAGGGCCGCGAGCGCAGTTCCATTTTGGCCGACGCGATGGAGGCGGTGATCGGCGCCGTCTTCGCCGACGCGGGCTGGGAGCCAACCCGCGCGCTGGTGCTGCGGCTGCTGGAGCCCGCGCTGGCCCGGCTGGCCGAAGACGCGGCCGCGCCGCACGCGAATCCCAAGGGGAGCCTGCAGGAAAAGCTTCAGGCCGAGGGCGACGATCCGCCTCTCTACCGCTGCGTCGCGGAAAGCGGGCCGCCGCATGCCCGCGTTTACGAGGTCGTGGTGGAATGGCAGCAACGCGAGCTTGGCCGCGGCCAGGGCGCGAGCAAAAAGGAAGCGGAAACGCGGGCGGCGGAGGCGGCGTTGGCGGAGCTTTAGCGGTGACGTTTAATCAGCGGCCGAATTTGACGGAATTAACTGAACGAACGGAATCCTCGAATCCGGCTACTGACCCGAATCGTACGTTCCATCCGCTTGCGTTTGCGTTGGCGGCAAGACTTGGCTGGCCTGGCTGAGGCCCAGGAACAGGATGCCGATCAGCCCGAGATAAAACGCGGCCACGGTCAGGCGCAGGAGGAACGGGATGCGGTAGTAGCTACCCATCTGCGCGCGAAACGTCATGTCGTCGCGGATGCGGCGGAACGCCATCCAGAACACCAGCCCGCCGATCAGCAGCATGCTCCACGCGTGGAAATAAACCACGGCCAGCGCCAGCAGGATCACGCCGGCCACCCAGAACCAGCGCGACACCGCGGCGCACACGCGTCCGCCATCAAGCGGCGGGATTGGAATGAGGTTGAACAGATTGATGCCGAACGAAAATGCCGCCACCGGCACCAGCCAGGGAATGCCGTACGCCTGTGCGGCCCAGAGCGTGATCCACGAGCCGACGCCGCCGGCCAGCGGCCCGGCGTAGGCCATGATCGCCTCCGTCACCGCATCGCGCGGGTTCTGCCGCATGATGATCGAGGCGCCGACAAACGGGATGAAGATCGGCGCGCTGACCGGAATGCGCAGCGCCATCGCGGCCACGAAGTGCCCCATCTCGTGCACGAAAATGAGGAAAACGATGCCGGCCGCGAACTTCCAGCCGAACATGAGCGAGTAGACCCAGATCATGAAAAACATCGACAGGAACGTGCCGCCGAACTTGGCCAGCACGATGACAATGGCGGCAATGATTCCGGCAAATCCGCCGGAAGCGCGCGTCATGGGCCGGCGCGGCGGCGGCGTTCCCGGCGGCTCAACGGTGAAGATCGGGTGCTGCGGATCCATAGCGACAAACTAGGGAAGAATCGCATTGCGG
This sequence comes from uncultured Candidatus Methylacidiphilales bacterium, assembly GCA_964658475.1. Taxonomy (GTDB): domain Bacteria; phylum Verrucomicrobiota; class Verrucomicrobiia; order Methylacidiphilales; family UBA1321; genus JABDGH01. The sequence continues at coordinate 129 of CAZZYY010000184.1, read as the reverse complement.
AAAGGGCGAACATTTTCGACCGCTGCCGAAAATGGCGCCTGTCTGTACTGCAAAGGGGATGTTTTAAAATCATCTCAAGAGACTGACGACAAGCGAGGATCTCTGAAGGTAGCCGGCGCTCTCCGAGCG
>CAZZYY010000183.1:0-4740 GCA_964658475.1 uncultured Candidatus Methylacidiphilales bacterium | reverse complement strand
CTGGCCGCCGCAAGTTTGCTGGCCACCCATGTCGAGGCGGGTCCCGACGACGTCGTTGCGCTGCCGATCTTCAACACGATTTTCCACGGTGCGAAGTACGAGACCTGCACGGTCGATCCGGCCAGGCAGGACCTGCGGCTTTTTTGGGACGACGCGCATGGGCAGGTGCTTGGCGACTTCACCGCGTTGCAAAAAGAGATCGCGAGGGAAGGCGGCCGGCTGCTCTTCGCGGCGAACGCGGGAATGTTCGATCCCGCGAGCAAGCCGGTCGGGCTGCTCGTGCTGGACGGGACGGAAAAGTCGCCGCTCAACCTGGCGGAAGGTTATGGCAACTTCTACATGAAGCCGAACGGCGTGTTCGCGATCAACGCGAAGCATCATGCCTTTGTGATCGAGTCGAGCGAGGACCCGGTCCTCGTGCCGCCGGCCGTCTGGGCGACGCAGTCGGGACCGCTGCTCGTGCACGGGGACGACGTGAACCCGGACTTCATGGCGGACTCGAAGAACCGCAAGATCCGCAGCGGGGTGGGGGTCACCCTCCAAGGCGTGGTCGTCTTCGCGCTTTCGCGGCAGCCGGTGACGTTCTACGAATTCGCCGAGCTGTTTCGCGAGCGGCTGCATTGTCCCAACGCACTTTATCTCGACGGCGACATATCGGACTTCTGGACGCCGGGCGACATCGAGAAAGACGGCCAGCACCATTTCGGGCCGATGATCGGCGTGGTGGCGGCACCTGTGCGCGAAGGCGTGACAGCACCGCCGACGTCTCCCTAAATTGACCTCCCATGCTTTCCCAGGAATGGAACATCCAGCCGCGCGCGGTGGTGTGCGCGCAGACGGGCGAACCCTTTGCCAAGGGCGAGCGTGTGTACTCCGCGCTGTATTGGCGCGATGGCAAGTACCAGCGCGTGGACGTGAAGGAAGCGGCGTGGAACGCGCGCAACGACAACATCGAGCCGCTTTCCGCGTGGCAGACCGATTTCGTCCCGCCGCCGCCGGAGCCGGTCGAGCCCTTGAAGAAGGACGACGCGGAGGGCCTGCTCCGCCGCCTCATGGCAGCGAACGAGCCGGGCTCGTGCAACGTCCGCTACATCCTGGCGTTGATGCTGGAACGCAAGCGGATGCTGCGGCAATTGGAACGCCAGCGCGCGGACGGCCGTTCCACGCTGGTCTACGAGCATGTGCCGACCGGCGAGGTCTGGCTGATCGAGGACCCGGGCCTCAAGCTGGGCGAGCTGCAAGGCGTGCAGGAAGAAGTGGCGCGGCTCCTGACGCCGGAGCCCGCCGCGGCATCGTAAGGTCGTGCCGCTACTGCAGCACTATTGCCCGGCCGGAGTTTTCGTCGGCGGCAGCGGCAGATAGCCAAGATCCTTGAGGGGCGAGGCGTAAAACCGGTTCTTGCCCGGAATGTAGATGTTGCTGGCGGAAGTCAGCCAGATACGGGCGTCGTCTGGATTCTTGTGATAAAGGTCCCAGGCCGCGTTGCTGAAATAGTACGACGGATGCGTTTCCGCGGCGTCGAAGGCGTCCAGCTCCTTCTTGGCCTGCGCCTCGTGTCCGCCGTAGAGATCGCAAAGAAAAACCTCGTACTGCGCGAAGTCGCCCATGTCGTGATCGGCGACCAAAGGGGCAAAACGGGTCCGGGCCAGATCGTACTTCTTTTGCACGAACGGGATCTCGGCTAGTTGGAACTTCACCACCTTGTTCGTCGGATCGATGACCAGTGCGGCGGAGAAATCGGCCTCGGATGAGGTCCACTGCTTTTTCTGCGCGTAGATCATGCCGCGCAGGGTGAGCGCGGCGAAGCTCTTGGGATTGTTCTTCACCGCCTCGTCCGTCATTTGCAGGGCGCCGTCCACGTCGCCTTTGTTCAGCATCGCGTAAGCCTGAGTCAGCATGGGCACGGCAGGGTCGTGGGTGGGGATGCTCGGATCCTCGGGCTCCGGAGCGACCGGGGTGGAAGCCGGCTCAGCCCCGCCGAGATTGGCGCCCGGGGCTGCCTGCACGCGCAAGGTCAGGCCCAGGGCCACGAATAAAAACAGGATACGGCGAGAGCCATCGATCATCGCGTAGCTATAGACGGCGACAACCGGAATGACAAGGATAGCGCTCGGCTTTGCCCAATCGTGACCGGGACGTAGGCGCGCTGCTCGAAGCAAGCCCTCAGAGCCCGCCGAGCTTGCGAATGATCGCCGCCTCTGCCGCCGTGACCGGCGAGACCGAGAGGCGCGACTGGCGCAGGAGCGCCATCTTCCCCAGGGCCGGCGTGGCCTTGATCTGCGCCAGCGTCACCGGCTTCGGCAGCGCCGGGCCCGCCTTGAGTTCCACGCAGGACCAGTCGCCCTTTTCCCCGGGCTCAACCGTCGCGTCGGGAAACGCTGTGCGGCTCACGCTGGCCAGCCCGACCACCGCCTTGTCCGTCATGCTGTGGTAGAAAAAGACCTCGTCGCCCTTGGCCATGGCGCGGAGGAAATTGCGCGCGGCGAAGTTGCGGACCCCGGTCCAGGCGGTCTTCTTGTCGCGCCGGAGCTGTGCGAAGGAGTAGGCCTCCGGCTCCGACTTCACCAGCCAGTGATTCACGGGCGGAAATTGGTGTAGGCCAGCGCGACGGGAAAATCCTTGCCGCGCAGGAAGGCGATCACTTCCTGAAGGACATCGCGGTCTTTGCTCGTCACGCGAATCTGCCGGTCTTGGATCTGCGTTGTTGCTTTGAACTTCGCGTCGCGGATCGCCTGGCAGATGGTCTTGGCGATGTCGGTTTCGAGGCCCTGCTTGAGCTTCAGTTCCTGCCGCGCGTGACCGAGCGGGGAGATGTCGGGGTCCTGACGGTCGATGTTCTTCAGGCTGATGTTGCGGCGCGCCAGCTTGCCCAGGACGATCTCCTCCAGCGCGGTGATCTTGAATTTGTCGATGGCGGAAAGCTTGATCGCCTTGTCGCCGTCCAGCTCGATCTCGGCCTTGGCCTCGCGGAAATCGAAGCGGGTGGCGACTTCCTTGCGGGCCTGCTCGACCGCGTTCTTGACCTCCATCAGGTCCACTTCGGAAACGACATCGAAGGAAGGCATGGCGGCAGGGCGCGACGCGCGGGGAAGGCGCTAGCGGCGGCGGTTGCGCGGCACGTACGGCATGCGGTTCGCGTCCACGCGATAAACAATGCGCGCCTTGGTCAGGTCGTGAGGCGACATCTCCATCTTCACCCGGTCGCCCGGCGTCAGGCGGATGAAGCGCTTGCGCATCTTGCCCGAGATGTGGGCCAGCACGACATGCTTCGAGTTATCCAGCTCCACGCGAAACATCGTCCCCGGCAAAATCGTGATGACCTTGCCTTCGACTTCAATCGTATCGGTACCGGGAGCTTCTTGTGCCATGTGCGAAGGGAGAGCCTACCCGTGTCGAGGTTACGCGCAAGCCTTTTGAGAATTGAACGCCCCACCCGGCTACTGTCATCCTGAGCGGAGCGCAGCGGAGTCGAAGGATCAGACACTCTTCCGCCACGGCGTGAGAATATGGCATCTTGCGATGGGCGATGCTCTCGTCGCTCATGCGAGCGCGTGTCTGATCCCTCGACGAGTTCGGGATGACAATTCCTTTTTGGAATGGCCAGAGTTTGCTAGCCTAGGACGCTCCATGGCTCTAGACCTCCTCACCGAAAAACTCCAGAGCGTCTTCAAAACGCTGCGCGGCTACGGCAAGCTTTCCGAGAGCAACGTGGCGGACGCGGTGCGCGAGGTTCGGCTGGCGCTGCTGGCGGCGGACGTCAATTACCAGGTCGCGAAGGACTTTTGCGAGGAAGTGAAGAAGAAGTCGCTCGGCGCGGAGGTGCTGGCGAGCATCCGGCCCGGCGAGCAGTTCGTGAAGATCGTGCACGACGAGCTGATCGCGTGCTTTTCCAGCGAGACGAGCCTGACGGAGAACCGGCCGCTGCGCATCCTGCTTTGCGGCCTCAACGGCGCGGGCAAGACGACAACGGCAGGCAAGCTGGCCGGCTTTTTCCGCAAGCGGAAGCAGGAGGTTGTGCTCGTGGCGGGCGATCTGGCTCGCCCGGCGGCGATCGAGCAGTTGCAGATATTGGGCAAGCAGATGGGCGTGACGGTGCTGACCTATCCCGGCGAGACCAGCCCCGAGGTGGTCGCGCGCAAGGCGAGGGAGGATGTGACGCGGCTGCGCGCGGAAGTCGCCATCTTCGACGCCGCCGGCCGGCTGGACGTGGACGAATCGCTGCTCAAGGAATTGCAGGCCGTGGGCAAGACGTGGGAGCCGCAGGAAACGCTACTCGTGGCCGATGCAGCGACCGGCCAGACCGCAGTGAAGGTCGCGCAGGCCTTCAAGTCGCGCGTGCCGGTCAGCGGGCTGGTGCTCTCGAAATTCGATGCGGACACGCGCGGCGGCGCGGCGCTCTCCTTCCAGCGCGTCACGCAGGTGCCGATCCGCTTCCTCGGCACAGGCGAGGGGATGGACGCGATCGAGCTGTTCGAGCCCGGGCGGCTGGTCGGCCGCATGCTGGGCATGGGCGACATCGTCGGGCTGGTGGAAAAGGCTCAGACCGAGTTCGACGCAGCGGATGCGGAAAAAATGGCGGCCAAGCTGGCCAAGAACTCGTTCGACCTGCAGGACTTCCTCGACCAGATCAAGATGATCAAGAAGCTGGGACCGCTGCAAAATCTGCTTGGCATGATCCCCGGAATGCCTAAGATTCCAGATTCGGTCGATGGCGAAAAATCGCTTCGGCGGGTCGAGGCG
>CAZZYY010000182.1:0-4766 GCA_964658475.1 uncultured Candidatus Methylacidiphilales bacterium | reverse complement strand
TGACCGGGTTTGAACCGGTGACCTCATCCTTACCAAGGATGTGCTCTACCGACTGAGCTACATGGGCACTTGACCGCTCTCCGAGCAAGTGGCCGTGAAGCCAGATATCCCCAGCCTGACCAACCTTCCCCCTCCTCCTGCGATAAAGGCAAAAAGTCCACGCCCGGATTTGAAACATTACGCCCCAAATACAGGAGTGGCCTTGATCTTGCTCAGGTTGCCGGGCTTCCGTGGGGATGTCAAAGATTTTCTCAGAAAAAATCTGAATTTATATTGCACTAAAAGGCAACCAACGTAACTATTAAGGGTAGTGTGACACAACGCTACCCTTTGAACTTTACCAACGGCACCACTAATCCTGCCGGGCCGGAGCCTGCCATGGATCTTACCCTTCCCCAGCTTTTTAGCCCGCAGGAGATTTTCGAGCGCATCGGCGGCCGTTCGCTGACCGGGTTGCTTCACATTTACAATCTTCGGGATACGGCTAACGTGTTCTTCAAGAACGGGTTGATTATCGCCGCCGGCAAGGGTCTGACCGAGGGCGAGGATGCCGTGCGGCAGGCCCTGGATCTAAAGGATCCGCGATTTATCTGGCATGCCCAGGCGATCCCGCCGATGCCGCCCTATAAGCCAATCCAAGTGGCGATTGGCGAGCTGTTCGATCGCCATGCGGCGCGCAAGGCCCCGGTGGAATTCAAGAATGCGGCGCTGCCCGTGGCGCCGCCGCCGATGCCGGCCGAGGTTCCGCAGCCGGCGCCCCCGCCCGTGCTTAGCCCGAGCCGCGGCAGCGCGGGCATGACCACGGCCCTGCCCCGCCTGGAGGCGCCGATGACGGTGCAGGCGAGCAAGCCGCAGTGGCCCGTGCAACCTCCGCCGAGCGCCGCGCAGGCGACGATTGTGGGCAAGACCACGGCCGTTCCCCCGCTGCAACCGGAGCTGCCGACGCTGAAGAAGCCGCAGTACTCGTTCGTGGCGATCGACAATCCGCGCCAGCGCATCCATCTGGTTAAGGAAAGCACGCTGGTGGGGCGCAACCCGGCCTGCGACATCACGCTCGATCACGGTTCCATTTCGCGCCAGCACTGCCTGATGCAGATGACCGAGCGCGGGCTGCATGTGAAGGACCTCGGCACGACGAACGGGACGAAGGTCAACGGGGTCGGAATCACGGAAAGCTTCGTGAATCCGGGCGATCAGCTGACGATGGGACACCTCGTTTTCATCCTCGAGAAGGAGTGAGATCGGACGGAGTTAAAAGTTGAGGGGAAAAAGTTAGAAGTCGCCGAGCCGTTGCTCTTTCGCTTTCAACTTTTTCCTTTTCACTTTTACCTTTCCCAATGCCCGTCATCTTCGGCTTGGACCCCTCGCTGCGCAGCACGGGCTACGGCATCATCCGCTCGGAGGGGCGCGAGCTGCGCGTGCTGGCTTACGGCGAGATCAAGAACGCGCCGAAGCTGACGCCCTCACGCTGCCTGGAGGCGATTCACCGGGAAATTGGCGGGCTGCTGGGGCGGCACAAGTGCGACTGCGCGGCGGTCGAGGGCGTGATCTTTGTGCAGAGCGTGCAGACCGCGGTGGTGATGGGCTCGGCGCGGGGCGCGGCACTGCTGGCCATGGCGCAGGCGGGGCTGCCGATCTACGAATATGCGCCGAGGCGGGTGAAGGCGGCGGCAACAGGACGTGGCGGGGCGCAAAAGGCGCAGGTCGCCTTCATGATGCGCGCGCTGCTAGGGTTGACGGAGAATCCGCCGCCCGATGCAGCGGACGCGCTGGCTATCGCCATCACGCACGCGCAGAATAATGGGGTCGCGTCGAAGCCGCGGGAGATCTGAATTTGGACGGGATTAACGGGATTGGGACGGAGCGGAGACTTGGTTACCATCGTGTTGATCAGGTTAATCCTGTCCGAAACTTTGCCTGTTTCGATTACTTGGACAGGAGGGACATGAAAAACATGAGGAAGGCGGCCTTGCCCCAGTGAAGGTGCGGGCTGCGAGCGTGATATCCCTGCACGGCGGATCATTCCCCTCGCCTCGCCCTCATGTTTTTCATGTTCCTCCTGTCTGATCCCGCCGCTACATTCCGGCGATGATTTCCTTCCTGCGCGGCACGGTGGTGGAGCTGCTGCCGATGCGGCTGGTGCTTGAGGTCGCGGGCGTGGGCTACGACGTGCTGATCCCGCTCTCCACCTACGACAAGCTGCCGCCGCCGGGGCAGACGGCGAAGGTGCTGACCCACCTGCAGGTGCGGGAGGATGCGCACGTCCTTTTCGGCTTTGCCACGGCGGAGGAGCGCGACTTATTTCACCTGCTGGTGAATAACGTGAGCGGCGTCGGACCGAAGCTGGCCCTGGCGGTGCTGAACGGCATCGCGCCGGTGGCGTTTCGCGGCGCGGTGGTGGCGGGCGATATCGCGGGGCTGAGCAAGCTCAAGGGCGTGGGCAAGAAAACGGCGGAGCGGATCATCGTGGAGCTGCGCGACAAGGTGGGCGTTTCCGCCGCGTGGGAGGCGGCCAGCGCGGCGCAGGCGCTCTCGCCCGCCGAGCAGCACGTGAACGACGCGGTGCTGGCGCTGATTTCGCTCGGCTACAAGCAGGTCGACGCGCACAAGGCTGTGCGGGCGCTGCACGAGAAGACGCCCGGCGCGACGGTGGAGGAGTTGATTAAGGATGCGTTGAAGGGGATGTGAGTATTGATATAGCAAAGGTGCCGCCTGCGTGGAACTGATTGATATCGAAGATTGACCCCTTCACATCCCGGACTAAAATTTTTTCATGAGCGTCGCAGATATCGTCAAAGAGGTGCCGCACCTTTCCTTTCAGGAAATGAAGGAAGTCGCACAAGCCCTACGCGAAGCCATGGAGGATAACGAGGATCTTGCCGATGTCCTGGCGGTGCTCAACCATCCCGGAATTCCGATCCCAATGGCGGAAATTCGGAAAAAGTACAAGTTGTGAAATGGCAGGTTTCCTTCGACCCTGCCGCAGAGAAGCAATTCGCCAAATTGGGGCGGGTGGCCCAGCGCGAGATTGAAAAATACATCGCCAAAAATTTGGAATCGGAGGAAGACCCCCGCCGTTTCGGCAAGCCCTTTCTTTCCATTAAAAACGCATGGCGTTATCGCATTGGCGACTATCGACTCGTCTGCCTCATACAAAATGAAGCGTTGGTCGTGCTGGCCTTGAAAGTCGGCCATCGTCGAGATGTTTACGCATAATTTGCGCGCATGGCTGACATCATGAGTAATTCAACTCCCCTCGACGCTGCCATCCCGGCCGACCCTCGGCTGGAGATCACGCTGCGGCCGGCGATCCTGGACCAATTTGTCGGGCAGGCGCGGATCAAGGAGCGGCTGGACGTGCTCATCGGCGCGGCGAAGGCGCGGGGGGATTCGCTGGAGCATCTGCTCTTTTGCGGGCCGCCGGGCCTGGGCAAGACGTCGCTCGCGCACATCGTGGCCAAGTCGATGGACGTGCAGATCGTCACGACCTCCGGCCCGGTGATCGAGAAGGCGGGCGACCTGGCGGGGTTGCTGACGACGCTGCAGAAGGGCGACGTGCTTTTCATCGACGAGATCCACCGGCTGAACAAGAACATCGAGGAGTATCTTTATCCCGCGATGGAAGACTTCCGGCTCGACATCATCATCGACCAGGGGCCGAACGCGCGCAGCGTGCGGTTGAACTTGCCGCGGTTCACGCTTATCGGCGCGACCACGCGGGCGGGCATGATCTCGCCGCCGCTGCGCTCGCGCTTCGGGCTGGTGAACCGGCTCGATTACTATCCGGCGGAGGACTTGCAGAGCGTGGTGGAGCGCAGCGCGCGGTTGCTCAGCGTGGAGATGGAGCCAGCGGCGGCGTTCGAAATTGCGCGCCGCGCGCGGGGCACGCCGCGGATCGCGAACAACCTGCTGCGCTGGGTGCGCGACTTCGCCTTGGTGCGCGCGAGTCATCCCATCACCGCCGCGACGGCCGACGCGGCGCTGGCGATGCTGGAGATCGACCAGGACGGGCTCGACGAGATGGACAAGCGGCTGCTCGAGGCGCTGATCCACAAGTTCGATGGCGGGCCGGTGGGGCTGAATTCGCTGGCGGTGGCGATTGGGGAGGAGCCGGGGACGCTGGAGGAGGTGCACGAGCCTTACCTGATCATGACCGGTTTCCTCAAGCGCACGCCGCAGGGGCGCGTGGCGGCCAAGCGCGCGTATGACAAGCTGGGGCTGAAGCCGACGGGCCAGCAGAAGGAGCTGTTTTGATTCAGCTGAGTAGACGGAATTAACGGAATTACCAAATTAGGAATTCGGTTCTCCCATTTCGTTAATTCGGTTAATTCCGTCTAAATTTGCATGAAAACCTACCGCCACGAACTGACGTTCCATATCCCCACGCGCCGCGCGATTGTGAACATCACGGAGCAGGTGCAGGAGTGCATCCGCCAGAGCGGGGTGAAGGAGGGGCTGGTGCTGGTGAACTCGATGCACATCAGCGCGAGCGTGTTCATCAACGACAACGAGGGCGGGCTGTTCCGAGATTGGGAAACGTGGCTGGAGAAGCTGGCGCCGGAAAAGCCGCACAGCCAGTACCGGCACAACGACACGGGCGAGGACAACGCGGACGCGCACTTGAAGCGCACGATCATGGGCCGCGAGACGGTCGCGGCGATCACCAACGGCCGGCTCGATTTCGGCACGTGGGAACAGATCTTCTACGGCGAGTTCGACGGCATGCGGCGGAAGCGCGTGCTGGTGAAGATTATCGGGGAGTAGCA
>CAZZYY010000181.1:0-4822 GCA_964658475.1 uncultured Candidatus Methylacidiphilales bacterium | reverse complement strand
CTGACGGCGGAAACTCCGATTCGTCCGCTCAATGGAATTATGGAGCTGAGTGCAAGAAACGCGATGAAAAGGCAACGCATGAGGGCGCGATTCTAAAAATTAATCCGCTCCAGCTCCACCACCGGAGGCCGCTTGAGCACCTGGGTGTGAATCGCGCCTATATATTCACCTAAGATTCCAATGAAGAAGAGCTGCACGCTTCCGAAGAAGAACAGACCGACCACCATGGGCGCCAGGCCCAGCTCGAACTTGTCCCAAAAGGCGAGCTTGAACCCAACATAGACCAGCGCCACCAGCAGGCTCAGCCCGGAAAGCGCAAAGCCGATCATGGTCGCGATGCGCAGAGGCACCTTGCTGTGGTTCGTAATGCCGAGCATCGCCATGTCGTACAAGCTATAGAAATTATTGTTCGTGATGCCGCGCTTGCGCATCGGTTGATGATAGAGAATCTTGGCGGCGGGAAAGCCGATCTCGGACACGAGGCCGCGGAAATAGGGATAGGGATCGTCCAGCTCCCGCAGCACATCCATGAACCGGCGGTCGTAGAGTCCAAAGCCGGTCGCGTTCTTGTTCAGCTCAATCTCCGCCAGGCGCGAGACCAGGCTGTAGTAGGCCTTGCGAATGGCGAAGAACACCGGCGACTCGTCGCTGTTTTCCTTGATCGCGATGACGACCCGAAAGCCCTCCTCCCACTTGGCGATGAACTCCTTGATCAGCTCGGGCGGGTCCTGCAGATCGGAAACGAGGCTGATTACCGCGTCGCCCCGGGCCTGCATCATGGCGTGGTAACCGGAGCGCACGTGGCCGAAATTGCGCGCATTGAGAATGACCTTCACGTTCGGATCCGCCGCGGCGATTTCGCGCAAAATCCGCCGCGTGCCGTCCTTCGAGGCGTTGTCGATGAAGACGTGCTCGTAGCGATACCGGCCGATCTCCGCGAAGACCGCCTTCACCCGCTCGTAGCACTCGCGGATGTTGTCCTCCTCGTTGTAGCAGCCGCTGACCACGCTGATCAGCCTGGTCTTGGGCGCGTCCGGCACCAGCAGCGCCGCCGCCGGCTCCGGGGCAATGGCCAGACAGGCGGAGTTGGACTTGAGCACGGGAGCAGCGGCTAAATGCCGCGGTCGTAGATCAGCTTCTTGAGATCGTCGTGATAGGCGTAGGCGCTGTCGATCGCGTCGATCATCACCGGCGCGTCCTTCTTGACCGGCGCCTGCAGCGTCTCGCCGCTCATCAATTCGCGGCACGAAATCTGGCCCTTCTGCAGCGGGATGGCGAGGTAGACATCGTTCTCCATGTCCTCGCGCTGCAGGATGTGGCCCTTCGGCAGGTCGCGCTTGGCGTAGACGCCGCGCACGAGGGCGTTCAGGTATTTCGCCTCCTCGTCGGTGACGTTGCGGCGGGTGTCGCCGCTGCTGCCGCACATGATCTTCGCGCGATTGTAGGCCTTGAACCAGGCGTCGATCTGCGAGGGCACGCTGCAGTAGGGCGAGACAGGCCGCCCATCGTCCTCGATGTCGATGTGGCGCTCGAAGGTGCGCGCGCCCTTGGCATAGGCGATCTGGAGCGACGCGTCCCAGTCGTGGTACTCATGCGTCGAAAGGCCGATCACGTGGTTCGGGTAGCGCCGGCGCAGGAAATCGATCTGGTTCAGCTCCAGGTCGCTGTCCTCGCAGGGATAAAGCGAGACGCAATGATTGATCGCCAGCGGCAGATTGCGGTTCTCGTAAAAGGTGACCAGATCGTCGAGGTCCTTGAGCGACGTACCGCCGGTCGAGCAGATCACCGGCTTGCGCGTGCGCGCGATGCGCTCGATCAGCTCCCAGTCGTTCACGTCGGAGCTGGCCAGCTTGATCACCGGCAGCGCCAGCTCCACGCAGAAATCGACCGACTTCTCGTCGAAGGGCGTGGCCATGGGAATGCACCCCGCCTTCTTGATCGCATCGGTCAGCGCGTGGAAGCTTTCGCGCGGCATCGCCGTGTCGATCGTCTTCTTGATGTAGCGGATGTCCGTGCGGCTGCGGAAGTCGCGGTGGATGAACGTATCCACGTCGCGCAGCTGGAACTTGATCGCGGCGCGCACGTTGTTGAAGCGCACGATGCGGCTGTACTCCCGCACGATCTTCAGCGCGCGGTCAAGCTGGCCATAATGATTGTTGGCCATCTCCAGCACGAAGAGATCTTCGAAGATGATGTGGTTCATGGCGGCAGCGGTTCGTTGTTAGCAAACGGGAGGAAGATCGGCAACGCGCACGAAAGAATCTGGCGGGACGGGAAAATTTGTCGGTAAACAAAGTTCCTTGTGTCTGATATCGGTACAGAGGGCTGAGGAATGAGGCAGCGATGGAAAATTTGTCTCTTCCCCTTCTTATTTGACGCGGAGATAGCATGCAACCATAATGGTTGTCGTGCCTTCCGTCACGTTCAAGTCCATCCCAGCGTCCCTGCACCGGGCTTTAAAGGCTCAAGCTACCCGGCACAATCGCAGCCTGAATTCGGAGGTGCTCGTCGCCTTGGAGAAATACGTCCAAGCCAATCGTCCCGTCGATATTGAGGCACTGCTCGCCCGGGAAGCCACGCTGCTGGCCAAGATGAACGTGTGGGCCACGCCTGAGGAGATCGACCGCTTCAAGCGTGAAGGCCGCGATGCGTGATTGTCGTCGATACCAACATTCTGGCCTATCGATTCATTCCGGGAGAAAGGACGATAGAAGCGCGTCTTCTCGCGACGAAGGATCCGCTTTGGTGCGCCCCGCTTCTGTGGCATTCCGAGCTGCGGAATGTAGTGGCGGGGTACCTGCGTCGGCAAATGCTCGATCCTCACCGCGCCGAAGAAATCATGAGCTATGCGTCCCGTTGCCTGCTCGGCGGCGAGCATCCCGTCGCGGACCGCCTCGTGTTCGATCTAATTCGGCGATCCAAATGCACTTCGTACGATTGTGAATTTGTCGCCTTGGCCGTTGCGCTTGACTCCTCCCTCGTCACCGAAGATCAGGCCCTGCTCAGGAGCTTCCCCGGGCGGTGCGTTTCGCTGGCCCAGATTTTGGCCAAGGGTTAACGCTCGCCTGTCTGGTCAATAGAACCCGGCGGGACGTGCGGCGCGGGGTCCAGCGCATGCGGGATAAAGGGCGTAAGATCGATCACCGGGCCAGCGGCGGAACTCAGCGTGATCTTCACCGGCTGCAGGCCTTCCAGCGCAATTAGCTTCAGGTCGGGATGCTCGCGCAGCAGGGCGGCCCGTTCCTCCGGGATGCAGGCGCCAAAGGGATAATAGGCCACGTGACTGTAGAGCTGCCCGCGCGGCGGAGTGGGCGAATAACCCGAGGCGTTCACGAACCCCTCCACGCACGCGTAGTCATAGGTGCCCAGCAGCGAGTAGGGAATGTCGAACCGGTCGCTGTCATAGAGCGCCCGGGGAATGAGCACCGCCACGCGCGCCCCTCCCAGCAGCGGCCGCACCTTGGCCCAATACACCTGGTCCTGCCCGGAAAGAATCAGGCGCCGGTCCCAGTTCATGGAATTGAACGTCGGCGGCAGGCGATACGTGAAAAGCGGCAGAACATAAATCGCCGTGCTGAAAAGCGCCAGGCGCCAGCGCACCCCCGGCGTATACCCGGGACGCCGCAGCACCAAAAACAGGTGGACGAAAAACTGGAGCTGCAGCAGCTCTCGAAACGGCCAGCGCAGCGACTTTAGCACCGGGATATGAATGAGCACCGCCGTCAGGAATGCCGGCCGACAGACCATGAGACCGGCCACCAGGATCAGGCCGCCGACCAGCTTCTCCAGCGGGCGCCAGCCGCGTCCGGTCAGCGCAGGCAGGAGACACCACATCGCCGCGCTCGAGCCAAGGGCCAGGATGTAGGTGCCATGCGCATTCACCAGCTCGGGGTGAAACGCATGCGTCCACCAGAGCGCCATTCCGAAGAACAGCGCCACCGGCATCGCCACGAGCGGGATGTTGTAGGCCTGCATGTCCTCCGGGGAAACGCCGGCGGCGCGCTCGCTTTCCGCAAAGCCGCTCAGGGCGGGAACCAGCAGCGGCAGCACCGTGACCAACGCCGCGAGCGTGCCCGCACCCCAGCATACCGCCGGCTGCCACCGGCGTCGCTGCACCGCCAAGCCCACGGCGAAGAGACTGAAGAAAAGCGACGTCGCAATAGTCACCGCCAGATGGCCGCCCAGAATCTCGTGCAGCGTGAAGAACGTGATGAGCAGAAAACTCCGCCAGGCCCGGCGCTGCAACAGGCCGAGCGCCAGCCACGGCAACGCGCTTTGGTTGCAGGCGAAGTTCAGCCAGCTCGCCGAGGTGCCGATCGCGATCAGGCTGTAAACGAAACTCAGCGTAAAGAAGGTCAGCCACCCGTCGCTCCACTCCGCCGCCCCCTCGCGCCGAAGGAAATCGGCCAGGCAAACGAAACCGGCCGTGGCGATCATGAAAAACAGGTAGGCGGCCGCATCCATGATGCCGAGGTGCAGCGGCGTGCCCGCCAGCAGCGAGACGAGCAGGTAGATCGGGTGCCAGACGAAGTACGTCGGGTCGTGCAGCATGTCGTAATGGCCGCCAAAAAGATGCTCCGTGACGAAAGGCGACTGCCCCTGAAGCAGCCGGTGTCCCATCTCGGTGAAGAAGGGAAATCCCCCGTCCAGATTGTCGTCCGTGAGAAAAAAGAACGGCCGCCACACCTCCAGCACCGCGAAGAGGAAGGTGGACGCCAGCAGATTGCGCCGCAGCAGAACGCCAAGCGGAGAAGGCAGGGGGCTCGTTTCGGCCATGGGCGCGACGCGAGCCTAGGCGCCCGCAGCCGCGGCTGACGAGCCG
>CAZZYY010000180.1:0-4923 GCA_964658475.1 uncultured Candidatus Methylacidiphilales bacterium | reverse complement strand
CGCTCTCCGAGCGCCGGTCGGTAGCGGACGCGTGTTCTACTCAGACCGGCGCTCGGAGAGCGCCGGCTACCTTAAGCATCTCGCGTGTTTGTGCGGACGAGTACCTGCTCCTTCGAAAAGTTCAGGACGACCCCACTGGATCTTTTCTACAGAGCATTCCAAGGCTAGTCTTGAGCGAAAATCTCCAAAGGTAGCCGGCATCGGCCCGATGCCGGAGCCGCAGCAGCGGCGGAATCGGTCGGGGGAAAAGGCACTACAGCACCACATCCGCCAGCGCCGCCTTCTGCAACGCGCCCAGCCGCTTGATCCCCTTTTGCGCCAGCCCCAGCAGCGCCGTCAGTTCCTGCGGTGAAAACGTGCTCTCCTCCCCACTGGCCTGCACCTCGATGTAACGGCCGCGGATCGTCATGACCACATTCATGTCGGTCTGCGCGTCCTTGTCCTCGACGTAATCGAGATCGAGCACCGGCCGGCCCTCGACCATCCCCACACTGATGGCGGCAAACGGCGCGAGAATCGGCGACTTGCCTGTGGCCGGAAGCCGCCCTTCCTGGCGCAACCTGCGCACCGCCAGCTCCAGCGCGACGTAGGTCCCCGTGATCGCCGTCGTGCGCGTGCCGCCGTCCGCCGCCAGCACGTCGCAATCGATGCAAAGCGTCCGCGGCCCAAGCGCCTCCAGGTCGACCACCGCGCGGATGCTGCGCCCGATCAGCCGCTGGATTTCAGTACTGCGTCCGTCCAGCCGGCCCTTGCTGATGTCGCGCGGTTTCCGGCCCAGGGTCGAATAAGGCAGCATCGAGTACTCCGCCGTGATCCACCCGCCCGGCACCTGCTGATCCTTCATCCAGCGCGGGACCGATTCCTCGATCGTCACCGCGCAAATCACCTGCGTGCGCCCGCAGCTCGCCAGCACGGACCCGGCGGCATGCGGCGCGATGCCGGGCTGAAATTGAAAGGGCCGCAGCTCGTCGGGACGCCGCCCGTCGTGACGCTTCGCGTGGGAGGACTTCACTTGCGGCTCCCCTTGCTCTCGGCCTTGGCGGCGGACAAATCGGCCGCCCGTTGGTCGCGTTCCAGCTGCGTCAGGATTTCCATGACGCGGTCGCCCCGCTCGATCGCATCGTCGAAGCGGAAGTGCAGTTGCGGCGTGAACTTGATCCCCAGCCGGCGCCCGATGATGCTCTGCCAGTGCGCGCGGTTGCGGTTGAGCAGCTTCAGCGCCTGCGCCTGCTCGACCTCCGGGTTCAGCGTGCTGACGTAGATGAAAGCCTGCTTCATGTCCGGCGGCAGATCGATCGACGAGATGGTGATGAGCAGGCCTTCAAGATCGAGGGCCTGGCTCATGCAGGCGCTGAGCTCCTTGCGCAGGACCTCGGCCACGCGGACGGTACGGCGGGTGGGCATGCCTCAAACTAGGACGCGAAGGCGCATTAGCCAAGGGCGCGGTCGTCCGGCTTCCTTTTGTAACGAAGCAGGCCGGAGGTTCGGACCCGCACCGCGCGGACTTTCCTTGCGCGGCGCGGCAAGCTGTCGCTTAATCATCGCTTCCCATGCGACGCCGTTTTAGCCGCCTGCTCCTGGCGTGCCCCCTTCTGGTCCTGGCCGGCTGCAGCTCCCCCGAAACCAAGCAGGCGCTGTCCAAGGCGAACGACCTCTCCGCCCAGCAAAAATACGACGACGCCAACGTCGTCCTCATCGACGCCCTGCGCGCCCGCGAGGCGAAGATTCGCGCCTCCGCGGAGGATCCGGGAACCGATCCCGACAAGGCGGCCGCGCTCGAGAAGAAGGTGCAGGCCGATCCCGAGATTCTCCGCATGGAACGCGCCCAGCTTCCGCTCTACCTGCACCTCGATTTGCCGAACCAGGCCGCTGCCGTGGAGAACGACATCCTCATCGGCGCGCCCGCCGATGACTCGCTCGCCCAGCTGCTCCAGGACAAGGATTCCAAGGTGCGGATCAACGTCGTGCGCACGTTGGGGCTCGTCGGCGGCCCGACCTCCGTCGATCCGCTCATCACCGCGGCGAAGGACACGGACGAGGACGTGCGCAGCGAGGCGATCTCCTCTCTCGGCCTGGTCAAGGACCCCAAGGCCGTGCCCGTCCTGATCCATGCGCTCAACGACAGCTACTGGTTCGTCCGCTCCCAGGCCGCCGACGCGCTCGAACGTGAAAAGGATCCCAGCGCCATTGAGCCGCTGCTCGACACGGTCTCCGATCCAGACGCCAACGTCGAGGGTTCCGCGGAGAACGCGCTCGCCAATCTCTGCCAGCTCCCCGGAGTCTCCCCCGACCTCTTCGCCAGGCACCTCGACGACGCCAACGCCAGGATCGCGATCATCTCCACCGTCTGCCTCGCGGTAATGAAGGACAAGCGCGCCACGCCCATCCTCATCCAGAAAGCCGCCTCGCCCGACACCTGGACGCGCCTCCACGCCGTGCAGGGCCTCGGCGAAACCGGCGACCCCGCCGTCATCCCGACCCTGCGCACCACGCTGAAGGATCCCGAGGTCAACGTGCGCGGCTGGAGCATCATCGGCCTGGACAATCTCAAGGACACCGGCTCCATCGCCGCGTTGCGGGCGCTCGCGGCGGACCCGACGCAGACGCCGCACATCCGCCAGTACGCAAACCTCGCGGTCAGCCATCTGTCAGCCGCCGGCAACGGGGACGCGGCGAGCTCCGCGCCGCAGTAGACAATGGGCGGAAGGCGGTCCGCTCATGGCCGCGCCGCCCAAGGCGTCAGCGTCACACCCTGCGCCGTGAAGTGAACCGTCACCGCTCCCGTCCGGTCGACCGGCCAGACGGCGCACGGAAGGGCCGCCGGATCATTCGCCGTCGACAAATTGATCGCCCGCAACCGCGGCGGCGTCCGCAGCCAAAACGACGCCCTCAGCGCCTGGACGAAGGTGGCATTCGGCGGAGCGTCGCCGCTCAACACCAGCACCTGGGCGCGCAGATCGGGATGGACCCGCAGCAGCTCCGCCTGGCCTGCGGCGTCGAGCCGGCTGGCATCAAGCAGCGCGTGCGTGCCCACGCGGAAAAGCAGAACCAGCGCGCGATCATCCTCCCGCCTCGCCGCGCTCGTCAGCGCCGGCCCGATCACCTCCGCGCGCAGCCCGGGCCCGAGATTGAACGTCGCACCCGCCGACCAGCGTTCGATTGCCAAGCCGGTCTCGCGCGCAAGTTGCGGCAGCTGGCGCTCGAACGGCGAACGGCTCGCCAGCGCCGGCTGGGCGACCCGTCGCGGATGAAACTGACGCGCGAGCGCAAGAGCCGCGCCGTTGTCCGGCGTGTCCGGCTGCGCCAGCACCAATCCATCGAGCCGATTCACGCCGTAAAACTGCAGCAGCCGCGCCGCCGGCGCCGGGGGCGGCGCCTCGCGTCCCGTGTCGATCAGCCACGAATGGCCGCTGCATCGCACCAGCACGCACGCGCCATCCTGCAGCGGCGCCACAACGAAAAACGGCTCCGCCTGCCCGGCCACACGCAGGTCGGCCACGTTGATTGCCGCTCCCGGCTCATGCGCGAAGAACGAGACGATCCCGATCATGATCTTCGCCAGCAGCCAGTTGGCGTTGTTGCATTGCGCGGCCAGCGCATGGCTCAGCAGCGACAGCGTCACGCTCACCGTGCCGATGATCGTGATGAAGCCCGCCAGCGGGACAACGAGCAGATTCGCCACCACGGAAATCGGCGTCACCTGGTGGAAGGCCAGCGCGGTGATCGGTTCGCTCACCAGCGTTGCGGCGATCGACGCGGCCAGCAGGCCGGTCAGGACCGCCCAGCCTTTCTCCTCGCGCGCCTGGCCCGGCGTCAGCAGCCGCTCGGGAAGAAACGGATCGTGCCGGAAAGGTCGGCGCAAGAGCCGGTAGATCGGCGGCGAAAGCAGGATCAAACCCAGCACCACGCCAAACGAAAGCTGCGCGCCCGGATCGAGCAACACCCGCGGGTCCCACGCCATCATCGCCAGCGCCGCGATGCACCAGCAGCCGAGCGCGTTCAGCGGCCGCCCCAGCCGCCACGCCAGCAGGATCGCCAGCGCCATCACCGTCGCGCGCACCGCGCTGGCCGGCGCCCCCGCCAGCAGACAGTACACCAGCATCACGGGCGCGAGCAGCCACGCCCACCGCCAGCGCACCAGTCCGGCCAGTTGCAGCAGGATGACCGCGACCGCCACCACCTCCGCGACGTTCTGCCCGCTGATCGCGAAGACATGCAACGTCCCCGTCACGCGAAAATCCTGCTCGATGTCCGTCGGGATTTCCTGCCGGTACCCGATCAGCATCCCCGCAAGAAAATCGGCCGTGCGCGGGTCGTCCTCGATACCCCAGCGCAGCCGGTCGTAGGCCCAATCGCGCGCCGCGTAAGAGAGTCGCTCGATCCAGGGCCCGCTCTGCGCCACGCGCTGCCAATCCAGCGGCTTGACCGTCGCCTGCGCGTAAATGTTGAGCGCCGCGTCGTACGCGCGGAGATCGAGCTGGCCCGGCGTGAGCGGCGCCGGGATCGGTTCCAGCCCCGCGGCGAATCGCACCTCATCTCCCGCGCGGACGTCCTGGGCCGGACCCAGCACGGTGCAGCTCACGCGACCCGCCGCCATCCGCCACGGCTCGTCGGACGTCTCGCTGAAAAGCTGCCCGCCGGTCGGCCGCCACCCGCTGAGCTGGACGGTGAAGGAGGTGCGATCCAACGCCCGGGCCCGATGCGGCGCAAGGCGCGGGTCGTCGACCACCTGCCCGCGCCATTGCGTGCTCGCCAGCGTCTTCTCGACCGGTAACCGTCGTACATCGTCCGGCGCGATGGTCGAGGCAAGCAGCAGCGTGTGCGCCAAGCCCGCCAGGACCGTGGCGACATAACAAAGCGCCAGCGAAGCGCGTTCGCCACGCACCCGATGCCACGCCGGCAGGGCCACGGCCACCAGCGCCA
>CAZZYY010000179.1:0-4968 GCA_964658475.1 uncultured Candidatus Methylacidiphilales bacterium | reverse complement strand
TCCGCCGCTGCTGCGGCTCCGGCATCGGGCCGATGCCGGCTACCTACGGAGGTCTGCGCTTCGATTGACACTGTTGATGGAAAAGCCCACGCCGCGGATTCACATGTAAGGAATGATTCCCTCCTGAATTTCAAACACTCTCCATCTCCTGACGTACAAACGTCCGCCCCCTAAGATCAGCTCCAAGGTCGGACCTTCGCGTGGCCCTTGCCTGCGGCAGCGGGGGCATTACCGTTGAGCTGTGAACCGTTCGTCCCTACAGCCCGTCTCGATCACGCGGGTAACGGCGGGCGTGGCGCAACCCGCTGACGACGCGGTGGCGCGCGAGGAACCGCTGGCCATCGAGCTGGTCGGCGCGGATGCCCACGGCGCGCCAGTGACGCGCACCGTGGCCATCACCATGTGCACGCCCGGCCGACCGCGCGAGCTGGCGATCGGATTTTTGCTGGGCGAGGGAATCATCCGCGGGCTCGACGAGGTGAAGGCCGTCTTCAGCGAAGGGCCAAGCGACGAGGAGGGCCAGCAGCACGGCGTGCGCGTTGTTCTGCAGGCCGGGGTGCGGATCGATTGGGATCGGATGCAACGAAATTTCTACGCCAGCTCGAGCTGCGGCGTGTGCGGCAAGACCTCGCTGCGCGCGCTGGAAATGACCGGCTTCGCGTCGGTGACCGCGCCGGAACGCGCCTTCCCGGCGGAGCTGATTTCGTTGCTGCCGGAGCGGCTGCGCGCCGCCCAGGAACTTTTCGACGAGACGGGCGGCGTGCACGGCGCCGGAATTTTCGATTGGACCGGGCAGGTCGTGACCGTGCAGGAGGACGTGGGCCGGCACAACGCAGTGGACAAGGCGGTCGGCACGCTCTTCCTGCGGCGACGCTGGCCGCTGCGCGATCACGTGTTGGTGGTAAGCGGTCGCGCCAGTTTCGAACTGGTGCAAAAGGCGATCGCAGCGCGGATTCCGCTGCTCGTCGCCGTGGGCGCGCCCTCCAGCCTGGCCGTCGCCGCGGCGGACGAGTTCGGGCTCTGCGTCGTCGGCTTCACGAAGAAAAACGGCTACAATGTCTACACCCATCCCGCTTATGTGGAGGCGGAACTGGCGCGCGAGGTGGCGGCATGAAACTTCGCCTGCAGGCCAATTCGCTCCGGCTGCGGCTGAGGCAGGGCGAGGTCAAGCGGCTGATCGAAACCGGCGCGGTGGAGGAAGCAATCCGCTTTTTCCCCGGAAGCGAAGCGCTGACCTATCGCTTGGAATTATCGGATGTGGCGCCGGCAATCACGGCGCGGCTCAAGGGCAGCCTCGTGCTCGTGGAGGCGCCGGCAGGCCTGGCGCGCGCGTGGGCCGGAGATGCCGGCCAAGTCAGCCTCGACGCGACGCAGCCCGCCGGCGCGGATGCGGCGCATGGCCTCGTCATTTTGGTCGAAAAGGATTTTGCCTGCCTGGACGGCAGCGACGAGCAGAACGCGGACACGTTCCCCAATCCGCTCGCCGGCACCAAGTGCTGAGGCCGCGCGCGTGAGGCCTGACTTTTCCGCGGCGTTGCTGGTCGGTGGACGCTCGCGCCGCATGGGGCGCGACAAGGCGCTGCTGCCGCATCCCGACGGCGGGGTTTTCTGGGAGCGCCAACTGGCCGTGCTTGCGTCGCTGGAGCCCGAGGAAATGTTCTGGGCCGGGCCGCCCCGAGCCGGCCTCCCGGCACGCGTGCGCGTGGTGGAAGATGCGGCGACGAACGCCGGGCCGCTGGGTGGACTCGCGGCGTGCCTGCGTGCGCTGCGGACGGAGCTGCTGGTTGTCCTGGCCGTTGACCTTGCGCGGGTGGAGGCGGAATTTCTCCGGCGCCTCCTGGACGCCGGCGGTCCCGGATGCGGCGCAGTGGTGAAGCGCGACAATTTTTACGAACCGCTCGCCGCCGTGTATCCGCGGGCTGCCGGTGATCTGGCCCTGACGCATCTGGCGACCGGCCGGCTTGCGCTGCAGGATTTCCTGCGCGAGGCGGAGGCGGCGGGCTTGATGCAGGTCATCGCCTGCGGCGAGGCCGAACTCGCGCAGCTGCAGAATTTCAACGCGCCCGGGGATTTCGCATCCTTTCCCTCGTAGCCGCATCAGCCACGGTTGCAAATCCCCCCGCCGAGCGCCCGAGGATTCAGGCGCCCGCCAACAGCCTTCGAAACAGGCGCGCGTTCTTCAGGGCAAAGCCTTCGCGGTCGTTGTTGAAGTAGGCCCACACCCGCCGGGCGCCGCTGGCGCGCACCCGTTCCGCCCAGACGGCCAGCTCGGCGCGCGAGTAGTCGTGCCGGTACCAGCGGCTGGTGCCGTGAAAGCGCAGGTAAAGATCGTCCGCCGTCCGCACCAGCTCATCCGGCAGGCGCGGGCCGCTGCACGAGCAAAAGATGATGCCCGCCGCGCGAAACGCCGCGTAGACACGCGCGTTCCACCAGCTGCGATGCCGAAATTCCACCACGTTTCGCCGCGCGGGATCGAGCTGCGACGTGATCCGCGCCAGCCGGGCCGGCGTGTAGTGAAAACTGGGCGGCAGCTGGAAGAGAAAGCAGCCCATGCGCGGGCCGAGCAGGTCGGCGATATGGCCAAAGTCGCGCACCAGCGTTTTCGTTCGCGCGAACCGCCGCACGTGCGTGATGAGCTCGCACACTTTCACCGTGTAAACGAACTTCCGTCGCCCTGCCTGCCGCACCCAGCCCCGCACGGCCTCGGTCGTGGGCCAGGAATAAAAAGGCGCGTTCAGCTCCACCGTGCGAAACCGCGCGGCGTAATGAGGAAACCAGTCCTTCGTCGGCAGATCCCGCGGATAGAACGTCCCGCGCCAGTGCCAGTAAAACCAACCCGAACAGCCGACCTCGATCGCGGGCGTGATCGCGGCGGGAACGGCGCACGACGTTTCGCCCGCCGCCTCCGCCAGCAGGCGGCCCGCATGCATCCGCGCCGCGCGGCCGACGTTTTGCTGCCGCTGCTTCTCCCGCCGCGCTTCGCGCCGGGCGCGGCGTTCCTCCCGGGTGAGGCGAGCGGGTTCCATGACGCGCGTGGGCGGGGAAGATGGGTCGTGCTGGACTCGAACCAGCAACCAAGTGCTTAAAAGGCGCCTGCTCTACCATTGAGCTAACGACCCGCAAGGCTGAACCGTGAACTATCCCAAGGCCAGCGATGCGCCGCAAGCGGTTTTGTCGGCTCCGGCCACGCCGGCTCCTGGTGTCCGGCCGCTACTCCTCGATCTCCTCGACCGTGGTGGTCGTGCCGTCGCCGCGCGAGACCACGGTGCGGCGGCGCACCACGCGGCGATGGATGGCGGTGGGTTCGCCGATCATGCCCATGATGCCGGTGATGACGTAGGCCCAAAACCAGATGTTGTTCACGCCGATGTCCACGTAGACGTAGTACGCCATCAGGAAGCGCGGCACAAAAAGCCAAAGCAAAAAATTCACGAGGTCCGACAACGGATTCGCCGGATAGCCGCCAAAGACCAGCGCCGCCAGTGCCAGCGCCAGGCGCGGGAATAGCAATCCGCCCAGGAGCAGCCAGATGGAAATATGTCCCGTGGCCAAAAGCGGATTCATGACCGAACCCTACGCGCGCCGCTTCAGTCCGTCACTAGAGTCCTCACCTGACCCGAGCCTCGGGTCACAGCTTATTCCGCGCTGCCCTTGTCGCTTGGCGCCTTCCGCAGCCATCGGCCTGTAGCGGGGCTGATTCCTCGACAGCTCAGGATGACCCGTTTCCGGCTCTTTCCTCCAGAGCGGGAGAAAAGGCTGCTCTTCGCTTCGTCCTTGTTTTCAATTGCGCACGGTGCGAGCGCCCCGAATGGGCGAGGCGAGAAGGCGGTGAGCGCTCCGTGTCGCTTTAGATTTACCGCGGTCATTTTTTCGGGGAGAACGGGGGCCGGACGCGGGCTCCGGATCGCCTTGTGAAAGTACTCTTTGACCACCATTTGCCCTTTGCGCTGGCGCACGGCGGGCTGCAGGGACAAATCGAGCAGACGATGGCGTCGCTGGGTCGCCGGGGAGTGGAAGCCGAACCGGTGCGCTGGTGGGACGCCCGGCAGCGCGGCGACTTCATCCACTTTTTCGGCCGGCCCGACCGCACCTACATCGATCTGGCGCAGGCCAAGGGCATGAAGGTGATTGTCGCCGAGCTGCACAGCGCGCTGGGTTCGCGTTCCGCCGCCGCGCGCCGCGCGCAAAAGACGGTCATGCGCCTGGCCCAGGCGGCCCTGCCCGAGGCATTCACCGCCAAGCTGGCCTGGGACGCCTACCGAAAAGCCGACGCGTTCATCGCCCTCACTCTCTGGGAAGCCCACATCCTGCGAACCATGTTTGACGCGGAACCGGCAAAGATCCATGTCGTGCCCAACGGGGTGGAGGATGTCTTCTTTCGTCCGCATGCCGGCGGAGACCAGCTGGTGTGCACGGCGGCGATTCACCCGCGCAAGCGCGTTCTCGAGCTGGCCGAGGCCGCCGCCCAGGCCGAAGTTCCGTTGTGGATCATCGGCCGGCCCTACTCCGAGACGGATGCCTACTACCGGCGTTTTCTCGACGTCCAGCAAACACACGCGCGCTGGATTCGCTACGAGGGCGCCATCGCGGACCGGGCGCAACTCGCGCGCATCTACAGCGAGGCGCGGGGATTCGTGCTGCTCAGCGCGCAGGAAACGCTCAGCCTCTCGGCGCTCGAGGCCGCCGCCGCCGGCTGCCCGCTTCTGCTTAGTGACCTGCCGTGGGCCCGGAGCGCATTCGGCGCCGAAGCCCGCTACGTCTCCGCCACCCTGGCCGGGGCGGCGCTCGGCGCCCGGTTGCGGGACTTTTATACCGATGCGATGGCCATGCCCGCCACCTTTCGGCCCGCCGGCTGGGATGAAATCGGCGCGCGCTTCGCCGCCATTTATCAGAGCCTGCTCGCCCAGCCCCGCGCTTAGCCAGCCTGCGCCCTGTCGCGCGCGGGGCGCAATTTTCCCCAAATCAGCC
>CAZZYY010000178.1:0-5079 GCA_964658475.1 uncultured Candidatus Methylacidiphilales bacterium | reverse complement strand
CTTCTGATTTCCGGTCTTCCGATTTTGCTGGTCAACCACTATTTTTCCGGCGACTACGCGGGCGATCCGACCAACCTGGAGCACGTCAAGCTGGGCAACCCTCTCGCGGGTGTGGTGGGCAATTCGATCATGATCGCGGTGGCGAATTTGTCTCCTCCCATTTTACCGCACGAGGTCACCTGGCGCTTTCCCGGCGCCTTTCTAGGAGAGGTGAAGCAAGCGTTTCCTCGCTTCAAACCCTCCGCTCCCGCGCTGGTCCTTGAGGAGTCGGGCTGTCTTGGAATCGGCGTCGTCTTCTTCCTGTTTCTCGGCGTTCTTTATGGCATCTGCGCCGCGGTGACGGGCCGGATCGCGACGATGGTCCCGGTCGTCACCAAAGGCGCTGCAGCAGGCCTGGCGCTGGCGTGGCTGACGTTCATGGGAAAACTGGGAAGCGAGGCGGTTCCCCGCTTGGCCGCTCCCTATTATGTCCTGACCGCCGGGGTTGTTCTCGCCCTGTTGCCCTGCGATGGCGCCGCCACGCGCCGGCCGCTATGGAGGGCACTGGCCTATCTGGCCATGGTCATGGCCCTCACCGTGGTGATGGTGAATCCCGGGCGTCCCATCATCTCGCCCAAGCTCGTAGTTAGCCTTCTCACCCTCGTCCACCTGCCGCGAGGATCGGCGGAGAACTGGTACCAAAACGAGACGTTGCGCGCTTCCCGACTCAACGCCTTCACCCGACTCGCTGAAGCGGTTCCCGCCACGGAAAAGACGATTGGCCTGATTTGTGGAGACAACATTCCGATCATCTCCCTGTGGCTTCCGTTCGGCTCACACGCGGTGACCGAACTCGATCCTGCCCTTTCCGCGGCGGAGGTGGAACGCCGTGGCATTAGCTATGTGGTCATCAACGAAGCCTTCTTGACTGGCACGTGCCACCTCTCCTTGGCTGATCTCCTCAAAAAATGGTCGGCCACGGTGGTCTTCTCCGAGCATGTTGCGCTGCAGACGCACCAGTCCGGGGAATGGTATCTCCTGCGGCTGCCCTGAGAAAAGGCCGCCTTACCGGGTTGCCACGGCCATCAGGCTCTGGCCGAAAGGCGGCCGGGCCACCCGGTATTCCCAGCCGTGCACCAACGGGAAGATCATGCGATCGAAGAAGCGGACCTTGGCGATCTCGAAGTCGGTCTTCTTCAAGACACAAAAATTCAGCCACCACGCGAGATAGCCGATGCTGTTGTAATAGTGCAGGCGCTTCACCGTGAAACCGGCCGCCACCAAAAGCTGGCGCAATTCCTCGCGGCGGTAGCGCCGAAAATGGCCGAAGGTCCGGTCCATCTCCGCATAGATGGACGGGCCGGCGGGAACGAAAAGGCAGAGCCGCCCGCCGGGTCGCAGCCGTGCGCGGTACTGCTGCAGCTCCTTGGCATGATGCTCGATGTGCTCGAGCACATTCACGCTGATGATCGCATCGTAGTCACTGTCAGGCGGCACGTCGAAGACGGTCCCCAGAGTCAGGTCAATATCCAGGGCGCGGTGTGTCAACTCCTGAAAGAAGTGAGGGTTGGGCTCGACGGCCCGCAGCCGCGCGAGCCCCGCCACCTGCACCAATTCGGTCGTCAGTTGGCCGATGCCCGAGCCGACCTCCAAGACATGCCCGTAAAGCTCGGGCGCGAACTCCTGCAGCAGCGCCTGGCGGTAGTTCGCTGCCTCGTTCAGGGCGGCAAACTCAAAGTCCTCTTGCGCCCATTCCACGAAAGAGTTCCTAGACCATCCAGGCCGGGGAATCACTGGAAAAATGTGGATCAGGCCCAGTTGGCTCGTCGCGCTGCACCCGCGCGCCTTTCCGCTGGCAAGGCGACAACAACCGCGCGACTATTCCAGTTCCCGCATGAGGTCCCTTCCGATTGATCCGCCGGTGCGGCTTCAGCCGGAACGGGAGCGGCGCCAGCCGATGACGCTGGGAGCGCTGGTCACCCTCATCCTGCTGGTGCCGATTCTCTTCGCCGGGCCGCTGATGCTCGGCGGCGCGCGCAGCTGGGTTGAGCTGCCGATCCTGGAAGGTGTCGCTGCGCTCATGCTGGTGCAGGCCTGCCGGCTCTACTTCGCGCGCGCCCTTGCCCCGCGGCTGGACCTGATCGATCTCAGCGTGCTGCTGTTCACGGTTTACGCAATCGCGCGCTGGCTGACCTCGCCCACCGAGTATTTCTCGCGCATCGAAATCCTGAACGTGATCGGCTATGCGACCGTGTTCCTTACCTGCCGGTATGGAATGGCTCGCCGCTGGTTTGGGGTGATCATTCTCATCCTGCTGGTGGCGCTGGGTTTATTTGAGACAGGTTTCGGCTACTACCTAAGCCAGCACCTGAGCTGGTGCCCGTTCGGGCCCAACGAAACCCTGCATCAACACTACGCGCCACGCTGGGTGGGCACCTACGCCTGCCCCAACCATTATGGCGCGATCCTGTATCTCGCCATCGGGGCGGCGCTTGCGCTGGGCGCTTTTTCAAAGCTGCCGTGGCCGGTGCGGATCGTCTTTTTTTACCTGGCCGCCACGATGCTGGTGGGGGTGATTTACTCCGCCTCGCGCGGCAGCCTGCTGGGAACGTGCGGCGTGGTTCTGGCCTTCACTCTTTTCGCCGTCCGATACGGCATGGTGCGCTGGTGGGTGCCGCTGCTGGGCGCCGTGGCTATTGTGGGTGGGCTGGCCTTTGTGCTGTCCCACTCGTCGTTTTCTGCGTCACGCGTGGATGAGGCGCAACAAATCGTGGAGCACGGCGGGTTGAAAGGCTACGTGCGCGTGGTGCTGGCCCGCGACGCCCTCCGCATCGCGCGCGATCATCCCTGGTTCGGCACCGGTCCGGCCACCTTCGTCTTTGAGCATCCGCGTTATCAGGACAGCACGTTTCCCACCCGGGCGGTACTGGCGCATGACGACTACCTGAACTGCCTGGCCGACTACGGGCTTGCCGGCTTCATCCCCGCCATGGTTTTCGTCGGTGCGGTTTCGGTGGCGTATTTGCGGCGGCCGCGCGCGACCGCCCGCTGGCAGGACCGCGTGCTGGTCATCGCGGGCTTCTCCGCCTGGGGCGGGCTGGCGCTCCACTCCTTCGTCGATTTCAACATGCACATTCCGGCCAATGCGATGATGCTCTTTGCGCTCACGGGCGTGGGCCTGCGGCGGTTCAGCGGCGAACCGGAGCAGGCGGGCGCAGGCGTCACGCTGCCACGCGTGGGCTCCGCGGCCATCGTCGCGCTGCTGGCACTGGCGTTCGGTTACGGCGTGGGCCGTACCGGGCTGAGCGATCTGATCTACGAGCACGCGAACGCCCAGTCGCTTGACGCGCGACCGGCGGAATCCATCGCTGCGGCAGAAGAGGCCGTGAAGATCGATCCGCACAACGTCCCGGCGCTGATCTTCCTCGGCGACATGCATCGCATGGAAGCCGCTCATTATCAGGACCCGGAGCAGCGAGCGCAGGAGGGCGCGCTTGCTGCCGACGCCTACGCGCGGGCGAGGGCGCTCAGCCCGCTGGACGACACGATCACCGCGGCGCTTGGACTCACCTACGACATCATGGGCCGCTATCCGGAGGCTTACTTTTGCCTGGTGGACGCCGTGGAGCATCAACCCTACGACGGCCACTTCTGGTTCCGGCTGGGCAACCATTTTTGGCAGACCGGGATGCTGGAGAAAGCCGAGCAGGCCTACCTCATGGGCCTCAGCTGCCCGCACGGCGCGGAGGAAAACGCGCAGCCGGCGCAGGAGCTCCGTCCATATCTCGAGGCGCAGGGAATCCCGCTGCCGGCGCCGGGGACCAATCCGCTCAAGTCCGGCCCCGCGGTGGAACATTATACCGTGCCGTGAGCCAGGTCGTTCTTGTCACCGGTTCGTCCGGCCTCATCGGGTCGGAGGTGGGGCTCTTCTTCGGCCGGCACGGGCTGGCGGTTCATGGCATCGACAACAACCAGCGCGCGGTTTTCCTCGGTGAGGCGGGCGACACGCGCTGGAACCAGCAACGGCTGACGCGCGAGCTGCGCGGCTTCGTCCACCACGAGCTCGACATCCGCGATCGCGCCGGCGTGCTCGCGCTGGTGGAGGAGCTCCGGCCCGCGTGCATCATCCACGCCGCCGCGCAGCCTTCCCACGACCGCGCGGCGGCGATCCCGTTCGACGACTTCGACACCAACGCGACCGGCACGCTCAACCTGCTGGAGGCCGCGCGCCGCTCCTGCCCGGAGTCCCCCTTCATCCATATGTCGACCAACAAGGTCTACGGCGACGGGCCGAACGCGCTGCCTTTGCGCGAACGGGAGACGCGCTGGGATTTCGCCGACCCGGCGCAGGCGCACGGGATCGCGGAAACCTTCCCGATTGACCAGACCATGCACTCGCTTTTCGGCGCCTCGAAACTAGCCGGCGACGTGATGGCGCAGGAATACGGCCGCTACTTTGGCCTGCCGACCTGTGTCCTGCGCGGCGGCTGCCTGACGGGGCCGAACCACAGCGGCGTGGAACTGCACGGGTTCCTCAGCTATCTCGTGCGGTGCAACCTGGAGGAGCGCGAGTACCACGTGCTCGGCTTCAAGGGCAAGCAGGTGCGCGACAACATCCACAGTGAGGACGTGGCGCGCTTCATGTACGCGTTTTTTCAGGCGCCGCGCGTCGGCGAGGTTTACAACCTGGGCGGAGGACGCGAGCACGCATGTTCGATCCTCGAGGCCTTTGCGCTGACGGAAAAGGTGACGGGCAAGCCGATGCGTCACGTCTATCTCGATACGCCGCGCGCGGGCGACCACATCTGCTACTACAGCGATCTGCGCAAGATGCGGGCGCACTATCCCGAATGGTCGATCACCAAGTCGCTGGAGCAAACGATCGTGGAAATCGTCGAATCCTGGCATCGGCGGCTGGATGCGTGAAAACCCATTCGCGCCTCCTGTAGCGGCGGTCTATGACCGCCGAAGTCTTTGCGCAAGATATAGCATGCAGATCGGCGGTCCTAGACCACCGCTCGCTCGGTAGAAAAGATCGCGGATCGCAACAAGCAGGATGGCGCGCGTTGCGGAATGCCTTCCTTTTCCGAACGGATTTGC
>CAZZYY010000177.1:0-5117 GCA_964658475.1 uncultured Candidatus Methylacidiphilales bacterium | reverse complement strand
CTGGGACCGGCGCTTGGAGAGCGCCGGCTAACTGACGGAGCGCGGACCAAACACCCGCAGGTCGCTCGCTTTGGCCCCGGCGCTGACCGGCAACTCCGCTTTCCCGATTCGTTTATTCCATCAATTGCCTTCAGTCCGTTCCGCCAACGGCGCACGTGCGCTTGGCTTGCGGGACGGAAGGGCGGCTCGTAAGTTCGCCGGATGGAAACGCCCGCGCGCCTGCGCCTGTATCAATACGCATACAGCCCGTATTGCCTGCCCATCCACCTCCTCCTGCAGCATGCGGGCATTCCGTTCGAGGTGGTGAGCCTGCCCACGGGCGATCCCTCGACGGTGATCAAGCTGACGAAGGGCGAATACTATCAGGTGCCGGTGCTCGAGGATTTGTTCAGCCGGCAGCTCGTTTTCGACAAGAGCCCGGCGGGCGATGACGTGCCGCGGTTCATCGCGCAGCTTGCGCCGCTGATGGATTTGTTCCCGGAGTCGGTCGCGGGCCTGCAGCGGATTCTGATCACCTACATCGAGAACGAGTGCGAGGCGGTCGGCTTCAAGGTGAACGACGTCCATCGCGACAAGTGGCTGCGCAACGACCTGGAGCGCGGCTTGTACCGCCGGCACAAGGAGCGGAAGTTCGGCCCGGGCTGCCTGGAGGATTGGACGGGCCACGTGACGCAGTTGACGGAGCAGTTTTACGCGCTGCTCTGGCCGTTCGAGCAGATGCTGGGGCTGCGGCCATTCCTCACCGGCGACCGGCCGGTCTATGCGGACTACGCGCTGTGCGGCGTAATCGGTAATTTCCTTTATTCCGGAGCGACGACGCTGCCGGCGCATTACCTGATGCTGGAGGCCTGGTACACGAAGATGTTCGCAGGCAATTTCACCAATCCGCTGGAGGACGTGAAGCTGGGCGACGGCATGGCAGCCACCAGCATCGCGGGCCATCCGCTGGCCGAGACGAGCGACCTCGACAAGACGATTCCCGATCTGAAGCTGCGCCCGGCGACGCAGGCGCTGGATGTCCTGACCGGTCCCGGATATACGGCGGCTTACCTGGCCGAGAAGGGTTTTGTGGTGACGGCGGCGGACCAGCCGATTTCGCCACACGCGCCGGCGCTCGCGGAGTCGAAGCATCTTGCCATTACATTTCAGGAGCACGGCGCGGAAGAGCTGCCTTACGCGGACGGTTCGTTCGGCCTGGTGATCTGCCGCGGAGGAGCGCACCACCTCAAGTCGCCGGAGAAATTCGTGGCGGAGGCGACGCGGGTGCTGAAGACCTACGGCTTTCTCGTGGTCATCGATGGCACGCTGGCGGACGATCATGTGGAGGCGGCGGCTTGGATGAACCAGTTGGAGCGCCTGCGCGACCCGGCCCATGTCGGCTTCACCACGCCCAACACCTGGCGGCATTGGTGCACGCACCGCGGGCTGACGGTGACGCGCGCCCAGGTGGACATGTTCCGCATGCCCGATCTGCAGACCTACCTTGCCGAGGCGAATACGCCTGTGGAGAACCGCAAGAAAATCCTGGAGATGGTGGCCAAGGCGCCGTCCGCGGCACGCGAACTTTTCAAGATCGCGCAGGCAGACGGGAAGATCGTGTGGACGGCCCGCCGGATCACGCTGGTGGCGGGAAAGATGTAGGCCGACTTGAAGGCGAGCCCACACCCATCCGGTGGCTGCCGCCAATCGCACGACAACGCCTACGGTCCGCCAGGCGCCGCGGGCGCGGCACTGGGGGGCGCGCCCGTGTCGCCCGTGGGCGGACCCGGATTGGCCGGCGGATCGGTGAGGGGGATGTCGTACTTGACGTTGCTCTCCTTCAACAGCTTTTCCGCGTAGGCCTCTTTTTGCTGGTCGATTTTCATTTTCTGCAGGTTTTCGGCAATCGGCTGGCGCGCCTCGTCGATAGTCAGCAGCCCGGCAGGCTTGATCTCCGTGACCTTGATGAACTGGTAGCCCATCGGAGTCTCGA
Source organism: uncultured Candidatus Methylacidiphilales bacterium (assembly GCA_964658475.1). GTDB lineage: Bacteria > Verrucomicrobiota > Verrucomicrobiia > Methylacidiphilales > UBA1321 > JABDGH01. The sequence continues at coordinate 3,145 of CAZZYY010000177.1, read as the reverse complement.
ACACCGGGCTGAGCTGGCCGACCTTGCTGGCGAAGGCAACGTCGTCGAACTGCGGCTCGTTCTCGCCGTGCTGGAAGTAGCCGATGTCGCCGCCGCGCGGGGCGGAGTACCGGTCGTCGGAGACCTCGCCCGCCACCTTCGAGAAATCCTCGCCTTTGACCACGCGGGCATGCGCGGCATCGATGATCTTCTTCTTTTCCGCCTTTTGTGCGGCCGTGGCCTTTTCGTCCACGACCACCAGCACGCGGCTGGCGCGGAGCTTGAGCGGCACCTGGAAGAGATTCTTGTGGCCGAGGTAAAAGTCGTTCACTTCCTTGTCGGTCGGCTCCGCGTCGTGCACGGCGTCGGCCTTGAGGAGCTCCTCGATCACGACTTGGTCGTGAATGCTTTTCTTCAGGTCGTCCTCCGTCAGACCGGTCTGCTTGAGCCTGTTCTGAAATTCCTGCTCGGAGGGGAAGCGGCCCTTGATCCGCACGAAGGCGTCCTGCGCGAGCTTGTCGGCGTCGGGGAAGTTGCGCTTGGCGGCGCGCGCCAGCAGCACCTTTTCCAGCGCCATGCGGCGCAGCACTTCGGTCTCGACGATCGGCATGTTGGTGGCGCCGATTTGCGCGGGAGAGGTATTGCGCTCCTTGAGCAGGCCGTTCAATTCATGGTCGAGCTGCGCACGGGTGATGGTCCACACGCCCGGCTCCTCCGCCACGATGAAATTCGGGTCGTGCGGATCGGAGATGCGCGGGTGGCAGCCCGCGACGGCCAGCGCGATCGAGGCGAGAAGAGGCCAAATGGCGCGGCGATGGAGGGATAAGGCCATCCACGCTTGTAGCGAGCGAACCGGTGCGTGCAATCCGATTATCTTGATGGAGGTGCGACAGAAACAGCCGGTCATTATTCGAGGAAGAGCGACCCGGCCCGGCGCCGGGCAAAGCGGCCTCGGCTGAGATTGACGCGGGCGGGCTCGCGGCGGGTGAGGAGTCCCCGCACCGCCTCGACATCGGCGAAGGAGACGTCGACGATGCCGCCGGCCTGGAGCCAGCGGAGCAGGGTGCGGCGCTGCTGGCCGAGGGGGGCGGCGCGTAACGTGGCCACGGGAAGGGCCGGCCGCGCGGCCAGGTCGGCGCAAAGCGCGTCGAGCCACGCGCTTTCCGCGCGGGCGATTTCGGCGGCGCGCCAGAGATGACGCGTCGTTTCCGGGCCGGCCAGCTTCGCCAGCGCGGGCAGGAGTTGGTGGCGGATGAGGTTGCGCCGGTGGCGCGGATCGAGGTTGGTCGGGTCGTCGCTCCAGGTGAGTTTGCGCGCGCGGGCGTAGGCGAGGATCTCGCTTTTCCAGAGGCCGAGCCAGGGCCGGTGCAGCGTGAGATCTCCCTGCCGGGTGACGGGATTCATCCCGCGTCCGCTCGCGCCGGCGCCGCGCAGGAGCTGCAGCAGAAAAGTCTCCACCTGATCGTCGGCGTGATGGGCCAGCACGAGATCGCGGCTGCCGAACTTTTTTGCGGCGCGCGTAAAGAAGGCGTAACGCGCGGCGCGGGCGGTGGCCTCGGTTTTCTTTGTCATCCGCAGGCGAGTTGAGGCGAAGGTTAGCCCGTGTGTGCGCGCGAGCGCAGCGACGGCCTGCGCCTCCGCCCTGCTTTCGGCGCGCCAGCCGTGATCGACATGCAGGACGATGGGGCTGCGCCCGGTGCGGACGAGGGCCTCGAGCAGCGCGACGGAATCGACCCCGCCGGAGACGGCCGCAAGCACCTTCTGCGGCAGTTCGGCCACCGCCGTCTCGCAGGGATGCGGGCAGCTTTTCATGCGTGCGGGCGGCCGGGGCGACCCTTGCGGCCCAGCTTGTTTTTCGAGCGGCGGAAGCGCGGCTTGGAAGCGCCCTGCTCGTTGCGGACGAAGCTGATCTGGCCATTGATCTCCAGCGTGGCGATGCGCACATCCTTGATGTCGGCGCAGCCGGCTTCGCGCATGGCGCCCTGGAGCTCGGCGAGGCTGATGGCTTCCTGGTCGAGCGTCTCCTGCACGATCTGGCCGTCGTAGATGAGGATTTCGGGCTCGCCCACGATCCACTTCTCCATGCGCGCGTCGCGGGCGGTGAGGAAACTGATCAGCGCGTTGAAGGCGATGAGGGTGGTGGCGAGGATGAGGCCGGCGCCGACGGTATTGTCGCCGCCGTTCATGGCGTTCTGCACCGCGTTGCTGAGCACGAGGAGCAGGACGAGGTCGAAGGGCGACATCTGCCCGATCTGCCGCTTGCCCGTGAGCCGCAGCACGATGATGAGGAAGCCGTAGACGATGACGGCGCGCAGGACGAACTCCCACCAGGGGAGGGAGAGATTCCACATGGGACTGGTTTAACGCGGAGGGGCCGGGGTGCAACGTGTGTTTGTTGATCGGTCTGGGGGGCGGGGGGGTTAGGGATGTTCCGTTATGATGTGTTATGAAGTGGTACGGAAGGGGCGCGCAGCCAGTCGGGATGCTTCGCGTGCGGGAAACACGGGGGGGCGTTCCGGATCGCGCCGATCCCCGGCTACCTGCTGGAGGTGGGAACCCGGGCGCGGCGTGGCGGTGGTTGCAATGCTTTCCATAGTAAGAGCTGGCGGTCATTTCGGATTATCTCATCGTTTCCGAAAAGACGTTATCTCTGGAGGCCTTCCTGGGCTTATTTGGCCTAAAATCTGATATTCCCGGCGTGCGGGCTCTTGAGAATACCCGAAGAATAGACGGAATTAACGGAATGGGCTAAAAGAGGGACCGTTTCCCGCCAGCCTTCCCCCAATCCCGTTTAATTCCGTTCAAACTGTCCACGCCCATGAACCAACATCGGCGTGGCGTGCCGCGAGATGTCGCACGAGGACTTCCGCGAGCAGATGACGAAGGACATTTTCCGCCCAAGGTTCGTATGGGTGGAAATGGGCGAACGTCTTTCGTTTGTAAGCGACGACTTTAGCCGTCGAACACGGGACGTTCTCAAGTGCAACTTGGGAACGAGGGCAAAACGTGTGTTGATGGGTTGGGATCGACGTGGGGGTGATGCGCGAGGAAGCTTTTTATGAGGACGAGAACCACAGGCTGTCATCGCTCATACCAGGTAGCCGGCGCTCTCCGAGCGCCGGTGGGTTGCGGACGCGTGTTGTACTCGGACCGGCGCTCGGAGAGC
>CAZZYY010000176.1:0-5149 GCA_964658475.1 uncultured Candidatus Methylacidiphilales bacterium | reverse complement strand
TCTTCGCCGATGAAGACGTCGTGCCGGGCGCAGAGCACGAGCACAGGCAGCCGCAGCTTTTCCGCGGACGCGAAGCAACCGGTAATGAGGTCCTGCAAGCACTTGAAAAAACGGACGGTGAAGACGTCAAGCTTGTGCGGCGCGCTGGCGAACCAGGTGCGATGCGCCTCGTCGCGGGTGACGAGGCGCGGCGCCTTCTCGCGCTTGGCGAGCGGGCGGAGGTCGATCCGGAAGCCGGGGCGCAGAACCAGCAGCGTGCGAAAAAGCATGTTAACCCACCAAGGCGGGCGCTGCTGGATGGCGACGACGGGCGAGGCGAGCACGAGCGCGGCGGGTTGCTCATTCGCATCCGCCTGCGCGAGGAAACGCACGAGAAGCGCGGCGCCCATGCTCTCGCCGTAGGAGAAGAGCGGCAGGCCGGGATGGCGGGCGCGGACCAGCGCGAGAAATGCGCGCAGATCGGCGAACCATGTCTCGATGCGGTCGAGGTCGCCGCGCCGGGCGGGAACGGGATCGTTGCCCTGGCCGCGCAGTTCCGGGGCGTAGATGACAAAACCGAGCGGAGCGAGGTGGCGGCCGAGCGGTTCGTAGTCGAGCGCCGCGCCGCTCAAGCCGTGGATGGCGATGAGGACGGCTCGGGGCTCCGCGTGTGTCGCCCACTGGGAGTAGGAAAAAATGGCGCCGTCCGGGGCGGTCCATGGATGCTGGGTGCAGGTGGGCGGGAGCACGTTTTGTTGTAGCGGGCGAAGAGCGGCGCCGCACGAGTTTTGAAGGAACGGGGCGGGTGACGATCGGCAAAAGGCTCGTCTCGGCAACCCGTCGTCGGTAAGTCGAAATCTACCTGCTCGTCTGTTCCGCTCGCGTTGCTCGCTCCGGGATCGCGCCGATCCCGGCTACCTGCGAAGGTTGGCACCCGGGCGACACGTCGAGCGTGTCTTTAATGGAGATGCCAAGGCCCGGCCAGACTAGTCGGCGCTCTCCGAGCGCCGGTCCGTTGCGGATGCGCGTTCTACTCCGACCGGCGCTCGGAGAGACCCGGCTACCTGACTGAGGGCGGAGCAAGCGGAGGCGTATGACGGCCGGGGCGTGCGTGAGGTTTCGCTCAGCGTCGGCGGTCAGAGACCGCCGCTATAGAAGACCTAACTACCGCCGTAGCCAGGCGCCGACGATCTCACGCAGGGTGGGATGGTAGGCGACATGGCCCATCGCCTTTTTTTGGTAGAGGGCGAGCCCGTGGTCGATCTCGAGGTCGAAGTAATTGAACATCGCCGCGTTGTCCCGCGCCAGGCGCTCGGCAAAGCGGCGCGTGGCGCGAACTTCCAGATCGTCGAGCAAGATCAGCGCGCCCGGCTTCGCGTGCTGGAGCACGGAACAAAGCGCGTGCTCGCGCGTGGCCGGATTGGCCGGAGCGTCGACGAGGATGAGGTCGGCGGACTCCAGCCGCTGCAGCAGCTCGATGCGCCGGTCGAGGTCAAAACTGTGGTAGGGGACAATTCCGAGATGGCAGCGGGTGAGAGGCACGGCCCGTGTCTTGTCCGTCGGACGTTTTGGGGTGATGCCGGGCAGATGTTCCGTCCTGTCCAGCCACTCGGCCGTGTCCTCCACCGAAGTGACCGCGGCGAAGAGCCGGCGCAGCACAATGGTCGAGGCGCCTGAGCCGAACTCGAAGGCGGTGGCTTCCGGGCCCAGCGCGGCTCCCAGTTTCTCCAGCAGATCGCAGGAGGCCTCCGGCAGCACCCAGGGCCGCGTCTCATAGCCCTGCGCGATACGTTCGCGATAACGAGCCTGCTCGCCGGCGACGAGGCTTGGTAAATCCTCCGGAATCATGCAGGAGCGAAGTTACGACAAACCGGCTCCTAGTCACTCCACTTCGGATATCCCTTGAACGCCGCGTTTGCCAATCGAAATCGAAAATCGGGGCTGAGATGATCCTCCCGCTTGCGGCCCAGCACCTTGGCGGCGGCGCCTTCGGCGAGATGCCGGAGCCCGAGCATTTTGCGCAGGTAGGCGCGACTGCCCGGCCGGTGAATCTCGTAAATCATCAGCCGGCTCCGATAGAGGTCGTAGATCCGTTTCTTGCCGCCGGTGCGCCCACCGATGCCGTCGTGACGCAACGTGTAAATTTGATCGACGCCCACCCTCCAGCCGGCGCGGCGCAGGCGCAGGCAAAGGTCGTTGTCCGACTCGCACTGCCAGAAGCGCCGGTCGAACCCGCCGATCTCGCGAAAGGCTTTCATGCGCACCAGCGCGGCACTCGAATGCGCGATGGCCACGCCCTTGATGCGGCCGCTGAGCCATTCGCCCTTGGAGGTCCTGGCCTTCCACTTCGACCAGCGCCACTGGACTTGGTTGCCGAGGCCATAGACCCAGGCGGGCGGGAGCCGGTCCTCGCTCGGACTGCCCACCGCGCCGGAAGCGCCAATCTGCTGGAAGCCACTCCACGCGAGCTTGGGGATGCCCTTGAAGGCGGCGAAGGCGTTCTTGAAATCGCCGGGTAAAAACGTGATGTCGGCATCGAGCAGGAGCGCGAAGGGCGTCTTGACCTCGTTGAGCGCCTCGTCCGAGGCGGCGCAAAAGCCGTGCGGCGTTTCATTGCGCAGGAGCCGCACGGGCGAGCGCAGACCGGTGAGCCGCGCGGGATGGGTTGAGCCGTCGTCCACCACGCAAATTTGGGCCACCGTGCCGACGTGCTCCTCAAAGGAGAGTGCCATTTCCATCCAGCGATCCAGGTTGTTGTGGATCGTGGTCGCCAGGCTGAGATCGGGGAAGTCCGGTTCGCTCATGCGGTGTTTGCCATCGGCAGAAGAGGCCACTACTGTACGCAGTCTCTCTGCCAGCTTTTATTTAACTGTAGCAATAATACATTCTATGCCCAAAGTCACGCTCCTCCCCGGCGGTCAATCCGCTGAAGTTCCCCCGGGCACCCTGCTGCTCGACGCAGGCGAGGAAGCCGGCGTGGAGATGGAGGCCGGGTGCTTCAATTGCTCGTGCGGGACGTGCGCGATCGCCGTGGATTCCGGCATGGAGAACCTTGAGCCGCCGACAGACGAGGAGCTGAACGTCCTCGACCAATGGAACAAGGACCCGGACAAGTACCGGCTGACTTGTTGCGTGAAGATTCTGCAGGGCGAGGTCGTCCTGCGGATGGAACACTAGTCCGCCGTTTAAGCCCGATCATGGCCGCCCCGCGTGTCCGTCGTGTCCGTTCCGAAACGGCAGCTGGCCGGAAACGCGTCACGAAAGCGACGGCGCGGACGAAGTCGGTTCCGAAGGACGATAGACCGACGAAGAAAAGGCCGGCGATCGCGAAGTCCGGAAAGCCGAAGCGTGGACCGAAGCCGGAAAAGCTTCCCGCATTCGAGCCGCTGCAGTTTCCCGCGGGTACGCTGCTGGGAGCGCACACCTCGACGGCCGGCGGATTAACCACCGCGATCGAGCGAGCGCTGACCTGTGGGTTCACGGCGGCGCAGCTCTTCGTTAAAAACAACAAGCAGTGGTTCGCACCTGCGCTGGCCGAGGAGGAAGCCCGGGCCTTTCGCTCCGCGCGAAAGAAGTCGGGCGTGATGTTTTTCGCCCACAACTCCTACCTCGTCAACCTCGGCAGCTTTGATCCGACGATGTTCGCCACCTCGGTGAAGGCGATGGTGGCGGAGATCGAGCGGGCGGAGGCGCTTGATCTGCCCTTCATCGTGCTGCATCCGGGCAGTCATGGAGGCCGCGGCGAGGAGGAAGGCCTGGCGCGCATTGTCGAGGGCCTGGACCTCGTCACGCGGGCAACCGCGGGCTACCGATGCAAGCTGGCGCTGGAGATCACGGCGGGGCAGGGGAATGCACTGGGTTACCGTCTGGAACATCTGACGTATCTAATTGACCACATGGCGGATGACGCGCGGGGCGGAATCTGTCTCGATACCGCACACCTTTTCGCGGCCGGTTACAACATCCAGACGCGGGAGGGCTATGAAAACCTCGTCTCGGCCGTGGAAAAACAGCTCGGGATACGCCGCGTGCTGGGCCTGCATCTCAACGATTCCAAGGTGCCGTTCGCCTCGCGGGTGGATCGCCACCATCATCTGGGAGAGGGACATATCGGGCTGGAGACGTTTCGCTGGATCGTGGAGGACGCAAGATGGGCGCGCACGCCGAAGGTGCTGGAGACGCCGAAGGGCGAGGACATGCGCGAGGACGTGGTCAACCTGGCCAAGCTGGCATCCTATCTGCAATAGCGTGGCTGTTGCGGCGGGTGTCAGCCCGCTGTAACCTACGCGCATGACCACACCCAACATCATCGCCTACCTGAAACCCTTTTGCGGCTGGAGCAACGGGGTCCGGGCCGTCCTGCGCAAATACGACCTGCCTTTCGAAGACCGGGACATCTGGAACGACCCGCGCCAGCGGATGGAAATGATCCAGAAAAGCGGTCAGGAGCTCTCCCCCTGCGTTGAGGTGGGCGGCACAATGCTCGCCGACATCAGCGGCGAGGAACTCGAGCAATGGCTCATCCAGAACAATTTAATCGCGAAGGACCACGCCCCCGTCGACGTCCCAATCAACGCACCCTGCGCTGATCACGGCGAGGTGCAGTCCACGCCCATCACGCTCAAGCGTTAGTTACCCTTTATGATGACGACCTCCCAGCAACTAGCCATTGTTTCACTTCTCCAGGACGGCGATGCCGACACGGTTGGGATGGTCAAGACTCAGCTTCTGGCGGACGGCCACAAGCGGGTGCAGGAATATCAGGAGCTGCTGCAGCTGGCGAAAGGCACGGCCCGCGCCAGCATCAAGGAGATCATCGATCATATCGAGGGCTCCCGGACGCTGGGCGACATCTCGCGCGGCCTGGCCGAGTTGCGCACACTCAAGCAGCTGGAGGACCTGTGCTGGGACTTTGCCCGCAGCGAGCAGCCCGATTTCCGCGGCGCGCCCTACGCCCGCGTGCTCGACCAGTGGGCGGAGGAAGTGGGCAAGCTGATCCGGCCCGGCGCCTCGGCCCGGGAAAAGGTCACCTGCATGGCCCATTATTTGAGCCGCGTGCAGGGGCTCACGGGGAACAGCACCGACTATTATCATCCCCGCAACGGTTACCTGCCGTGGGTGATCGAATTCCGCTCGGGCCTGCCAATCACGGTCTCGCTGGTCTACATGC
>CAZZYY010000175.1:4357-5163 GCA_964658475.1 uncultured Candidatus Methylacidiphilales bacterium | reverse complement strand
CTCCACCCTTTCCCACCGATTGTCGCGGTCCATCGCGAAGTAACGGCCGATGACCGTGGCAATCTGCCCCGCGCCGATCTCCTTCAATTTCGCCTCCAACGCGGCCAGGTAATGCTCCCCGCCATTGGGCGAGGTGTCGCGGCCGTCGAGGAAACAGTGCACGAAAATCCTCGTCAGCCCCGCCGCCTTGGCCGCGGCAACCAGCGCGTAAAGGTGTTCCTGGTGCGAATGCACGCCGCCGTCGGAAAGAAGGCCCCAGAGATGCAACGCCCCGCCGCGCGCTTTCAACTCGTCGAAAAATTTCACCAGCGCCGGATTGGTCGCCAGCGTGCCATCGTGGATCGCCTTATTGATGCGCGTCAGCTCCTGGTAAACGATGCGGCCGGCGCCCAGGTTCAGGTGCCCGACTTCGCTATTGCCCATCTGCCCCGCGGGCAGCCCCACATCCTCGCCCGAGGCGCTGAGCCGGCTTTGCGGATAGGTCTTATAAAGCTGCTCGTGGAACGGCAGCTTGGCCAGCAGCGGCGCGTTCCCCTCCGCCTCCGCCGCGGCCTGCCCGCGGGGACTGATCCCCCACCCGTCCCGGATGATCAACGCCACAGGTTTCATCAGGGACGACGCTAGCGGCCGCGGGAAGGGAGGCAAGCGCGGGAGAACCCTCGGGAGTGAAGAGGCGTGTCCGCTAGCTGGTGTGTCGCTCTGTAGAAAGTCTCCTGGATCGGACTTTCATTCGAGCCGGGATCGATCCGAGGGCTGGAACGACCGTTTGAGAACAGGCAGCCGGCGCTCTCCGAGCGCCGGGTGGG
>CAZZYY010000175.1:0-4347 GCA_964658475.1 uncultured Candidatus Methylacidiphilales bacterium | reverse complement strand
GCTCGGAGAGTGCCGGCTACCTGACTGAGCGCGGACCACCATCCGAAGGCCGCTCGCCTTGGCCCGAGGCCGGAGCCGCAGCAGCGGCCAAAGCCGCTCGGAAAAGCAAACCAAATCCGCAACGAGCGCCAGCCTCCTCGCTGGCGATTTTATCTACCAAGCTCTAGTGTGTCTGCACGGTATAGCTGCTATCGACATAGCCGCTGAGCGTCGGCGGCGGCGTGTCGGTCTCACGGTGCGGGGCTGTCGTGATCGGTCCCGCGTGTTCCTCCGACGGGGCAGTGGACACGTCGGCGCAGCCGGTCAGGGCCATGCCGGCAAGGAGAACCGAGAGAAGACAGGCCCTTGTCATCCCATCAATGACGGTCCGGCACGTCGCCGGTCACCGTTACTTTGTGCAGCGGGGAGATTCGGGCCAGATCGCGTTGCGTAAAGTGACACGGGCCGGGTTACCAAAATTCAATGCCTTTGGCGCACCTTTCTTTGAAGCTGGAGGAGGCGTGGGGTGTCCAAAGGCTCGTATGAAAATCACTCGTCTTCCTGTCCTCGCGCTGGCGTTGGTCGCCACTGTGACGACGTTTATTGGGAGCGGGAGCCATGCTTCCGCGCAGGTCGTGTCGGTCAACGTCGGTCCGCCCGGTCCGCCGCCCGGCTATGTCGAGCATCGCTGGCATCGTCCCGGCCCTGGCGCGGTCTGGATCGCGGGTCATCGCGAGTGGCGCGGCGGCACGTGGATCTGGGTTGGCGGCTACTGGGGTTATCCTCCCCGTCCCGGCCTGTTCTGGGTCCCCGGGCACTGGCGCCACGGTTACTGGCATCCCGGTCACTGGGAATAACGCCGCCTGCGACGGGCGCGACTTGCGCGCTCGTCGCCCGCGGAAGAGCGATCCTTGCCGGTGGAGACCGCGCACCATTCGAACGCCGAATTGACCGGCCTGCGTCCATCCCCGATACTTGGCGCGTTATGACCACCGTTCCTGCCTCCCACGCCGTGCCGCGCGCGGTGGATTTGTACGCCAGGTTTGTCGTGCCCACGGCCAACCGCGGGCTGACGCTGGTGCGCGGCCAGGGTGTGCGGGTTTGGGACGATCAAGGCCGCAACTATCTCGATCTCGGCGGCGGAGTGGCGGTCAACAGCCTCGGCCATGCCCATCCGGCAATGACGGAGACCCTGGCGCGGCAGAGTGCGACCCTGATCCATTGCTCGAATCTCTATTATCATCCCTGGCAGGGCGAACTCGCGCGGCGGCTGGTCGGCCTGACGGGGCCCGGCAAGGTTTTTTTCTGCAACAGCGGGGCGGAGGCGAACGAGGCGCTCATCAAGCTGGCGCGAAAATGGGGCCATGCTTCGGGCCGATATGAGGTCATCACCGCGAGCAATTCCTTTCATGGCCGGACCATGGCGACGCTCTCGGCCACCGGGCAGGACAAGATCAAGGTCGGCTTCGACCCGCTCGTGCCGGGTTTCGTCACCGTGCCGTACAACGATCTTGCCGCCGTCGAGGCCGCCATCACACCGCGGACGGCAGCGATCCTGGTCGAGGGCATCCAGGGGGAGGGTGGAGTGTACATCGCAACACCCGAGTACCTGCTGGGCTTGCGGAGGCTGGCGGATGAAAAGAACCTCCTGCTGCTCATGGATGGCGTGCAGTGCGGCTACTTCCGCACGGGGCGATGGCAGAGTTACGAGCGCATCCTGGAGGGAACGGCCGGCGGTGATGCGTTCCAACCGGACGCCATTGCGATGGCCAAGTCGCTCGGGGCCGGCTTTCCCATCGGCGCGGTCTGGTTCCGCGAGCCCTTTCAGGACGTGTTCGGGCCCGGCAGCCACGGCACCACCTACGGCGGATCGCCGCTGGCCTGCGCGGTCGCGCTCACCGTCCTCGACGTCGTCGAGCGCGAGCGGCTGATGGACAACATCCGGGCGCGCGGCGAGGAACTCCTGGCCGGCTTGAAGAAACTCGTCGGCCAGAAAATCGAAGCGGTGCGCGGTTTTGGCGGCCTGGTCGGCTTCCAGCTAAAGGATGAGGAGGCCCCGCCCGCGGTGGCCCGCCTGACGGCAGCCGGTCTCATCCTCATCCCGGCAGCCAACCGGACCGTGCGCATCCTGCCACCGCTCAACGTCACGGCCGCGGAAGTCGCCGAGGCGTTGGCGATCATCGAACAGGCCCTTTAGCGCGATCCATCGGGCGGGCGCCCGATTTTCCGGAGGCCGCGTTCTGCCTAGGGTGGAGGCCATGCACCCGATCCTGAAAGCCACGCTGCTTCTCTTTGCCTCCAACACCTTCATGACCTGCGCGTGGTACGGGCACTTGAAGTACCTGCACAACAAGCCGCTCTTCACCGTCATTCTTATTGCCTGGGGCATCGCGTTTTTTGAGTATTGTTTCCAGGTGCCGGCCAATCGCATCGGCGCGACTGCGCTTTCCGGCTACCAACTCAAGATTCTGCAGGAGATCATCACGCTGATTGTGTTCGTTGTCTTTGCGCGGTACGTGCTGAACGAAAACATGCGCTGGAACCACATGGTGGCCTTCGCTTTCCTGGCCGGGGCGGCGTTCTTCGCCTTTTACTTCAAGGGGGAGTGAGAGCCCACGCGCGGATTGCCAAGCCGGGGGCAGGGGATAAGCTTGTCCCTCGCATGTCTGCCCAGTCCCTCACCTATCGCGGCGCCTACACCGCGCTGGTCACACCGCTGCGCGAGGATCGGGTCGATGAAAAGGCCTTCACCGCGCTGCTGGAAGACCAGATCGCTGCCGGGATCGCGGGCGTCATGCCGGTCGGGACCACCGGGGAGTCGGCCACGCTCGACATGTCCGAGCATCTGCGGGTGATCGAGCTGACCGTGCAGGTGGTGCGCGGGCGCGTCCCGGTCTTCGCCGGCACCGGCTCGAACGCGACGGCGGAGGCGGTTTTTTTGACCCGCGAGGCGGAGCAGCGCGGGGTCGACGGCATGCTGGTCGTCACGCCCTACTACAACAAGCCTTCACAGGCGGGGCTAATTGCCCACTACGCGAAGCTGGCAGAGACCACGTCGCTGCCGATCATTGCCTACAGCGTACCCGGCCGCACAGGCATTGAGCTCTCGGTGGACGCGATGGCGGAACTGGCGCGGCGCTGCCCGACGATCGGCGCGATCAAGGAGGCGGGCGGCTCGATCGAGCGCTTTAGCCAGTTGCGCCAGGCGCTGCCGGATCATGTCGCCATCCTGAGCGGCGATGATTCCATGACCCTGCCGGCCCTCGCGGTCGGCGCGGTCGGCGTGGTCAGCGTGGCCTCGAATCTCGTGCCGCGCGAGGTGGTCGCGCTGGTCCGGACGTTTTTGGAAGGCCGCGCGGCCGAGGCGGAAAAGCTGCATCGCCGGCTCTACCAGCTGATGCGCGACCTCTTCATCGAGGCCAACCCTGTGCCGGTAAAGTACGCCCTCTCCAAGGCGGGCTGGATGACGCCCGAGGTGCGTCTGCCGCTCGTGGCGCTGCAGGAGTCAAGCCGCGCGCGCCTGGACGGGACGCTGAAGCGCTTTGGGCTATGAGCGCGAAAACGCGGGTGATCATCGTCGGCTCCAAGGGCCGCATGGGCGAGGCCCTGATGCGCCTGGCCCAGGCCAATCCCGCGCTGGAGCTGATCGGCGGCGTCGACCGCGACGATGACCTGAACACCATCGTCGATCGCTGCGACGTGCTGGTCGAGTTCGCGCATCATTCCGTCACGCCCGGGCTGGTCGATCTGGCCCTGGCCCGCGGCAAGTCGCTGGTCATCGGCACGACGGGCCACACCGCGGAGGAGCGGGCCTGGATCGAGGCGGCGGCGGCCAAGCGGCCGATCGTCTGGGCGCCAAACTACTCCATCGGCGTGAACCTGCTTTTTTTTCTGACCCGGATCGCGGCTGAAACGCTGGGCGATGCCTTCGACCAGGAGGTGATCGAGATGCATCATCACCATAAGCTCGACGCGCCCAGCGGAACCGCGCGGCGACTCGGAGAGATTCTCGCGCAGGCCGCCGGCGGTTCGTACGAGGAACTGGTGCGGAACGGCCGCGCCGGCGACGTGGGCGCGCGTTCCAAGAAGGAAATCGGCATGCACGCGCTGCGTGGCGGCGACGTGGTCGGCGATCACACTGTGGTCTTTGCTGCTCCCGGCGAGCGGGTGGAACTCACGCACAGGGCGTCGAGCCGAGACACCTTTGCCGGGGGCGCCCTGCGCGCCGCAATCTGGGTGCACACGCAGAAGCCCGGCCTTTACTCCATGCAGGACGTGCTGGGGTTCGGGAAGAAGTAGTGCGCGATCGGCGATCTCCCTCAGTCAAGTAGCCGGCGCTCTCCGAGCGCCGGTCCGAGTAGATCACGT
>CAZZYY010000174.1:273-5389 GCA_964658475.1 uncultured Candidatus Methylacidiphilales bacterium | reverse complement strand
CGTAGCTGTGGCCGCGGAAATCGGTGTTGTTCTTGTAGAGCTTGACCGTGCGCGAGCCGCGGCGCGTGACGACGCGGGCGCATTCCTCCAGCAGCCGCTCGCCCGCCTTGTCCTGAGCGATCAGGTCGACCAGCGTGGCGCACTCGGGGGTGGAGTATTCGGGATGGGCGTGGTCGTTGTAGAAGCGCGCGCCGTTGCGCAGGACGAGATCGCTCTTGATCTCCTGGAAGGTGAGTTCGCGGCGCGCGTCCTGGGAATAGTAGTTGGCCTCGTCGGTGTCCTGCCGCAGCTCGGCCGCGCGGAAGCCGCGGGCGTCGCGATGCGGGTCCTCGGTGGCGTAGTCCCAGAGATTGGCCACGCCGTGCTGCGCGGCCGAGCGGACGAGGGCGATGGACTCCTCGACCACGTCGGCCTCGGGATCTTCCATGACCGTGATGCCCAATTCCGTTTCCAAGCCAAAGCAGATCGGCCACGGGGGAGGGTGCGGTTGCATGAATTTAGTTCAAGGTCCGTCTCTTTGTTCAACAGAGAGCCCGCTGTTACGAATGCTCAGATAAAAGTGAGAGCCGGCGTCCGGCTTGACCTTAATCGTACGCGAGAGATTCAAATGGGGAATGTACACATCCATTTCGGAGGTGGTTTCAGGAAGAACAAGATTTAAATTCTGGGTCGGCGACCCTTTCGTTAGATGATTGCGCACTGTTCTCCCGGCCGAGACGAATGTTGTGTAAGCCTCATCGTTCGGTGCCAAAAGGGTGACGTAATTTCGAGTCTTTTCGTTCTCCGCGAACGCAGCTCCACTCGCTGCGATAAGGAGCCCAAGCGTTATGACGGCGTTTCGCATCGTGAAAGATGTTTACACCACCCCACTCGCTTCCCGGCGACGAGGCTTTACCGGCGAAAGGTTGACGACGTTCTCGGGATCGTAGTCGACCAGCTTTAGCCAGTCCTCCGTGATGTCGTTGGGCGGGAAGATGTCGTTCTGCTTGTACTCGGTCTTGAGCGCCTCGAGGAAATCGGAGACGGAGAGGCCGGTCGGCTCGGGCGAGCTGATGGCGCGCTTGATCGCGGTTTCCTTCGCGCGCTCGACGATGCCGGCAATGATCGCGCCGCTAACGAGATCGCCGCGATGCAGGTACTCGTGGCGGCCGCTGCGCAGCGTGACTTCGAGGAACCGGTTCTCCTCGCGCTGGCTGAACTGCTGGTCGATGAGCTGCGCGATGATGTCGTCGATGGCGGCCTGCGCGTTGCCGTCGTGCTTCTGCAGCAGCGCGGGGTCGAGCGGCAGGTTCGGCGTGATGTAGATGCGGTAGATTTCCTCCGAACCCTTCTTCGTGGGGCGCGAGACCTTGATCTTCCGGTCAATGCGGCCGGGACGCAGGATGGCCGGGTCGATCATGTCCGCGCGATTGGACGCGAGGATGATGACCATCTGCTGGAGCGACTCGATGCCGTCCATCTCCGCGCAGAACATCGGGACGAGCGTGTTGAGGATGCCGCTGGTGCGGCCCGCGCGGCGCGTGCCGAGGATCGATTCCGCCTCGTCGATGAAGATAAAGGGCAGGAAGCCTTCCTTCGCCTTTTCGCGCGCGCGGGCGAAGAGCTCGCGCACCTGGCGCTCGGATTCGCCAACCCACATGTTGAGGATTTCCGGCCCCTTGACGTGCATGAAGTACTCGCGGTGATCGGAGCCGGTCTTCTCGCGCAGCTGGCGCGTGAGATTGTAAGCGGTGGCCTTGCCGAGCAGCGTCTTGCCGCAGCCGGGCGGGCCGTAAAGCAGAATGCCCTTGGGCGAGGTGTGGTTGTAGGCCGTGAAGAGATCGGCATGGAGCAGCGGCAGCTCGACCGCATCGCGCACGGCTTGGCGCGCCTCGTCCTGGCCGCCGACTTTTTCCCAGGGCAATTCGGGCACCTGCTCGAGCAAGTGGTCGCGCGCCTGCGCCTGGGCCACGACCTCCAGGGCCACGCGCTGCGAGGAATCGAGCCGCACTTCCAGGCCCGGCTTGAGCTTTTCCTTGCCCAGGTTGGCGGAGCGTTGCACGAGCGTATTGGCCAGCCCGCCTTCCTGGCCCACGCGCAGGCGGCCGTCGGGCAGCAGGTCCTGGATCTTCGCGACCGGGCCGCCCATCTCGAAGCCGAGATCGCCGATGACCACGTAGGCTTCGTTAAGAAGAACGCGCGTGCCGACGAGCAGCTTCGACTGCGAAAGGCGCGGATCGACCGTGCAGTAAAATTCCGCGCCGCCCTGCACGACGAGGGCGGTGTCCGGCTTGGGCAGGTTGAGCAGCGTGCCGACGCGGTTGGCCGGCTGCGTGAGCTTGGTCACTGCGGCGTCGAGTTTCTCCACCGCCTGCCGCGCCTGGTCGTTAAGGATTTCGAGTTCCTCGATGCGGCGGCGCAGGTACCCGAGCTCGACGCGCCGGGGCGAATCGAGCGGATGGAACTGCGCAATCAGGTCCGTCAGCTGCAAGGCGGAAAGCGTGTCGAGGCCTTCGGGCAGGGGGCTCATCGATTCCGCGGACGGTGCGGGCTCGTCGGACGAAGAGGGTTTCTTACGCGCCACAGAATTAGGCTAGTAGCGAGTCGGCGGCGCGCAAATGGATTCGTCGCGCGCCGGTCCCGGGTTGAGCAGAAGAAGACATGTGAAGATCGAAGCAGGGGGCAGGCCAGATTTTTTCGGCGAATGGGGCGGGAGAAATCGAATGGGAGACGGCGCGATTGTCGCGGCGGTTGCTCTGTTCCAGAATCAACTTTGCAGATGCTGCGGTCTTGGCCTTAGGCCGATGTTGGCCCCGTGCGCACGGTGTCGTCCCGCGTTCGGTCAGGTAGCCGGCGCTCTCCGAGCGTCGGTTTGAGTTGAACACGCGTGCGCCGGCTACCTTTCTTGCATTTCGTTTCCAAGTGAAATGGGAATGTACGGGGCATTCGCCGTTTGAGCGGCCTTGGTGCCGATAAATAGGCGTATGGCCGCGACGGCTTAAGCCGTCGAATACACAAGGCGTTCCCAAGTGCAACTTGGGAACGAGAGGGACGGGAGATGACGCAGTTGTAGCGGGCGGTCTATGACCGTCGGCGGATAACTTGTGAATGTGCGTCGGTGGTCATAGACCGCCGCTACAATTTGATCGTCGTGGCCCGCGCTTTCTGCGAAATCCCTTGCGCGGTTTCCGGTGCGCCGCGAAAGTACGAGCATGAAGCTGTCGACGTGGGTGCAGTTTACGTGGAACCTCGAGGCGCTGCCGAAGACGGTTCCACCGATCGACGCGCGCTACACGGTCGAGGCCGCCTCGCCCGAGGACCGGCAGCTTCTTTCCGCCGCGATCAGCCGCTCGCTTTCCATGGAGCCGGCCTGGAGCGACGACCTCGGCACGCGCGTCAAGCTGGCGGAGGAACTGATCGATGTGGCCTTTCCCGCGGGCGAGGTGGTGTTCATTGCGGTGAAGCACGGCGCGCGCATCATCGCCGCGGCGGCCATTCGCGATTCGGGCGACCAGGTGAGCAACCTGCCGGTGGGCGTCTGCGTGCTGAACGAATACCGCTGCCGCGGGCTGGGCACCTATCTCTTATATGACAGCCTGCGCCGGCTGCGCGACCGCGGCTTGAAGGAAGCGCGCCTGGTCACGCGCAAGGGCCTGCCCGCCGACCGCTATCTTTATCCCAAGTTCGGCGGCGCCCGCACAGTGCTCGTCGGCGCACCCGCCTGATCCATGGCGGACCGGTACGACTACGACGTGGTGGTGGTCGGCGGCGGCAGCGCCGGCTATGCCGCGGGTCGCACCGCTGCCGCGCAGGGTGCCCGCACCGCCGTGGTCGAGGGCGGCAAGGAAATCGCGGGCCTCTGCATCCTGCGGGGCTGCATGCCGTCGAAGGCCTTCCTGGAATCGGCGCATCGCTGGCACGAGATCCGGCGCGCGGGCGAGTTTGGGCTCAACGTCCAGCCGCTCGATGTCGACATGCCGGCGGTGCAGGCGCGCAAGAAGCGGCTCATCGCCGACTTCGCATCCTACCGTGAGAACGACCTGCGCCACGGGAAGTTCACCTTCGTGCGCGGCCGGGCGACGTTCCAGGATGCCCACACGCTAGCGATTCAAGCGGAAAACGGCACAACCAAGCAAGTGACCGGCGCGACCTTTATCATCAGCACCGGGTCGGTCATTCGGTGCGTAGAGGTGCCGGGCTTGCGAGAGATCGGCTACATCACGAGCGACGAGGCGCTCATGACCGAAAGCATTCCCGCCTCTCTGGCCGTGCTGGGTGGCGGCGTGGTGGCGGTTGAGCTCGGCCAATTCTTTGCCCGCATGGGCGCGAAGACCACCCTCATCCAGCGCGGCGACCGGCTGGTACGCAATTACGACCCAGATGTCAGCGCGGAGCTGGAGCGCGCCTTCCGGGCCGAGGACATCGACGTGCGCACCAGCACCAGGCTGCTCCGGGTGGAGCGGGCGGGAAAGCTGAAGCGGATCACCTACGAGCAGGGCGGCGACACGCAGACGCTGGAGGCCGAGGAAATCCTGTGCGCCATGGGGCGCGACCCGGCGGTGCGCGGGCTCGGGCTGGAGCAGTTGGGGGTGGAGATCGCCCCGGATGGCTGCCTGGGATTGGACGACACGCTGGCGACGAATGTCCCGCACATCTTCGCCGCGGGCGACGCGACCGGCCGGCATGAGGTGGTCCACATCGCGATCCAGCAGGGCGAGTGGGCGGCGCGCAACGCGGTGCGCCTCGCCCGGGGCAGCGCGGAGCCGATGGAGAAAGCCGATTACCGCCTCAAGGCGCTGGTCACCTTTACCGATCCGGAGATCGCCGTCGTTGGCCTGACGGAAGCGGAAGCGAAGGAGCAGGGCATCGACTACCTGACCGCGCAGTATCCCTTCGCGGACCACGGCAAGGCGCAGATCGCGGGTGAGCTTTTCGGGTTTGTGAAGCTCATCGCGGAAAAGACGCGCGGCGAGATCATCGGCGCGGAGATCATCGGCCCCCACGCCGCCGATCTGATCCACGAGCAAATTGCGGTCATGCGCTACCACGGCACCGCGGCGGAACTGGCCGCCATGCCCCACTATCATCCAACGATGGCGGAGATCATCACCTACCCGGCCGAGGAGATCGCGGAGCT
>CAZZYY010000174.1:0-263 GCA_964658475.1 uncultured Candidatus Methylacidiphilales bacterium | reverse complement strand
GCTGGGGTGAGGATATGTTTCTGTAGCGGCGGACGATGACCGCCGAGACCTTGCGAACGGTCTTTGTCAAGACATCGACGGTCATAGACGGCGCTTGCTGGAAAAAGATCGCGGATTGCCGGCGAGCAGGATGGCGCGCGCTGCAGAAATGCTTTCCTTTTCCGAACGGATTTGGCCCTGCGGTGACTCCGGCCTGGGGCCAACGCAAGCCACGGTTAGACGTCCGGCCCACGCTCAGTCAGGTAGCCGGCGCTCAGTCAGGT
>CAZZYY010000173.1:0-5425 GCA_964658475.1 uncultured Candidatus Methylacidiphilales bacterium | reverse complement strand
AGCGCCGGCTACCTGTTTCTCCTTTTCCGTTGGGGAACGAGAAATGGAGGAGGCAGCGGGATCGACTCAACCCTCAGCGGGCGCCGCGAGCGCGGTGCCTTCCTGCCTGTCTTTCCTGTCTTCCCGAACCGATGACGAACTCGCCTCGGAGCAAATCGCCACGGTAATTGATCTGCATTTTTGCTCGGAAGTGCGGTAGACTAAGGATCACGGTTTTCCATGCCCGCCCCTTTCGTCTCGCTTAATTCGTGGCATCAGCCGGGTGCCATCCTGCAGGCGGGCGAGCCGGAGAAAGTTGTAACGGGTGGACCGGAAGATTGGTCTTCCCTGCGGGAACTCTTGTCTCGGGGGCGCGATGCCGGGGGCGACTCTCCGCATCCGCGGAGCGGCGCCATCGGCTACATCACCTACGAGGGCGTCTTTCGCTTTGGCTGGTTTCCGGAAATCCATGTCATCCAGGAAAATCAAACCAGCGCGGCGTGGACGGCCCGGCGGGACCTGCTGGATCGGGACTTTGCCCGTCCCGGGCGTGATCCTCACGAACGCGACTCCGGCTGGCGGCCCAACCAGAGCCAGGCGGAGTTCGAGGCGCGCGTCCTTCGCGCGAAGGAATACATCGCGGCAGGCGATATCTATCAGGTCAACCTGGCGCAAAGATTCACGCGGCCGTTCACCGGCAACCCCTACCGGCTCTTTGAACATCTCCTCGCCCGGAGCCCGGCGCCCGGGGGGGCCTTTCTCGACTTTGGCGATGTGCGCATTCTCTCCGCCTCACCCGAGCTCTTCCTGCGCATTCGCGGCCGTCACATCACCACCCGGCCGATCAAGGGCACCCGGCCGCGCGATCGCGATCCGCTGCGCGACGAGCAGCTGGCCTTCGAGCTCCAGACGGATCCGAAGGAACTGGCCGAGCTCATCATGATCACCGATCTGGAGCGCAACGACCTGGGGCGCATTTGCGAATACGGCAGCGTGACCGTCACGCGCTTGGCGCAACTGGAGCGTTTCTCGCAGGTCTTCCATCTGGTCTCCACGGTGGAAGGGCTGCTGCGCCCCGGCCTTGACGCTCTGGACGCGGTGCGCGCCTGCATTCCGGGAGGCTCGATCAGCGGGGCTCCCAAGAAACGGGCCTGCGAGATCATCGCGGAACTGGAGCCCTGCGCGCGCGGCATTTACACCGGGCTGATCGGCTGCTTCGACGCCACGGGTGACGCGACGTTCAGCCTCGCCATCCGCACCCTGGTGCAGGAAGACGATCACCTTCACTTTTCCGTCGGCAGCGGCATCACGGCGGGATCGGTTCCGGCTTGCGAATATCAGGAGACGCTTCATAAAGCCTCGGGGCTTCAGCTGGCCCACCACGCTTATCTGCAGCAAATGCCCGGCTTGACGGGAAAATTTCGTTAAATCACGGCTACTTTTGTGCGACAAACGTCTTACCCCGTGACGCCGCGAGCATGTTTCGATTTTTTATTTTTCAGCTGAGACGTTTTCCCCGCCTGCATGGCGCGGCGCGATGGATCAAAGGTGCGGGCATTGCCGCTTATCATGAAACCTTGGGCTGGATTCGCCGGCTGCCGCCTTCGTGGTCCATGGGGCTCCCGCGCGGGGTCTATTCTGACTTTGCGCTCCTCCTGGCGCAGCCGCCCCGCCACGAAGGCTGCATTGTTCTGACCGATCAGGGCACGCCGCCCTCCTCGCCTGATTCGATGATGGTGCTGGCGAACAAGAACCAGCATGGCCAGCAGCCCTGGCCGATTTTCTGGATTCGCCATCCTCAGGCGGAATTGATCAGCCCAAGCTTGGCCCACATCAGCGCCGATGGCTTGATCTCGCAGGAGGCCGTCTACTGCCGTTCGCTGAAGGACCCTCGGCTGCGGGACGCGCCGGCCTACAATTATTTTCGCGGGCCCCGCGCCCGTGCTCCATTTTTGGAGGGAAATTGGACCAGCATCATCTCGCGGTGGATGCGGACGGACGTGATCCAACCGTACGGACACTGGCTCAAGGATTCATTGCCCAGGCTGGCCCTTTTGCCGGAGTTTCCCCCTGATACGCGCATCCTGGTTCCGGCAGCGAAGCAATCGTTCCAGGTCGAGGCCCTGAGCCTCCTGGGGGTGCTCGACCGCTGCCGATGGACCAGCGAAGAGCACCTCGTGGTGGAGAATTACTACTTCAGCTCGCCGCCGAGCATGATCGCCTCCTACAGCCCGTACGTGGTCGATTGGCTGCGCCGGACATTCCTGCCACGGGTGAAACCGCCGGAATCGCCGCTGCCCAAGCGCCTCTATCTCCGGCGCCGTGGCATTGTTCGCAATGTCGTCGACGAGCCGAGGATCCTCGACTTCTTTCAGGGCCTTGGCTGGACGATCATCGATCCCTCCACGCTGAGCTTTTCCGAACAGGTCCAGCTCTTCTCCCAGGCCGAGGCGATCGCGGGGCCGCATGGCTCGGCGTTCAGCAACCTGATCTGGAGCACGGCCAAGTGCAAGGTGCTCGAGATCTTTAGTGATTCCTACCTGTGCGGCAACGCGGAATGGATTTCCGGCTGTCTGCCGCAGACGCAGCATCGGTTTCTTATCTTTCCCAAGGACCATCGCCTGAATGCGATCGTCGATCTGGAGGCGCTGAAGAAAGCGATGGCTGCGTACGACCTGCTGTAGCCGCCCGGCGCATCAGCCGAGCATCTCAATCCGCGTTTTCTTGAGCCACGCTTCGGCTTCCTTCCAGCGCGGGAACGCATCGGCGACCAGCTTCCAGTAGCGGTCGGAGTGGTTCATCTGCCGCCGGTGCATCAGTTCGTGGATGATGAGATAATCGCGCACGAGGTCCGGGGCCTGGATCAGCCTCCAGTTCAGGGAGATCGTGCCGGTCGCGCTGCAGGAGCCCCAGCGCGTCTTTTGCGCCCGAACCAGGACGCGCCGGATCGCGATCCCGTGCTGCTGCGCGAGCTCGCGGGTGCGTGGGGGCAGCTCATGCTCGGCCAGGGCGCGGAGGTGGGCCCGGATTGTCGTGCGGAAGTCCCCCGCCGGCGGCGTCCGGATGCTCTGGTCGGCGAAGGTGATGGCGCTGCCGAGACGATCGTTCGCGACGCGGAGGACCACCGGCTCGCCACGGAAAAGGATCGTGGTGCCCGCCTGCCAGGAAGGTCGCGCGGCGCGGCGGGCGAGCCACTGCCGGTGCCGGACCTCCAGCCAGTCGCGATTACGTTCCAGGAAGCGCATCGCTTCCGCCTGGGAGCCGCGGCGCGGAATGGCCAGCCGGGCCGCGCCATCCTCCTCCAGCCGCAGGAGGTAGCGTCGTGCCCGAGGCGAGCGGACGATGCGCAGCGCCACCGTGGTATGCGTCAGGCGAAACGTCTGAGGTGAAACCGGCGCAGAAATGCGAAAGAGAATGCGGGAGAACAGTCGCATTCCCTAGCCCCAGACCTGCCGGTCGAGCGTGCGATACTGGATCGCCTCGCTCAAGTGCGTGGCATCGACCTTCTCCGCCTCGGCGAGATCGGCGATGGTGCGCGCCACCTTGAGGATGCGGTCATAGGCGCGGGCGCTCAGGTTCAGTTCGCTCAACGCCATGCGCAGCAGGCCCTCGCTTTCGGCATCGAGCGGCACGTAGGCCTTCAGGTCCTTGGGGCTCATCTGCGCGTTGCAGCGCACCTTGCGCTTGGCGGCAAACCTCGCGTGCTGCACGTTACGGGCGCGCACCACCCGCTCACGGATCGTGGCGGAGGTCTCCGCGGCGTGCGGGCGCAGCAGCATTTCATGCTTCACGGCGGGGACCTCCACGTGCAGGTCGATGCGGTCGAGCAGCGGGCCGGAAATCTTGTTCAGGTAGCGGCGGATGTCGTTCTGCGTGGCGCGCCCGCGCTCGGCATCGCCGAAGCCGCCGCTGCCCGGGCTGGGGTTCATGGCGGCCACGAGCATGAACTGCGCGGGAAACGTCATCGATCCGGCGGCGCGGGAAATAGTGACGGTGCCGTCCTCCAGCGGCTGGCGCAGCACTTCCAGCGCATTGCGGCGGAACTCCGGCAACTCGTCGAGAAAGAGGATGCCATGATGCGCCAGGCTGACCTCGCCCGGACTGGGATTGGCCGTGCCGCCGACCAGCCCGGCCTCGGAGATGGTGTGATGCGGTGAGCGGAAGGCCCGGCGCGTCACGATGCCATCCTCCGGCGGCAGCAGCCCGGCCACGCTGTGCACGCGCGTGACCTCCAGCGCCTCGTCCAGCGTGAGCGGTGGGCAAATGCCCGAGATTCGCTTGGCCAGCATCGATTTTCCGCTGCCCGGAGGGCCGATCATCAGGACGTTGTGGCCGCCGGCCACGGCCACTTCCAGCGCACGCTTCACGTGCTCCTGGCCCTTCACGTCCGCAAAATCATGCTCGATGGCATCGAGCTGGCCGAGCAGACTCGAGGGATCGACCCGGACGGGCGCGATGTCGCGGGTGCCGCTGAGAAACTCGGCGGCTTCGCGCAGGTGCGTGACGGGATAGACGTCGAGCCCCTCCACCACGGCGGCCTCCACCGCGTTGGCGGCCGGAACGATCAGTCCCCGCTTCTTGTGCCGGCGCGCGGAGAGAGCGATGGAGAGCGCGCCTTTCACCGGACGGACCTCACCGGTCAGGGCCAGTTCGCCCACCACCCAGTAGCGATCGAGATGCTTCAGGTTGGCCTGCTCGGAAGCCATGATGACCCCGAGCGCGATGGGCAGGTCGAAGCTCGGGCCCTCCTTCTTCACGTCGGCCGGGGCGAGATTGATCGTGGTACGGCCGTAGGGAAATTTGAACGCGCTGTTGGTCACCGCGGGAAAAACACGGTCACGGCTCTCCTTCACGGCCACGTCGGGCAGCCCGACGACCACGATCGCCATCTTGCCGGGCGCGGAATTGACCTCGACCTCCACCGGCGATGCGTCAACGCCCCAGACTGCGGCGGAGAACACCTTGGCTAGCACGCGTCTAACCAACCAAGTTCGCGCCGGGCTGACGAGGGAATTAAAAAAGAGAGGCGCCATGCGCCGGCAGGCGGAGCGGCGCCGCAACCGATCAGCCGCGGACGGCGACGGCCGTCTTCCGGCGCACCCGGGAGACGCCATAGTTTGGCCACGGGGGCAAAAGAATCCCCCGAACGTGAAACCGCCAGGGCAGCCGCCGCCAGTGAAGGCGTGTCCGGACGCGCAGATACCGGGCGGCACCGCGCGCGCGGAGGCGGAACTGGCGCAGGACAATGGCGGTGATCATCGGGCAGCTCCGGCAGGGAGAGGTAAGGCGACCGCTTGCTTCATGCCGTTTAAGACGGCGAGGGCGGGGAAATAGTTACAGTGCCGATCTCTAGAAATCTCCAGGATCGGACTTTCCTTCAAGCCGGGATCGGTCCGATGCTGGAACGACCGCTTGAACCAGCGGGCCAAGACAAACAGGTAGCCGG
>CAZZYY010000172.1:0-5457 GCA_964658475.1 uncultured Candidatus Methylacidiphilales bacterium | reverse complement strand
AGGTAGCCGGCATCGGCTCGATGCCGGAGCCGCAGCAGCGGCGGAATCAAGCTGCGGCGGCTTTCAGCGCTTTGCGGATGGCGCGACCGGTTTCGTCCACGTCGGCCTCGGAATGGGCGGAGCTGATGAAGCCGGTCTCGAACTGCGAGGGGGCCACGTAGACGCCGGCGTCCAGCAGCGCGTGAAAGAAGCGGGCGAAGCGGGGCAGGTCGGCCTTTCTGGCGTCGTCGAGATTGCGGACGGGGCCGGGCGTGAAGAAGAGACAGAACATCGAACCGTAGCGATATAAAGCGTGGTCGAGTCCCTCGGACTTGAGCGCGGCGCGGGTCAGTATTTCCAGTTGCTCGCCGAGTTGCTCCAGCCGGGCGTAAACGTTGTCCTGTTTCAACGCGCGCAGTTGCGCGAGGCCGGCCGCCATGGCGAGCGGATTGCCCGAAAGCGTTCCGGCCTGGTAGACCGGTCCCACCGGCGCGAGGTAATCGAGGATAGCCGCGGGTCCGCCGACCGCGCCGACGGGCAGGCCGCCGCCGATGACCTTGCCCAGGCAGGTGAGATCGGGCCGTACGCCGAAGCGTTCCTGCGCGCCGCCCCAGCCCAGGCGGAAGCCGGTCATGACCTCGTCGAAGATGAGCAGCGCGCCGTTCGCCGTGCAGAGCTGGCGGAGGGTTTCAAGAAAACCGGGCAGGGGCGGGATGAGCCCGGCGTTGGCCGGCAGCGGCTCGAGGATGACTGCGGCGATCTCTCCCGGATATTGCGCGAAGGCGGCGCGCACGGCGTCCACGTTGTTAAAGGGCAGGGTGAGCGTGAGCGCGGCGAGGGCGGCAGGAATCCCGGCGCTGTCGGGTTGCCCGAGCGTGAGCGCGCCGGAGCCGGCCTTGACCAAAAGCGAATCGACGTGGCCGTGGTAACAACCCTCGAACTTGATCAGGCGGTCGCGGCGGGTGAAGCCGCGCGCGAGGCGGATGGCGGTCATGGTCGACTCGGTGCCGCTGTTGGTCATGCGCACCTTTTCGATCGACGGCACCGCCTCGACGATCAGCCGCGCGAGGTCGACCTCGTAGGGATTCGGAATGCCGAAGCTCGTGCCGGCGCCGGCGGCTTCCCGCACCGCGGCAATGACGGCGGCGGGCGCGTGGCCGAGGATGGCCGGGCCCCAGGAGCAGACGTAATCGATGTAGCTGCGGCCGTCGACATCCTCCACCCGCGAGCCGTATGCGCGCTGCGCGAAAAACGGTTCCCCGCCCACGGCGCGGAAGGCGCGCACCGGCGAGTTCACGCCGCCGGGCAGGTAGCGGAGCGCCTCGGCGAAGAGTTCGGCGGAACGCGACATGGGAACAGGATAATGCGTCGCGCGCGAAATGCCACGGTGCTCCCGGTCAGGCATTTTCGCGATCAATCAGGCGAGACAGGAAAAACATGAGGGACATGAAAAAGCGGGTCGGGTAGGACTTTCGTGTGCTTCATGTTCCTCCTGTCCGCACCAGCTTTCCCCGGCGCGCCGCTATGCCCCGGCCGCCTTCAGTTCCGTCATGGTGAAAAGCGGCTTCAGGTCGAGCTCGACCTTGGCGAGGTTGGCCGCACCGCCGCTTTCACGATCGATCACGCAGACGACCTGGCGCAGCACCGCGCCTTCCTCGCGCAGCGCCTTGGCCGCATCGAGGATCGCGCCGCCGCTGGTCACCACGTCCTCGACGATGAGCAGCCGTCGCCCCTGCACCGTGCCGCCTTCGGCGATCTTGCAGGTGCCGTATTCCTTGGCCTTCTTGCGCACGAAGAGCACGGGCAGACCGGTGAGCTGCGAGAGCATGGTGGCGAGGGGAATACCGCCCATTTCCAGGCCGGCGAGCGCGTCCACGTCCTTGGGCACGAGCTGCACCAGCGCGAGCGCGATGTGCTTGAGCAAGTCGGGATCGGCCTCGAAGAGATACTTGTCGAAATACTCCGTGCTGCGCGCGCCGGAACGCAGGAGGAAATCGCCGGTGATGTGCGCCGTGCCGTAGATGCGCTGGGCCAGCTTCGCGCGGCCGTCGGTGGCCTCCGCGCTCATGACCGGCCTTTCGCGATGACTTCGATTTCCACGCGCGCGTCCTTCGGCAGGCGCGCAACCTGGACGGTGGAGCGGGCTGGCGGCGCGTCGCTGAAATGCTTTTTGTAGACCTCGTTCATGGAGCCGAATTCCTCCATGTCGGCGAGGAAGACGGTGGCCTTGACCACGTCGGACAGGGTCAGTCCCTGGCTCGCCAGCAGCGCCTTGATGTTCGCGATGCACTGCTCGGTCTGCTCCGCGATGCCGCCTTCGACGAACTTGCCCGTGTCGCGCACGAGCGGAATCTGCCCCGCGAGAAAAACGAACCCGCCCGCCGCGATGCCCTGCGAGTACGGTCCCACCGCGGGCGGGGCATCGGGCGAGGTGACCACGCTGCGGTCGCTCATTGGACCTCCTCGTACCACGCCATCTGGATCGCTTCCATGATCGCCTCGCTGGACTTGTCGGGATCGTCGCCGAATTCCTCCAGCTCCACGACCATCTTGTGCAGCTTGGGGAAGCTCAGCTTGAGCGGGTCCTGGTCGGGAAACTTGTCGATCAGCGCATACGCGATCTCGTCGGAGTCGCGCCAGGTCAATTTGTCAGGCATGGGGAAAAGGGTAAAAGGAAAACGGGGAAAGGTAAAAGTCGGAAGAAAGGAGCGTCTTCTGTAGCGGCGGTCTATGATCTTCCGCCGGCGGTCATAGACCGCCGCTACAGAAGGCATCGCCTAGACATACTCCACCATCTTTTCCTTCGGGAAGCGCACCTTCGCCAGGGCCGCATACTTGTCCGACTCCGCCCGGTACCCCGCCGCGCAGCAAACCGTCGCCGTCAGACCCCGCGCGGTCAGGCCGAGAATCTTGTCGTATTCCGCGGGCACGAAGCCTTCCATGGGACAGGCGTCCACGCGAAGAGACGCGCAGGCCAGCATAAACTGCCCGAGCGCGATGTAGCATTGGCGCGCGGACCATTCCTCGATTTGGCCGCTGCGCGCGTCGTGCACGAGATAGCCGGTCATCATCTTGCGGTAGCCCGCCATTGATTCGACGGTGGTGCCGCGCTTCGCCGCCGTGTCGGCCAGGAAGTCGTCGATGTACTGGTGATCCATCGTCGTCTTGCCGGCAAAAACCACGAAGTGCGAGCAATCGGTGACCTGTTTTTGGCCCCAGGAGTGAGCAAGCAACTTCTGCTTCATCTCGGGGCTCGTGACGACGATGAATTTCCACGGTTGCAGGCCAAAGGAGGAAGGGGTCAAAAGCAGCGATTCCTCAAGCTGGTGCCACGTCTCGGAGGAGATTGTTTTGCCCGCGTCAAAATGCTTGGTGGCGTAACGCCAGTGGAGGTCGGCGATGAGGGAGTGAGACATGCCTTATTAATAGGAGAGCGTGCGGACGTGTCGAGGGGACGATTTGTCGGGATGATACCCCATTGTCGCTCAAGCGTTGCGCATTCCCTCGGCACGCGCGATTGTCTGGCGCGAGCGTCTCGCTATACTCGCCGCATGGCCACCCTCGCCCTGTCCGACGAAGCCCGCACGAAACTACTGCCCACGACGCAGGCCAACCTGGCGCGTGTTTACGATGCGCAGACGGCGCCACACGACCGCGCTGCGATCGACGAGCTGCTGGCCGCGCGGGCTTGGACGGAACTCGACGACCGCTTTTATCGCGACATCGCGTTCGGCACCGGCGGCATGCGCGGCCGCACGGCGGGTAAGGTGGTGACGCAAGCGGAGCTGGGCGGCAGTCCCGCCGGCGCGTGGCCCGAGTTTGCGGGCACGGGCACCAACATGCTTAACGATGCCAACGTGCACCGCGCCGTTTCCGCGCTGGGCGCCTATTTGCTGGAGCTCGCGCCTGGGCGGAAACCGAGTGTCGTGATCGCGCACGACGTGCGGTTTTTCTCGAAGGACTTCAGCCAGGTCGCCGCGCAGGCGCTGAACGATCTGGGCATCGACGCGCTGCTTTTCCCGGCGGACCGGTCGACGCCGCAGCTCTCCTTTTCTGTCCGCCATTTCGGCGCGCAGGCCGGCATCATGATCACGGCCAGCCACAATCCGCCGCACGACAACGGCATGAAATTCTACGGCGCGGACGGCGGGCAGGTGGTCGAGCCGCACGCCTCCGCGATCACGGGCTATTTCGCCAAGATGGCGCAGGACCCTTCCGTCCTGCCGACGCTGCTCAAGACCGTGTCGGCCAAGGGCACGGTGCGCACGCTGGACGAAGCGGCGGATCGCGCGTACCAGGACGCCGTTGCCAGCATCGTGCTGGAGCCGGAGGTGATCCAGGCCACGCGCGAGCAAATCAAGCTGGTCTACTCGCCGCTGCACGGCACCGGCATCCGGGCCACGCCGGCGTTGCTGGAGCGCTTTGGATTTCGCTTCTCCATCGTCGAGGCGCAGCGGCAGGGCGACAGCCGCTTTTCCACGGTCAAGTCGCCGAACCCTGAGAACGCCGAAGCGCTTTCGCTCGCCATTGCCCAAGCGGGGGACGAGCAGGCCGACATCGTCGCGGCGACCGATCCGGACTGCGACCGCATGGGCGTGGCCGTGCGCGATGCCTCCGGCAAGATGGTGTTGCTGACGGGCAACCAGATCGGCTCGATCTTCGCTTATTACCGCGCCTCGCGCCTAGTCGCGCAGGGCGTGCTCACCGAAGCGAACAGGAAAAACGCGGTGATCATCAAGACGTTTGTGACCACCGATCTGCAGCAGAAGATCGCGGAGAAGTTCGGCGTCGGCTGCATCAACACGCTGACCGGCTTCAAATATATCGGCGAAAAGATGCTCGAGTACGAGACGAAGCTCGGCGCGCTCGACTACAACGCCATGGACCCCAAGCCCCGCCGCGCGGCGCTGCTGGAGAAAAGCCGCTTCGTCATTTTTGGCGGCGAGGAAAGCTACGGCTACACGGGCGGCGACTACGTGCGCGACAAGGATGGAAACGCGGCGGTGCTCATGTTCGCGGAAGTCGCCGCCTGGGCGAAGTCGCAGGGCCAGACGGTGGTCGATTACCTCGACGAGATTTACCGCGAGTGCGGGTATTATAGTGAGAAGCTCGGTACGCTGACCTTTGAGGGCGCGTCCGGCGCGCAGCAAATCCAGAAGCTGCTGGCCTCCTTCCGCGCGCAGCCGCCGACGGAGTATCAGGGGCAGAAGGTCACCGGCGTGGACGACTTCGGCCAGCAGGAATTTCACGACGCGGACGGCAAGCTCATCCCGAAGGAAATCCTGCTCATCTTCCACCTCGCCGACGGCAGCCGCGTCGCCGTGCGCGGCAGCGGCACCGAGCCCAAGATCAAGTTCTACTTCTTCACCCGCGCCGATGCGACGGGCGATCTGGAGCAGATCAAGACCGAGCGCCGCAGCTTTCTCGACAAGTGGTGGGACGAAGTGCAGGCCGACGTGAAGAAGCGGGTCGAGTAAT